>NZ_JBWKZF010000008.1:0-210826 GCF_059424195.1 Caulobacter sp. GW456-12-1-14-TSB4
CCCGCCCGCCTCGCCGCCCGCGCCGCGTCCGGTGGTCGCCGCCCAGCCGACGATCGCCACGCCCGAGGCGATCGCGCCCCTGGCGCCGCTGGTGATCAACGCCGGCAAGCGCTCGCCCCGCCTGGGCGCCCTGCCCGGCGGCGTCAGTGTCATCGCCTCGCCGCAGCTGCAGGACACCGGCGTCGGCGAGACCGCCTCGGTGGCCCGCCAGACGGCCGGCTTCATGACCACCAACCTGGGGGCGGCGCGCAACAAGATCCTGCTGCGCGGCCTGTCCGACGGCACCTTCACCGGCCGCACCCAGTCGACGGTCGGCACCTATCTCGACGAGGTGCCGGTCAACTACAACGCCCCCGACCCGGACCTGCGGCTGATCGATGTCGACCGGGTCGAGGTGCTGCGCGGTCCGCAAGGCTCGCTCTATGGCGGCGGCTCGCTGTCGGGCATCTACCGCATCGTCACCCGCCAGCCCGAGCTGGGGACCTATTCGGCCTCGGTCGGCTCGACCATCGCGACCACCGAGTCCGGCTCGAACAGCTATCGCGCCGAAGGCGTCGTCAACGCGCCGATCGGCCAGCTCTCGGCCGTCCGGGTCGCGGCTTACTACGATGTCGATGGCGGCTATCTCGACGACGTCAACCTGCGCCTGTCCAACGTCGACAAGACCACGCGCCGGGGCGGCCGCGCGGCCTGGCGCGTGAACCTGGGCGACTGGCAGGTCAAGCTGGGCACGGCCCTGCAGAGCGTCTCGTCCAAGGACACCCAGTACGTCACCCTGACGCCTGGCGGCCCCCGCCGCGCCAACCAGGTGCGCGAGATCCACCGCAACCGCCTGGCTCAGACCTCGGTCAAGGTCAGCGGCTCGGGCGACTGGGGCCAGTTCGAGTCGGTGACCGGCTACGTCACCCACCGCTACGCCAGCCGCTACGACGCCACCGTCTCGCTCAGCGAGTTCTCCGAAGAGGCCCTGGAGCTGGGCGTCTACGACGAATCCGCCCGTGTGCGCATGGTGGTGGAGGACATGATCTACACCGCGCCGGCCGTGGGTCGGCTGCGCTGGATGATCGGCGGCTTCCTTGCCACCAGCATCGAGGAAGGCGACTACGACCTGCGGGCCCGCGCCAACAACGTCACCCGCAGCGTCTATGACGAGAACCGCAAGGATCGGCTGAACGAGTACGCCCTCTATGGCGAAGCGACCTACGACCTGGGTCGCAACTGGAAGGTCGCGCTGGGCGGACGGTCGTTCAAGACCACGGTCCACACCCGCTCCTACGTCACCGCCCCAGCCCCAGGCCAGTCGCGCGACCTGGACCGCGAGGCCTCGTTCAGCGGCTTTTCGCCAAAGGTCTCGATCCAGCGCGACCTGGCGCGCGGCGGCATGATCTACGCCCTGAGTTCGGAAGGCTACCGCGCCGGCGGCTTCAATTCCGGGGGCCTGGCCACGCCGTCCGAGAACCGGCGCGTGTTCCAGCCCGACCACCTGCGCAACTACGAGATCGGCGCGACGCTGAACCCGTTCGACGGGCGGGTGAACCTGCGCGCGGCGCTGTTCTACGACGACTGGCGCGACATCCAGACCGATCAGTACTTCGCCTCGGGCCTGTCCTACACCGCCAATATCGGCGACGGCCGCAACCGGGGCCTGGAGCTTGAAGCGGGCTGGAAGGTCACGCCGCACCTGACCCTGAAGGGCAACGCCCTCTTCAACGCGCCGAAGCTGACCCGCATCGCGCCAGGCTACGGCATCACCGACAGCGCCAGCCTGCCCGGCGTGCCGGACGTCTCGTTCGGCAGCCTGGTCACCTACCAGCGGCCGATCACCGCCGACGCTAACCTGATGCTGACGGCCGAGACCGGATACATCGGCGAGTCCCGCCTGACCTTCGACCCGCGCTTCTCGCCGACCATGGGCGGCTACTACACCGGCAAGCTGTCGGCCCAGATGCTGACCGACCGCTGGCGCGCGGCCCTGTTCGTCAGCAATCCCTGGAACAGCTCCAGCGACACCTTCGCCTATGGCAACCCGTTCAGCTTCGGCCAGGTCCGCCAGGTGACGCCGCAACGCCCGCGCACGTGGAGCCTGGCCCTGTCGGCCAACTTCTAGGCGTCGCCGCCTCCCCCACTTTGGGGGCAATTTGTTGCAAAGCTTAAACATTTGTCATGCGCGGGACCGGAGGGCGGCCGCGTGCGGCGGCGTCTTCTCATCGAAGCGGCTGCGGGGGCGTGGTCGTTCGATCGAGGATACTGTGATGGCCAAGATTTCGGCCCTGATCTGCGTTCACAACGAAGAGCAGCGTCTGCACGCCTGCCTGTCGGCTTTGGCGTTCTGCGACGAGATCGTCGTGGTCGCCGACCGCTGCAGCGACGGCACCGAGGCCATCGCCCGCCACTATGGCGCCGTGGTGGTCGCCGGCATCTTCCCGATCGAAGGCCCGCGCAAGCACGCCGGCATCGCCCGCTGCACCGGCGACTGGATCCTGGAGCTGGACGCCGACGAAGGCGTCACCCCGGCCTTCGCCAAGGAAATCCGCGAGACCGTCGAGCGCGCCGACGCCGCCGACTGGTACCAGATCCCGATCGACAACTATGTCGGCGAGCAGCTCGTCCGCCACGGCTGGGGCGGCTCGTTCGGCACGGCCTCGGCCGCGCGTCTGTTCCGCCGCGGCGTCAAGTCGTGGAAGGCCGAGCGAGTCCATCCCGGCGCCAAGCTGGACGGCGCCTATGGCGGCCGCCTGAAGACGCCTCTGGTCCACATGGTCGACGAGGACATCGCCGACATGTTCGCGCGCCTGGGCCGCTACACTGCCCTGAAGGCCCAGGACCTGGCCGACAACGGCAAGATCAAGGGCCTGGCCGACGACGCCTTCCGCGGCGTGCGCCGGTTCTTCAAGTGCTACGTCTCGCGCAAGGGCTACAAGGAAGGCGACCTGGGCTTCCTCATTTCGCTGATGGCCGGCCTCTATCCGATCCTGTCGAACCTGCGGGCTCGCGAGATCCTGCGCACCCGCGCCAAGGCGGCCAAGGCCGAGCGCCCGGCCGCCGCCGCGCTGCCGCTGCGCCGCGTCGAGGCCGCCGGCCAGTAAGCCCTATGGCCGGTCTGCCGCTCGCCTTCCGCCTGGTCCTGGGGTCCGAGCTCGCGCTCTGGGCCAAGGCCGGCCATGCGCCGGTGCTGTGGTGGCGCGATGACGACGCCCGCGCGCCGACCGGCGCGCTGGAGCGGCTGATCAGCCTGTCGCGCCGCCGTGACGCGCCGCTGACCCTGGCCGCGATCGCTGGTCCCAACCTGCCGTCTCTGGCCCGCCGCCTGGACGACGAGCCGGACGTCGAGCTGGCGGTCCACGGCTTCACCCACGTCAACCGCCAGCCGGAAGGCCAGGGGTTCGGCGAGATCATCGACAGCGACGACATCGATTGGGTCCGCGCTCAACTACGCGCCACCGTGGCGGCCTTCCACCGCGCCGGCGCCGCCCCGACGCTGTTCGTGCCGCCGTGGAACAATCTGCAGCCGCAACTGCTGGAGGTCCTGCCCGACTCGTCCATTTCGGTGGTGTCAGCCTTTGACTTCAACAGCGGGTCGGACGGCGGCGTCACGCGTCTCGACGCACACCTGGACGTCCTACGCTGGAAGGGCGGCGGCCGGTTCCGGGGGACCTGGAAGTTCCTGATCCGGATGCGGCGGCTGCTGGCGCAACGTCGCGCCGCCGGCCAGTGGGATGAGCCCATTGGTCTTCTGACCCATCACCTGGATCACGACCAGGCGACGTGGCTGTTCCTGGAGAAGTTCCTTACGGCGTTCAGCGTCACCGCTCGCCGTCGGTTGACGCGCGAAACCGCCGTTCAGCGAGAAGCGCTCAGCGCTTAAAGGGAGCGGCTAGGCCAGCTCAGGACGGTCGCGCAGGCACTCGCCGATGGCGCGGAAGCAGCCCGGAATGCCCAGGGCGCCCATGAAGGACATGGCCACGGCGCAGACCAGCATGATCGGTTGGAAGATGCGCATTGGGAATCTCCACGCGGGCGTTCGTCTCAGGCACTGTGCCGGAACTGTAAGACGGAAACTTGACGGTCGTTCCGCGTCCGAATGAAAAAACTCAGGGTGCGGCGTTTTTGTCGCCCAGGCTGTAAGCGACCCGCGCCGCCTCGATCCTGTCCAGCTTGGCCTTCAGCGGCGCCCAGTCGTCGTGCTCGGCGATCGGCGCCCACAGGGCCTCCACTTCCTCGATGATCAGCTCCTCCGGCTCGGGGCGCTGGAAGACGGGATCGGCCAGGCGCTCGGGCCGGTCGGATTCGAAGTCGGCCAACCGTCGACGGAAGGTCTCAAACGTCTCGGTGCGGTAGAGCTGCGCGCGCGGACCATCCATCGCCCGGCCAGTCGAAGCCTCCCCGCCGAACCAGTCGAAGAAGAACGGCTCCCAGCGCAGCGCCTCGCCGCCCTCGGCCAGAGCGCGGAAGGCGCTGTTGACCAACTCAACGTCTTCGTCCGGGTTGCGGCCCTTCACGCCCAGCCGGTCCAGCATCGCGCCGCGCAGGGCCAGGCGATAGGCGTCGGAGAAGCCGTTCAGCGCCGCCAGGATTCCGGCCTGGTCGGTGACCAGGGTCAGGCAGGCGGCCAGCTGCTGCAGGTTCCAGAACACCGCCTCGGGCTGGCGGCCGAAGCTGTAGAGCCCTTGGTGGTCGAAATAGGCGGCCGTGAAGTTGGGGTCATTGCGCGGCAGGAACCGCCAGGGGCCGTAGTCGAAGCTCTCGCCCGTGACGACCATGTTGTCGGTGTTCAGCACCCCGTGCACGAAACCGGCCGTCATCCAGCGCGACAGCAGTTTCGCGCTGGCCGCCACGGTCGCCTCCAGCAGCGCCGCCGGCCGGTCGGGCGCGTCGGCCAGATGCGGGAAGTAGGTCTCGACCACGTGATCGACCAACTGAACGATCAGGTCGCGCCGATCGAAATAGGCCAGGCGCTGGAATGTGCCGAAGCGGATATGGCTGTGCGACAACCGGGTCAGCACCGCCGAACGGGTCGGGCTGGGCTCGTCGCCGCGCGTCAGGGCCTCGCCGGTCTCGACCAGCGAGAAGGCCCGCGAGGTCGGAACGCCCAGCGCCTCCAGCAGCGACGCGGCCAGGATTTCGCGCACGCCGCCCTTCAGGGTCAGCCGGCCATCGCCCGACCGCGACCAGGGCGTCTGGCCCGAGCCCTTGGTGGCCAGGTCCAGCAGGCGATCCGTCCCCTGCTCGCGCAGCTGGGCGAACAGGAAGCCTCGGCCGTCGCCCAGGTCGGGGTTGTAAACGCGGAACTGGTGGCCGTGATAGCGCATGGCCAGCGGCGTCGGCTGGTTGTCCGGCAGCGGCTCGAAGCGGCCGAAGCAGCGGACCCAGGCCTCGTCGCTCAGGCTCTCCAGTCCGACGGTCGCCGCCGCGCGCTGGTTACGGAATCGCAGGATCGTTTGAGGAAAGTCGGCGGCCTCGACCGGGTCGGCGAAGTCGCGGCCCAGGGCCTGGAAGCGCGGATCGGGGCGATAGGCGGGCGAGAAGCTCATGGGTCGCCAAATGAGACCCACTCGCCGCGCGCGCAAGCCACTTTCGAATTTTGATGACGGCGCGCGAGAGCTGTCGCTTCCCGGCAACAGAAATCGTCAGAACCTAGGACTCGCAAGGGATTTCGCTTGCCGATCCCGGAAGTGGCGCCTAACCCTTGGCTATCCATTCGAACAATCGTTCGACGGAACAACGAAAAACGAGCTGGGGGCGGGCAAGCGCTTTCGGCCGATAAACCGAGAGGTAGGAAATGCGCTTCACCCAGGTGCTTTGCGGCACTGCGTCCGCTGTTGTCCTCGCCGGTATGGGCGCTGCAAGCGCCGCGCAGGCTCAAGATCAACAAACCGTCGACAGCATCATCGTCACCGCCCAGAAGCGGGAACAGAACCTGCAGGACGTGCCGGTCGTGGTGACCGCCGTCGGCGCCAAGCTGCTGCAGGACACCGGCGTCCGCGACATCAAGGACCTGACGATCCTGACGCCGGGCCTGACCGTGACCTCGACCTCGTCGGAAGCCTCGACCACCGCCCGTATCCGCGGCGTCGGCACCGTCGGCGACAACCCCGGCCTGGAAAGCTCGGTCGGCGTCGTGATCGACGGCGTCTATCGCCCCCGCAACGGCGTCGGCTTCGGCGACCTGGGCGAAATGGAGCGCATCGAGGTGCTGAAGGGCCCGCAAGGCACCCTGTTCGGCAAGAACACCTCGGCCGGCGTCATCAACGTGGTGACCAAGGAGCCCGAGTTCGGCTTCGGCGCCTCGGGCGAAGTGACCCTGGGCAACTACAACGCCCACGGCGCGGCCGCCTCGGTCACCGGCCCGCTGTACAGCGACAAGCTGGCCGGCCGCCTGTACGTCGCCGCCCGCGAGCGCGACGGCTTCAACAAGGTGGTCACCGGCCGCGGTCCGTCCTCGCGCGACCAGGACGCCGACCAGGGCTTCTACACCATCCGCGGCCAGCTACTGTTCGTGCCGGACGACCAGGCCACGTTCCGCGTCATCGCCGACTATTCGAAGCGCGACGAGAACTGCTGCGGCGCCGTGCAGATCCGCACCGGCCCGACCGCCGCCGTCCTCGGCATCGTCTCCGGCCAGGCCCAGCCGCTGGCCACGACGGCCAAGCCGTTCGATCGCATCGCCTATTCGAACCGCGGCGCGCCCGCCACGATCGAGGACAAGGGCGTCTCGCTGCAGGGCGACATCGACCTGCCGATCGGCACCCTGACCAGCATCTCGGCCATCCGCAACTGGCGCACCGACAACGGCCAGGACGCCGACTTCAGCCTCGCCGACCTCGCCTACCGCAACAAGGACGGCACCAACTATTCGGAGTTCCGGACCTACACCCAGGAACTGCGCCTGGCCGGCAAGAGCGACAAGTTCGACTGGATGTTCGGCGCCTTCCTGGCGGACGAGCGTCTCGCGACCCGCGCCAACTTCCTCTATGGCAACGACTACGAGCAGTATCTGGGCCGCCTGCTGTCGGCCTCGGTCGCCCCGGGCGGCGTGGCCAACTTCGTGTCGCTGCTGACCGGCCGCGCCCCGAACACCACCTTCACGCCCGGCCAGGGCCTCTATGACCGTTACGACCAGCGCTCCACCACGGTAGCCCTGTTCACCAACGACACCTGGCACGTGACCGATGCGTTCGAGATCACCGCCGGCCTGCGCTACACCTCCGAAGAAAAGAAGCTCAACACCTTCCAGACCACCAGCGACGGCGGCATCGGCTGCGGCACGGCCCTGTCGCCGGCCGGCCAGGCCCGCATCGCCGGCATCGTCGGCGCGGCCGCCGCCCCGACCGTCATCGGCAACCTCTGCCTGCCCTGGGCCAACCCGCTGTTCAACAACCGCGGCACCAAGCAGCAGCGGACCGACAAGGAATGGACAGGCACGATCAAGGCCTCGTACCGCTTCTCGCCGCAGGTGTTCAGCTACGCCTCGTACGCGCGCGGCTACAAGGGCGGCGGCTTCAACCTGGACCGCACCCAGTCGTCGAACGGCCTGCCCTCGGGCGGCAACGGCGTGACGCCGATCTTCGACACCTCGTTCCCGGCGGAGTTCGTCGACAGCTATGAACTCGGCCTGAAGAACACCCTGTTCAACCGCACGGTGCTCTTCAACGTCAGCGGCTTCTATCAGAAGTTCACCGACTTCCAGCTGAACACCTTCCTGGGCACCTCGTTCGTGGTCCGCTCGATCCCGGAAGTGACGTCCAAGGGCGTCGACGCCGACTTCCTGTGGTTCACGCCGGTCAAGGGCCTGATGATCCAGAGCGGCCTGACCTACGCTCTGACCGAGTACGGCGACCAGGCGATCCCGAACGACCCGGGCAACGCTCTGGCCCTGCTGCCGGGCAGCCGCATGTCGCTGGCCCCGAAGTACTCCGCCTCGGGCTCGATGACCTATGAGACCCCGGTCGGCGGCAACCTGAAGGCCCGCTTCAACATCGGCGCCAAGTACAGCTCGTCCTACAACACCGGTTCGGACCTGTTCCCGCCGAAGGTCCAGAAGGCCTTCACCGTGGTCAACGGCCGCGTGGGCATCGGCGCGGACGACGACCGCTGGACCGTCGAGCTGTGGGGCATGAACCTGTTCAACGAGAAGTACTATCAGGTCGCCTTCAACGGCACCCTGCAGGGCTCCTCGGGCCTCAGCGCCACGCAGAAGACCTACAATCCGGCCCTGGACACCATCACCTACGATGCGTTCCTGGGCGCGCCGCGCACCTACGGGGTGACGCTGCGCTCCAAGTTCTAAATGGCAAAGTTCTAGCCGGGAGGGGGAACCGGCGGCGCGCACAAGGCGCCGCCGGCTTTCGGAAGAGGGAGGGCGATCCGGGCGACCGGGTCGCCCTTTTCTTTGGTCGGAGCTTTTCGAGAGGGGTTTGCGATCGCGGCGCATCACCTCAGCATGGGCTTTGGGGAATCGTTCACGCTCCGGAGCCACGCCATGAAGACGATCCGCTTCCTGGGTTTCTGGATCTGCCTGGCCATCGGCTTGGCGCTGGGCGTCTGGAGCCAGAGGACCCCTACGCCCGTCCCCGCCAGCGCTCCGGCCACGGACTTCTCGGCCGACCGCGCCATGGCCGACGTCACCACCATCGCCCAGAAACCGCACCCGACGGGCTCGGCCGAGATCGCCAAGGTCCGCGACCACCTGCGCGAACGGATCACTGAACTGGGGCTGCAGGTCTCGATCCGATCCGGCGAGGGCTTCTGGGCCAAGTCGCAGAACGGCCGCGGCCTGACCGTGGCCGCCGTCCAGAACCTGATCGGCGTCCTGCCCGGCAAGGATCCCAGCCTGCCGGCCATCCTGGTGATGAGCCACTACGACTCGGTCCACAATTCGCCCGGCGCCGCCGATGACGCCACCGGCACGGCCGCCGCGCTGGAGATCGCCCGCGCCCTCAAGGCCAATGGGCCGCACGCCCGCGACGTCATCTTCCTGTTCACCGACGCCGAGGAAGCGGGCCTGCTGGGCGCCGACGCCTTCTTCAACCGCGACCCGACGCTGGAGCGCGTGGGCCTGGTGGTGAACATGGAAGCGCGCGGCGACGCCGGCCGCGCGGCCATGTTCCAGACCGGCCCTGGCAACGGCGCGCTGATGAGCGTCTTCGCCCGCGAGGCCAAGGGCCCGTCGGCCAATTCGCTGGCCTCGACGGTCTATGAGAAGATGCCCAACGACACCGACTTCACCCACGCGGTGAAGAAGGGCCTGCCCGGGCTGAACCTGGCCTTCATCGACGACCAGCTCGCCTATCACACGCCGCTGGCCCGCCCTGATCACCTGGAGCGCGGCAGCCTGCAGCACATGGGCGACCAGGCCCTGCCGACCATCCGGGCCCTGGCCGACGCGCCGACCCTGCCGGCCAAGACGGACAACGCCATCTATTCGGACGTGCTGGGCCTGTTCCTGATCAGCTATCCGCCGGTCGTCGGCTGGGTGCTGCTGGGCCTCGCCGCCGTCCTGATCGTCTTCACCGCCTGGCGCACGCTGAGCCTCGGCGCGGCCAGCGGCTGGGAGATCGCCCGGGGCGTCACCGGCCTGCTGCTGACCGCGACCAGCGCCGCCACCGTGCTGCACCTGGCCGGCCGACTGATGATGATCGACGACGTCCAGCGCTACTACGGCATCCTGACCCGCTTCGACTACCTGCTGTGGGGCTGCGGCCTGCTGGTGGTCGCCGTCGGCCTGGGCGTGGCCACGGCCCAGGCGCGCGGCGCGCGGCGGATCATCCCCTGCGCCGTCGCCCTGGCGCTCGGCGGGGCGTGCAGCCTGGTCGGCGGCTTCGATCCCATTGGCCTCGGCCTCGGCGTCGCCGCCTGCGTGCTGGCCGCCCTGTCGCTGGGCTACAGGACCGAGGTGCTGGGCGCCTGGATCGGCGGGATGATCGTGCTGCTGCTCCTGGCCACCGCCGCCCAAGTCCTGGCCCCCGGCGCGACGGTGATGCTGACCTGGCCGCTGCTGGTCGCCGCCCTGGGCGCGGCGCTGGTCATCGGCGTCGGCGGCGCGCGCGACCGTCGGGTGGCGCTGGCGCTCACTTTCGCTGTCGGCCTCCTGGCCGTGCTGTCGACCGCCCAGCTGACCGCCTGGGGCTCGTGGACCTTCGCCGGCGTCGGACTGATGGAGCCGGCAGTCCTGGCCCTGTTCGCCATGCTGGCCGCGCCGGCCCTATCGCCCCTGGCCCATGACTTCGCCGCCACCCGCTGGGCCTGGCGCGCCGCCGGCGTGCTGGCCATCGCCGGGATCGCCCTGATCGCCAATGCCGCGCGCGGCGGCGGCGAGCCTGGCCGTCCGGCCGTGACCCAGGCCCTGCATGTCGCCGACCTCTCGACCGGCAAGGCCTGGCGCCTGACCGAGGCCGCGCGCCTGGACGCCTGGACCAAGCGTGTCCTGCCCGACGACGGCGGCTCGGCCCCAAAGCAATCGCCGCTGGCTCCGTTCTGGCGCAACCCGGTCTGGATGTCGGAGACCCGCGCCGTGCCGGTCGAGGCCCCGCAGTTGACCGTCGACCGCGCCGAGGACCGCCTGCTGGTCCGACTGATCCCCGCGCCGGGGGCCGAGATGGTCAGCATCCGCCTGCGTCCCAGCGGCCCGCTGGCCTCGCCGCGCCTGAACGGCCGGCCGATCACACTGAAGACCGAGGCCGGTCAGTGGTCGTCCGTGACCTATCACGCGCCCGACCCCAACGGCGTCACCTTGAGCTTCACGACCACGGGCGCCGGCAAGGTCGATGTCGCGGCGCTGGAATATCACGACGGCTGGCCCACCATGGCCAAGACCCCGCCCGCCAAGCCGGCCGACCTGATGGCCATGGGCATGTCGGACAAGACCGCCGTGCTGGTGCGCAGCGGGATGAAGTGGTGAGGCGCTAGACCGCGAACACCCCTTCGCCCGGCGTCTTGGCGTAGAGCGCCTCCACCCGCTCCGCCCGTCGATCCAGAGTACAGCGCTGGTTGACGTAGCCCTTGTCGGTGATCTCGCCGGCGTCGATCGAGGGGGGCTCGGTCAGGATCGTGAACCGCCCGATCCGTCGCGAAGACCCGCCGGCCCCCGCGTTGAACGCGCCCAACCGCTCGCGCAGGATCGCCACCAGCTTTTCCAGCGGCGTGCCCGGCCCCGGATCGGCGACCAGGGCCTGCAAGCCCGCCGGCGAAGGCCACAGCATCGCGCCGATGAACGGCTTGTCCTGGCCGGTGATCACCGCGTCGTGGATGTAGGGGCTGCAGGCGGCCACCAGGTCGGGACGCAGCACGCCGACGCTGACCCAGGTGCCGCTGTCGAGCTTGAAGTCCTCGGTCACCCGGCCGTCGAACACCAGGCCCTTGGCCGGGTCCTCCGGATCGACGAACCGCGCCGCGTCGCCCAGCTTGTAGAAGCCCTCCTCGTCGAAGGCCGCCGCCGTGCGCTCCGGGTCCTTGTGGTAGCCGGCGGCCACGGTCGGTCCCTTCACGCGGACCTCGTACTTGCTCCCATTGGGGGCCAGCTTCAGGGCTATGCCGGGGAGTGGGAGACCCACCAGACCGACGCGCTCGGTGATCCAGTGGGTGACGGTGATGCCTTGGGTCTCGGTCGCGCCGTACATGGTGGTCAGCGGGATGCGCTGGCCGGTCTCGGCCACCGCCAGGGCCTGCATCCGGTTGTAGACGTCGTTGCTGAGCGTCGCGCCGCCATAGCCCATGTAGCGCAGGTTCTTGAAGAACGAGGCCCGCAGCGCCGGGTCGCTCTCCATTGCCTCGGCCAGCATCGAGAAGGCGATCGGGGCCGAGCCGAACACGATCGGCGAGACCTCGTAGAGGTTCTTGATCGTCGTCTCGAACATGCCCGGCAGCGGCTTGCCCTCGTCGATGTGCAGGGTGCCGCCGGCCCACAGCACGCCGTTGAAGCCGATATTGCCGGCCGAGATATGGCTCCAGGGCATCCACTCCAGGCTCTGGGGGATCTCGCCCGTGGGTTCGTCGGTGCGGATGCCTTCCTGGCCGGCGATCACGCCCGCCATCATGCCGTGGGTCTGCGGCACCGCCTTGGGCAGGCCGGTCGAGCCGGAGGTGAACAGGTACTTGGCCACCGTCACCGGACCCAGGGTCTCGCGGGAGGCCTCCACGGCGGCCGTCGGCGTCGTGCCGGCCACCTCGGCGAAGGGGATGGTCCCCTCCGCCCCGTCGGCGGTGATCACCGCGATCGTCGGGTCGATGGCCTTCAGGGTTTCCAGCGCCTTGGCGAACATCGGCCCGCTCTGGGCGAAGACGACGCGCGGGGCGACCTTGTCGAAGCAGTGCCTCAGCTTGGCATGGTCGGTCGAGATCAGGCTGTAGGCCGGGCTGATCGGCGCGGCCGGGACGCCGGCGGTATAGGCGCCCAAGGTCATCAGGGCGTGCTCGATCGAATTGCCCGACAGGATCATGACGCTGTCGTCGTTGGTCAGCCCTCGGTCCAGCAGCCATTGGGCGATCCCCTCGACCGCTCGCAACGCCTCGCCGTAGCTGATCGCGCGCCAGGGACCGTGGCCGGGCTCGCGCTGCTTGATGTAGGGCCGGTCGGGATGCTCGGCGGCCTTCTGCGCGATCAGGTGGGCGATCGAGCGCGGGCCTTCGCCGGGCGCATGGTTGGAGGTGATGACGATCGAGCCGTCCGGCCGCCGCTCGACGCTGACGTCGGGGCCTTTCATGGCCAGGGGCTTGAACGGAACGCTGGACACGTCGCGGGAAGGCGACGCGCCATCTGGCGGCGTCATGGTCTCACTCCCTCAGGTCTTATTCTGTTGGGAATGACGGTAGCGGAAGCCGGGCGCGCGGCAAGGTTGCCGTTACGGCGTGACCTCAGGCCTTTCGCCGCCGCGCCGCCTTGGCCGCCGCCTCGGCTTGCGTCACCCGGGCGCTGAACGCCTCCAGGTCGAGGCCGAAGCGCGTCCCGCACGCCGGGCAGTCCAGCACCGGCAACATGCGCACGGCCTCGATGGCCGCGCGCACCTCCGCCCCGCACTCTGGGCACGGGAATTCCAGTTCAACGCCACCAACGTCCACGCCCGCCATACCGGTCGCCTCGCCGACTTCGTCTCCGACTCGCAGAGGAGACCATGCAAACGATGACACGGATACGACCGCTTAGCGCGCCTGCCGGGCCGCCCCGTCGAAGCGCTGGTCTTCGTCGGCGAAAGCCGAAACCGAACCCAGGGCCAGCACGACGCCGGCGACCGCGAAGACCGCCTCCATGGCAGTGCTCCGCAAAATCCTGAACCAGAAGAGCAGTCCAAGTCCGCCGAACGTCAACGCGTCTTGCCGAGCGCGGCGACCGCCTCGCCATTTTCTTCATCGCGGCCCGTAACCTTCCGGCCTCCTGGATCGAAGTCCTCAGCGGCCTGACCGAACGGTCGGCGGGCTCAGGAGAGGAAATGTCCATGGTTGCGTTCAAGTCCCGCGTCTGCGCGGCGTTCCTGCTGGCGCTGGCGCCCGTCGCGATCGGCCTCGCCGCCTCCCCCGCCGTCGCCGGCGTGACCGGCTCGACGGCGGCGATCAATGTCGACGAGAGCGGCCTTGGCCTGCGCGGCTATGACCCGGTCGCCTATTTCGACACCGGCAAGCCGACCCACGGCGACGCGGCCATCTCGGCCGCGTTCGGCGGCGCGCGCTACCTGTTCGCCTCCGAAGCCCATCGCAAGACCTTCCTGGCCTCGCCGGCGACCTATGTGCCGGCCTTCGGCGGCTTCTGCGCGGTCGGCACGTCGTACGGCCACAAGGTCGATGGCGATCCGGAGACCGGCAAGGTGGTCGACGGCAAGCTCTATGTGAACTTCAGCGACAAGGCCCAGGCCCGCTTCGACGCCGATCCCAAGGGCGTCATCGCCCGCGCCGGCGACAACTGGCAGACCGTCAAGGACCAGGCGTTTTGAGGCCGGCGGCGCGATCGGGCCTGCTGGCCCTGTCGGCGGTCGCCATCGTCCTGGCGACGTCGCCGGACGCCGGCGCGGCCGCGCCTTCCCCGCCCCTGCGGCGCGCGGACGGCCGGCCGCTGGACCTGGCCGCCCTGCGCGGCAAGACGGTCCTGGTCAACTACTGGGCCACCTGGTGCGCGCCGTGCCGGGCCGAGCTGCCCAGCCTCGACCGCCTGGCGGCGCGCCAAGGCGGTCGCCTGGTGGTGATCGCGGCCTCGGTCGACACCGACCCCGCCGCCGCCAAGGCCGCCTTCGCGGGCCGCTATCCGCACCTGAAGCTGGCCCACGCCTCATTGGCCGACCTCCAGCGCTTCGGCGCGCTGGGCGTGCCCTACACCGTCGTGCTGGACGGGCGCGGCGCGGAGGTCCGGCGCGTGCCTCGGGCCCTGGCCTGGGACGAGCGCGAGGGGGCGGCGGCGATCAGCGGCGCGAAGTAGCTTCCCGCGTAGGGCGTCAGCGCTTCTTGCCGAGCTCGGCGGCGATGTCCTTGGTCATCCGGCCGACCTTGCGATGGGCGGCGGTGATCTGGTCGCGGGTGACGCCCCAGCGCTTCATCCAGTACTCGACGGCCTGGCGCTCGGAGAGGTCCAGGCGATCCTTGTCGATGAAACCGCGCTTGTCCTTGAGTCCGGCCATTACTTCGTCATCCAGGGTTTGGAGTTGCCCGCCGCGATCTTCGAGGCTTGCTGTCGTTGGAACTTGCCGCCGCGCGGGGGTTTGGGGCGAGCGTCGAGCGCGGCCTGCTTCAGGCGCAGGGCGCGCTGGATCGGGGTCTCGTCGGGGCGTTCATCGCTCATGGTGGGGAGCGTATCTGAATCCCTCTTCCATAGGGAGAGGGAGGGGCCCGCCGCCGAAGGCGGTGGGAGGGTGAGGGGTTACACCGCCAACCGGCGCGCCGGCACGTAGCTCGCAACAGCGTCAAGATCGTCCACGGGCTTCGCCTGACCTCTCACCCTCCCACGCCTACGGCGCGGGCCCCTCCCTCTCTCAAAGAGAGAGGGTTTCCGGTAGGCGCCCTGCTTGTCGTGAAAAGACCTTCCTTCCAGGAAGGGCGCCAGCCTTACATCTCACGGCGAGACGATCGCCGGGCTGACCAGGTCACTATCTACTAGCCAAATATAGTAGCCTTGATGACCACCATCATTTGAGAAACGAGCATTCCAGAATCGCGAACAAACGTGGTACATACCTCCGAGGGGGAACCTCCGAAACTGGATCATCTATCTATGAGCAGAATTCGAGGCCGGAACGACGGCCCAAATGGACGCAACGAGCACTACGATGTTGGTGCGCGGCAGAATGTGCCTCGGCGAAACATCGTGGCTGAGATTAAGCGGGGTGAGCACCCAGGTACTCATGTCGTGACGATCAATGGCCGGGAATATGCCAGAGACAACCCCGACAGCTCGACAAGCGACAACGTCAACCGCGATTAGCAGACAAAGGGCGGAGCCTCACAGCCCCGCCCTCAGCAAACTCAATGCAAGCTGACTACTCCGCCGCCACCTTCGGCGCGTACCCGAGGATCGCCTTCGTCTCGAGGAACTCCCCGAAGGCGTGGTCGCCCCACTCGCGGCCGTTGCCGCTCATCTTGTAGCCGCCGAACGGGGCCATCAGGTCGGGGCTGGCGCCGTTCAGGTTCACCTGACCCGCGCGGAGCTTCGAAGCCACCTTCCGCACCGCCTCCGGGTCGCCGCCCGAGACATAGGCCGCCAGGCCGTACTCGGTGTCGTTGCCGACCGTGACGGCTTCCTCGACCGTGTCGTAGCCGAGGATCGAGATCACCGGGCCGAAGATCTCTTCCTTGGAGATCGTCATGTCGGGCTTCACATTGGCGAAGACGGTCGGCTTCACATAGTAGCCCTTGTCCAGGCCTTCCGGCCGGCCGACGCCGCCGGTGACCAGGGTGGCGCCCTCGTCGATGCCCTTCTGGATCAGGCCCTGGATCTTGTTCCACTGCACCTCGGAGACCACCGGGCCCATCTTGTGGTTGCCGTTCGGGTCGCCGACCGTGTGGCCCTCGGCGGCGGCCTTGGCGATGGCGATGACCTCGTCCATGCGCGCGCCGGGGACCAGCATGCGGGTCGGGGCGTTGCACGACTGGCCCGAGTTCATCATCACCGAGGCCACGCCGCCACCGACGGCGCGCGCGAAGTCGGCGTCGTCGAGGATGATGTTGGGGCTCTTGCCGCCCAGCTCCTGGTGGACGCGCTTGACGGTCGGGGCGGCGTTCTTGGCCACCTCGATGCCGGCGCGGGTCGAGCCGGTGAACGAGACCATGTCGACTTCAGGATGGCTGGACATCGCCGCGCCGACCGTGGGGCCGTCGCCGTTGACCAGGTTGAAGACGCCGGCCGGAACGCCGGCGGCGTGCAGGATCTCGGTCCAGATATAGCCGCTGAACGGCGCGATCTCGGACGGCTTCAGCACCATGGTGCAGCCGGTGGCGAGGGCGGGCGCGACCTTGCAGGCGATCTGGTTCACCGGCCAGTTCCACGGCGTGATGAAGGCGCAGACGCCGATCGGCTCCTTGACGATCCGGGTGGTGCCGCGATCTTCCTCGAACTTGTAGCCCTTGAGCACGGCGGCGGCGGTCTGGACGTGGCCGATGCCCATGGCGGCCTGGGCGCGCTGAGCCAACCAGGCGGGGGCGCCCATCTCCTCGGTGATGGCCTTGGCCATGTCCTCGAAGCGCTTCTGGTACTCGGCGATGATGCGCTCGAGGATGTCGATGCGCTCTTCGCGGCTGGTCTGGGAGAAGCTCTCGAACGCCTTGCGGGCGGCGCGGACCGCGCGGTCGACATCGGTCTCCGAGCCCATCGAGATCACGCCGGCGACCGCCTCGGTGGCCGGGTTGATGACGTCCAGGCGCTTGGGGGCGGCCGGATCGACCCAGGCCCCGTCGATATAGAACTTGGTGTACTCGCGCATGCCGTTCTCCTGCCCTTGGATGGTGGGTCCGCTCTGCGGGGCGGTTTCAAACAAGCATTTAATGTGATCGGCGTTCAGGTGGCTAGCCCTCACCACATCACATCTGGCTCCACGTCGCCCAGCGCCTCGGCGATCCGTCGCCGCGTGGCCTTGGTGGTCTCTTCCGGAAGGTCGGCCGGATCGAACCAGCCGACCGCGTGGATCTCGCCCTCGGCGTCCGAGGCGCAGGGCTCCCAGGCCTCGACGCGATAGACTAGCACGTGGTCGCCGGGGTGCAGCACCTCGTTGCTGTGGGCCGAGAGCAGGCGCGGACGCGACAGCGCACGCACGCCGGCCTCCTCCTGCAGTTCGCGAGCCACGGCGGTCTCGGCCGTCTCGCCGCGCTCGACCCCGCCACCGGGCAGGTACCAGCCCTTGATGTAGGTGTGTTGGATCAGCAGGACCTTGCCGGCCTGGTCCAGGACCACCGCCCGCACCCCCAGGGTCAGGCCTCGCCTCATCCGGAAGAAGGCGTAGACCAGCGGGCGGGTGAAGGGTTCGATGCGACGGCGCCAGAGCATGCGGCCGTTGTAGCGATACGCCGAGGAACCGAAAACCTCGTCCTTCGACAAGCTCAGGATGAGGTTTTCTATGGAACCGCCGCAACAGTAGCCCTCATCCTGAGCCTGTCGAAGGACGAGGGCTGCTCCACCGCTTGCGGTCCAGGCCGCGCACCGCTAAAGCCCCATCAACTGTCTTTCTTTCCGGAGCCGCGCCATGCTCGCGATCGGTGTCATCGCCATCTTCCTGGGCGTCATCCTCGCCCTGAACTACTTCGAGTTCGGCCGCATCGACTAACATGACCCAGACGGCGCGCGGCGCGGCCCTGGTCACCGGCGCGGGTCGCCGGATCGGCCAGGCCCTGGCTCTTGAAGCCGCGCGCGCCGGCTACGACATCGCCGTCCATCACCGAGGCCCCGCCGACGAGGCCGAGGAGACGATCGCCGCCGTGCGCGCCCTGGGCCGCCGCGCGATCCCGGTCCGCGCCGACCTTTCCGTCGAAGCCGATGTGCGCGGCCTGATCGGGCAAGCTTCCCAAGAAAGCTTAGGGGGGCTTGGCCCCGTCACCCTGCTGATCAACAGCGCCTCGGCCTTCCAGGACGACCGCGTCGGCGATCTTGCCCGCGAGACCTGGGACCTCCACCTCGAGACCAACCTGCGCGCGCCGATCGTGCTGGCCGAGACCTTCGCGGCGGCGCTGCCGGCCGAGGCTCACGGCCTGGTGGTCAATATCGTCGACCAGCGCGTCTGGCGGCCCAATCCGCAGTTCTTCAGCTACACCCTGGCCAAGGCCGGGCTGTGGTGGGCGACCCAGACCTTGGCCCAGGCGCTAGCGCCGCGCATCCGCGTCAACGCCATCGGTCCCGGCCCCACCCTGCCCTCGACGCACCAGGCCCCCGGCGAGTTCGAGGCCGAGGCGGCCGGCGTGTTGCTGGAACGCCGCGTCGCCCCCGACGACATCGCCGCGGCCCTGCGCTACCTCATTGACGCAAGGTCGGTGACGGGCCAGATGATCGCGGTGGACGGCGGCCAGCACCTGGGCTGGAAAACGCCCGACATCGTAGCGCCTTAGGAGGCCACGCTTGGCCGCAGCTCCGCTTCAAGACACCGCGCCCGCGCCTGCCCCCGCTCAAGACCTGGGACGCATCATCGTGACCAAGGTCTTCGTGCGCGGCTTGAAGGTCGAGGCCGGCATCGGTGTCTACGACCACGAATATGATCGCCTGCAGACCCTGATGATCGATGTCGAGCTGGACGTGGCCGCCAGCCATTTCGAGCGCCTGGGCGACACCGTGAATTACGAGACCATCGGCGAGGCCGCCCGCGCCATCGCCGCCGAGGGCCATGTCGGCCTGGTCGAGACCTTCGCCGAACGCCTGGCCCAGGCCTGCTTCTTCGATCCCCGCGTCACCCGCGCCCGGGTGCGGGTCGAGAAGCCCTCGGCCCTGGCCCCGCACGCGGCCGCCGCCGGCGTCGAGATCACCGCCGTCCGGTCCTAGATGGAACTCGTCCACCGCGCCCGGCTTGCTCCCTTCCAGCCCGAAACGGTCTGGACCCTGGAGGCCGGGACGCTGGTGGAGACGCGCGGCAAGGTCGAGCGCCGCTTTCCGCTGTCCAGCCTGACGCGCTACAGCCTGGCCACCGACAAGGCTGGCGGTCGCCGCCGCAGCCTGCTGCTGACCTTCGGCCGTCGTCGCTTGAGCATCGCCTCGCAGAGCTATGTCGGCCCCGGCCAGTTCGAGGATCGGCTGGAGAGCTTCTCGACCCTGGCTCGCGCCGTCGCCGCCGTCGGGGCGGACATGGCCCCCCGCGCCCGCTTCGGCTTGGCACGGTTCGACGCCCGCGCTGCCTTCACCTGGATGATCGGCCTGACCGCCTTCGGGGCGGCGGCGATGCTGCTGTTCTCCCTGACCGCCGGCATGGCCTCGGTCGGGATCGACATGGCCGCGCGGATGGGCTTTGTGCTGATCCTGATGTTCGCGGTGCTGCCCTGGCTGAACCGGGGGACGCCGTTCGACCCGCACGACCCGCCGCACGATCTCTTGCCTTAAGGCGCCGCGCGAGGCGCGCGGGGCTTGAATTAAGGCTTCTTCATGACGCCACCTTCATTTGCATCCCGCGTCGATCGGCGCGATCGTTGGGCCAACAACGTTCTCTTAGGCTCAAGCTCGTGTCCGACCCCAACCCCACAATCGACCCCGCCGTTCCGCAGCGCTTGCAGGACGACAAGACCCTGCCCGGCGCCGTCTACGCCCTGCATATCGCCGGCGTAGCCACCGGCGGCCTGACCTGCCTGATCGGGGCGATCATCGCCTATGTCAGCCGCAAGGACGCGCCCGAGTGGCTGGCCAGCCACTACGAGTTCCAGATCCGAACCTTCTGGCTGGCGATCGGTTTCAGCATCGTCGCCCTGCTGCTGACCCCGGTCGGCATCGGCATCGTCCTGCTGCCCGCCGTCGGCGTTTGGCTGGTCGTGCGCGGCGTCGTGGGCCTGTCGAACCTCTTTAAGGGCCAGCCCTACCCCACTCCCAAGAACTGGATGATCTGAAGACCATGACCGACACCACCGCCGTCACCACGCCCGTGGCCGAAGAGGACAAGGTCCTGCCGGCCGTCGTCTATGGCCTCTACCTGCTGGGCTTCACCAACGGCCTGACGTGGATCATCGGCCTGATCGTCGCCTATGTGAACCGCGACGCGGCCGGGCCGATCAACGAGAGCCACTTCACCTTCGCCATCCGGACCTTCTGGCTGTCGATCGCCTGGTTCCTGATCGGCGGCGCGCTGATCTTCTTCGGCATCCCGATGCTGATCGTTCTGGTCGGCCTGCCGATGATCATCGCCGGCGGCCTGATCCTGGGCGCGGTCGGCCTGTGGTTCGTGGCCCGCTGCGTGATGGGCATCTACTATCTGGCCCGTGGCGAGGCGTATCCGCGCCCGCGCGCGTGGCTGATTTAAAGGCGCCCAGCTCGCTGGGCGCCCGCTGAAAAGTCATCCGTTCGCCCCCCTTCCCCTGCCGGTTGAGACGGCTCGACGGAAGCGTGGCCATCGGATGACTTGTGCGGCCTGGCGGTTGGACACCTCTTTCGGGAGGTATGCGTTCGGGGGGACGTGATGCTGGCGCGACTGGTTGGGATCATCTTGGGGCTGATCCTGGCGACGTCGGGATACGTGGCGGCGGGTTGGGGCTCGCTGGGGAACTGGGCCACGAATCTCGATCTCGGACCGTTCGAGCCGCATCGACCGATCGTCGGTGTGGTGGCGGCGATGGTGGGCGGGGTGCTCATCGTCGCCGCCCTGCTGCCCCGTTCCAAACCCAAGAAGCGCAGGGTCACGCCGATGGCCTTCGGGCTGGAGCTGCAGGAGCCCGTGGCCCAGCCGGTGGTCGCGCCGCCACAGCCCACGCCGGCGCCGACGCTCGTGGCAATCGTACCGCTCGTGACGCCGCCCGTCATGCCCGTGGCGGCTCCCACGCCGGCGCCGGTCCCGCAGGCTCCGCCGCCCCCGCCCAAGCCCAAGACCTTCGCCGAACTGCGCGTCCGTCTCGTCTCGCTCAGCCGCGACGAGGCCTGGAGCGAGGCCGCCCGCACCCTGATGGCCATGAAGGCCGCCGCCGACACCGACGAGGAGCACGCGGTCGTCTATCGCGACCTCGGCGACTTCGCCCGCGCCCAGGGCCAGATGGACGACGCCGCCGAGGCCTATGACACCTCGGTCTCCTACGCTCGCCAGGTGCATCAGGCGCACGGCGCAGACGAGAGCGCCGAGCTGCTGGCCGGCTCGCTGTCGGGTGTCGGCGACGTAGCCGAGACCGAGGGCCGCCTGGACGCCGCCCTCTCGGCCTTCGAGGAGGCCTTGGCCCTGCGCCGCTCACGCGGCGGCCGCGAGGCCGGCGACGTCTGCGCCCAGCGCGCCTTGTCGGTGAACCTGGAACGCCTCGCCGACCTGCGCGAGGACCGTGGCCACCGCATGCGGGCCCTGGACCTCTACCGCGAAAGCTACGACATCGCCGGCCGCCTCGCCGCCGCCGACCCGACCAAGTTCGGGCCGGACCTGGCGGCGACGCGGGCGCGACTGAACGAGCTGGAAGCGAAGATCGCGACCTAGACGGCTACCAGGTAAACGTCGTCGCCGCCCGCGCCGGGATGCTCGCCTTGAAGCGCTTGCCGCCCTCGACGATCGCGAAATCAGCCGCTGCCTTGCCGGTGTTGAGCACCAGCAGCACCCGTCCGCCGTCGCGGTTCTGGAAGGCCACCGTGCGCAGGTCGCCGACCTTTTCCGGCGAGCCGATCCGCACCGCGCCGGGCTTCACGAAGCGGCTGGCTTGGCCGAAGGCGTAGTATTCCTGGGTGCGGGTGATCGCGCCGGTCGTGCTGTCGATCGTCACCACAGGACGGCAATTGCCGCAGCCGCCGGCGTGGGGGCCGAACTTCTCGTCCAGGGCCAGGTTCCACATCAGGACGCCCTTCGCGCCGCGACGGGTGGTGCCGATGATCAGCTGCTCGACCAGCCACGAGAAGCTGTCGTCGAACTTCGGGGCCCACTCCCCGCCCGAGCACTCAGTGAAGAACACCTCCTTGTCGGGATGGGCGGCGCGGACGGTCTCCATGGCGTCGACATTGCCGGCGTAGCAGTGCCAGGCGACGCCGGCGACGAAGGCCCTGGCCTTGGCGTCGGCCAGCACCGTCGTCGGCTGCTGCGGCTGGTCCCAGTTGTGGTCCCAGTCCAGCGCCTTGGTGGCGATCTTCTCGCGCTTGAACACCGGAGCCAGGTTCTCGCCGAAGAACTTGGCGCGATCCGCCGGCAGCCAGCGCATGCCCGGATAGCTGTCAGGCTCGAAGTCCGGCTCGTTCTGGATGCTGATGTAGTCGGTCGGCACGCCGACCTGCTTGGCCTCATGGATGTAGCGGGCGAAGAAGTCGGCATAGACCGGATAGGCGTCGGGCTTCAGTTGGCCCTTCACCAGCGAGCCGGTGGTCTTCATCCAGGCCGGGGCGCTCCACGGCGAGGCCATGACCTTGAGCTCAGGATTGATCTTCAGCGCCGCGCGGACGGTCGGGAAGACGTACTCCTGCGGCCGCTTCAGCGAGAAGTGCTCCAGCTTCGGGTCGGCCGCGCCGTTCGGGGCGTCGTCGAGGCTGTAGTGGTCCAGCGAGAAATCCGAAGCGCCGATGGTCAGCCGCGTGAAGCTGAAGCCGAGGCCGTCCTTGCCGCGTCCATAGAGCTCTTTCAGCAGGGCGTCCCGCTGAGCCGGAGCCAGCTTGTTCTGGATCAGCCAGGCCGAGGCGTCGGTGATCGCCGCGCCGAAGCCGACGATCGTCTGGTGGCGCTCCTTGGCGTCGACGGCGATGACCGGCAGGCCGTTGACCGCGTCGGCCGCTACGAGGCCGGACGGCGCCTGGGCGGCCAGCAGCTGGCTCTTGTCGCCGGTGGTCGTCCAGCTTTGCAGCTTGGGCGCGGCGACGGCGGGGGCCGCCACGACGAGCGTGGCGACGGCGAGGGTGAGGGCGAGCGTGCGCATCAGGGTTTCCGCGACCAGGCCTTGAGGTTGGCCTTGCCGGTCAGGGCCATGTCCCCGGCGTGGCTGCCAACATAGAGCGGATAGCTGCCGGCCGGGATCGTCCAGCCGGGCTTGGCGACGTCGTAGTCGGCCAGCAGGCGCGGCTCGACGGTCAGGGTCACGCGCTTGGTCTGGTCGGGGGCCAGGTCGACCTTCTCGAAGCCCGCCAGGCGGACCATCGACTTGCGCTGGCCGGCCGTGACGTAGAGCTGCGGGGTGTCGGCGCCGGCCACCTTGCCGGTGTTGGTGACGTCGAAGCTGACCTTCAGGCCCGCCGCGTCCTCGACCTTGAGGTTCTTGTAGGCGAAGGCCGTATAGGAGAGGCCGTAGCCGAACGGATAGAGCGGCTGGCGCTTCTCTTGCGCGTACCAGCGGTAGCCGACGGCGGCGCCTTCCGGATATTGCACGGTGAAGCCCTTGATGCCGTCGACCTTCTGGCCGGCGCGGCGGGCGTCGTCGATGGCGGCCTGCTCGGCGAAGCCCGGGGCGCTGGCGCGGGGGGCCTGGTTGGCGCTCTTCGGGAAGGTCATGGCCAGGCGGCCCGACGGGTTGACCTCGCCAAACAGCAGGCGGGCGATGGCCTGGCCGCCGCGCTGGCCGGGATACCAGGCCTGCAGCACCGCGCCGACGCGATCCAGCCACGGCATGGTCACCGGACCGCCGGTCTCCAGCACCACGATGGAGTGCTTGTTGGCGGCGGCGACGGCGTCGATCAGGGCGTCCTGGTTCTCAGGGAGAACGATCGAGGGCGCATCCTGGGCTTCGGTCTGCCAGTGCCAGGCGAAGACGATGGCGACGTCGGCGTCTTTAGCCGCAGCAGCGGCGGCGGCCGGGTCCTTGCCGTCGACATAGATCACCTGCGCGCCCGGTGCCGCGGCCTTGATGGCCTCCAGCGGCGAGGAGGCGTGCCAGGTGACGCGGACGAACGAAGCCGCCTCGCCGCCGTTCAGCGGGATCTCGACCGGCGCGCCGCCAACCGAACGCACCTGCGACGAGCCGCCGCCCGAGATCACGCCGACATCGGCATGGGCGCCGATCAGCACGATCTTCTTGGCCGTCTTGGCCAGCGGCAGCAGGTTCCCCTCGTTCCTCAGCAGCACCGAGCCGCGCTCGGCCACGGCCTGGGCGACCTTGGCGTGGGCGGCGTAGTCGATCGGCTGGGCCGTCGTCGGGGTCGGATTGTCCATCAGGCCCGAGGTGATCACCCCGTGCAGGATGCGACGGACCATGTCGTCCACGCGGGCCTGGCTGACCTCGCCCTTGGCCACGGCGGCCTTCAGGTCGTCGCCGAAGAAGATCTGGGTGTCCAGCTCCTGGCCGGACTGCTGGTCGAGGCCGGCGAGCGCCGCCTTCACCGTGCTGTGCACCGCGCCCCAGTCGGACATGACAAAGCCCGGATAGTTCCAGTCGCGCTTCAGCACCTTGTTCAGCAGGAAGTCGTTCTGGCAGGCCCAGTCGCTATTGACCTTGTTGTAGGCGCACATGACCGAGGCGGGGTTGGACTTCTCGATGGCGATCTGGAAGGCCAGCAGGTCGCTCTCGCGCAGGTCCGCCTCGCCGATCTGGGCGTCCATCACGTGACGGCCGGTCTCCTGGGCGTTGAGCGCGAAGTGCTTGATCGTCGAGATGATGTGGTTGGACTGCACGCCCTTGATCTGCTCGGCGCCCATCTCGGCGGCCAGCAGCGGGTCCTCGCCCAAATATTCGAAGTTGCGGCCCGCCCACGGGTCGCGGGTCAGGTTCATGCCGCCGGCCAGCAGGACGTTGAAGGTCTTGGCGCGGGCTTCGGCGCCGATCATCGCGCCGCCGGCATAGGCCAGCTTCGGCTCGAAGGTCGAGGCCAAGGCCAGGCCCGACGGGAGGGCGGTGGCGACGTCGCCCTTGCGTTGCTCGACCTGGTTGGCCACGCCCAGGCTGGCGTCGCTTTCACGCAAGGTCGGGATCTTCAGGCGCGGCACGCCCGGCACGTAGCCGGCCGAGGGGATCATGTCGGTCGGGGCCGGCTTGGTGTTCGGCGGGAAAAGGCCGTGCAGGTACGCGATCTTCTCGTCCATCGTCATCTGCTTGACGAGGGCGTCGGCGCGGGCCCAGGCGGCGTCGCCCTTGCGCGGCGCCAGCGGGGCGCTGTCCTTGGTCGGCATGACCTGGGCCAGCGCGCCCGAGACCGGAGTGAGGGCGAGCAGCGCCACGGCGGCGGTGGTCCGGCACAGGATCCGCAAGGCGGATGAAGGCTGGGCGGCGGTCGTCATGGCGTTACTCCGTGGAACTCAGGATGTCGGAACAGGGGTCGCGGCCAAGGAAGCCGCGAGGGGCGGCGCCTGGCAGGTCTTGGCCACGAACTCGGCATGGCTGGGCATCACGGCCAGGCATTTGCCGATCACGGTCTGGATGTTGCGAAGGTGGGCGGCGATGGCCTCGTCCGAATGGACGCGGACCAGCGGGTCATAGGACTTCGGGATGATCCCCTGGCCCAGGAACACCTGGATCCAGCTCTCCTCGGTGAAGAGCTCGTCGTCCTCGCGGAACACCCGTCCGTTGGCGCGGAAGAGATCGATCTTCCGCTGCAGGGTCGCGGGGACCTCCATGTCGCGGCAGTAGCGCCAGAACGGCGTGTCGTCGCGCTCGGTGGCCTTGTAGTGCAGGATGATGAAGTCGCGGATGCGCTCGTATTCGAAGTCGCTCTGGCGATTGAACTCGTCGATATTGGCCTGGTCGAAGCCGCCGTCCGGCAGCAGGCGAACCATGCGGATCACCGCCGACTGGATCAGGTGCAAGCTGGTCGATTCCAGAGGCTCCATGAACCCGCTGGCCAGGCCGATCGAGACGCAGTTCTTGTTCCAGATCTTCTTGCGCTTGCCGGTGGTGAACCGCAGGCGCATCGGGTTGGCGCGCTGGGCGCCGTCCAGATTGGCCAGCAGGACGCGCTCGGCCTCATCGTCGTCGATGTACTGGGACGAATAGACGTGGCCGTTGCCGGTGCGGTGCTGCAGCGGGATGCGCCACTGCCAGCCGGCGTCATGGGCGGTCGAGCGGGTATAGGGCGTGAAGTTCTCCGAGCGCTCGGTCGGCACGGCGATGGCCCGGTCGGCGGGCAGCCAGTGCGTCCAGTCCTCGTAGCCGGTCTTCAGCGCCTGTTCGATGATCAGACCGCGGAAGCCCGAGCAGTCGACGAACAGGTCGGCGGAGATGACCTCGCCGTCGTCCATGGTCACCGACTGGACGAAGCCGTCCTCGGGCCGCAGCGTGACGTCGACGATCTTGCCCTCGCGCCGCTGGACGCCACGCGCCTGGGCGTAGGTCGACAGGTGCTTGGCGTAGAGGCCGGCGTCGAAGTGGAAGGCGTGGGCGATGTGGCCGATCGGCGACTCGGCCATGTCGGCGCGGGCGCGCATGAACTTGTCCTGCCACGCCATGGCGTTGTTGATCGACAGGTCGTCGAACGCCGGGGCCTGGCCCAGCTCGCGCATCCGCAGCCAGTACTGATGAACCCGCAGCCAGCCCAGGTCCTGACCCAGCACGCCGAAGCCGTGCAGGTAGCTGTCGCCCTTGCGGAACCAGTTCCTAAACTCGATGCCCAGCTTGAAGGAGCCCTGCGTCTTGCGCAGGAAGTCGTCCTCGTCGATGCCGAGCAGCTCGTTGAATTTCTTGATGGCGGGGATGGTGGCTTCCCCGACCCCGACGGTGCCGATCTGCTCGGACTCGATCAGGACGATCTCGTAGAGACCCTGGAACAGGCGCGAGCACAGCGCCGCCGTCATCCATCCGGCGGACCCACCGCCGGCGATCAGTATCTTCTTGAGCGGTTGCAACCACCCGCCTCCCGTCTAGCTCAGAAGTCGGGGCCGCCGTTGGGCGACCCCGCCTCCGATTGGTTCTTGCCTGGCGAGCCGGCCCTTGCGGGGGAGCGCGGCCGGCTCAGCCTTCTGCTTAGAACCGATAGTTCACGCCGAACAGGAACTGTCGGCCGTACTTCTCGTAGGTTTCCGGCAGCGAGCCGCCGTTCTTGGTCTTGGCGCCGCCGCCATCGATACCGACGCGGGTCCGGTACGGCGAGTCCGTCAGGTTGTTGACCTGCAGCAGCACGCCCAGGTTCTGCAGCGGACCGTCCTCGAAGGTGTAGCCGACCTGGGCGTCCACCTGCTTGTCGGCCAGGATCTCGGTGAAGCCGCGCGTGGCGTACAGCTGCACCACTTCACCCTTGAAGGCCGAGCGGTAACGCTGGCTGATCCGCGCCTGGAAGCCGCCGCGCTCGTAGTAGCCGGTGACGTTGTAGACCGTCTTCGACAGGCCCGGGATGCGCGAGGGCGCGGCCGGGTTGCTGGTCGGGTTCAGGTCCGACTTGGTCAGCGACAGGCTACCCTGCACGCCGAAGCCCTTCAGCAGGTCGGCGAACTGGCCGAAGTCGACCGCGCCGCTGAACTCCAGGCCCTTCAGGCTGCCGCCGTTGCCGTTGGTCGGCAGGGTGATCTGGCCGGCGGTGCTGACGACCACATTGGCCGGCAGCGAGGCGCCGACCGGGATCGGCACGCCGGTGAAGTCGAACGGCAGGGTCTGGTTGTAGATGTAGGTGTCGAGCTTCTTGTAGAAGGCGGCCACCGACACGTAGGTCGCGGGGCTGACGTACCACTCGTAGGCCAGGTCGGCGGCCTTCGCCATCCACGGCTTGAGGTGGGCGTTGCCGCCCGAGGCGGTCCAGGGGTTCACCACCTGGCCCTCCTTGTCGCAGCTGGCCTGGGTGCTGCAGATCAGCGCGTTGAACGACGGAGTGACGTTGGCGCGCAGGTCGTCCATGCGCGGGCGCGCCATGGTCTTGGACAGCGAGCCGCGCAGGCGATGGCCGCCGCCCAGGTCGTAGATCAGGTTCAGGCTGGGCAGGACGTCGGTGTAGTCGTCCTTGGCGTTGACCTTGGTCGGGACGATCGGCAGCTTGACGCCGCCGACGGAACCGCCGTCGTTGATCTGGACGCCGCTCGACGCCTGCTTCTGCTGGACCACCTGCAGGCCGACATTGCCGCGCAGGTCGCCGGCCTGGAAGTTGGCGCGGGTGAAGAAGGTCGTGACCTCCTCGGTGATGTCCCAGTTCTTGTCGAAGAAGTTGGCGTCGAGGATCGGCGACCAGTTGTAGTACTTCCGCCAGCTGTCGCCGACATTGAAGCTGAGCACGCCGCCCAGGCCCGCGAAGCCCAGCTGGGTCGGGCTGACCAGGTCGCTCGCGGCGACCAGAACCTGCTGACGACCGTTCTTCAGGAACAGGTCGTTGTCGGAGACGGTCTTGCCTTTGTCGCGCTTGGTGTAGTTCACGCCGGCGCTGACCTGGGTGATGAAGCCGTCCAGGTCGTGCTCCAGGCGGACGTCGACCGCGGTGACGTCTTCCTTGACGTGCGGGAAGCGGATCGCGCCGTCGTGACCCCAGCCCCCCCACGGGGCGTGGTCGCCCAGCGAAACCTTGCTGGCGTCGGCGTAGTTCAGGCCTTCGTCATATTGCGAGAAGCCGTCGTCGGCGATCACAAAGCCGATCTTGTCGAACGTCCGGCCCACGTTCGGCGTGGCCCCGGTGACGCCGCCCACGCCCAGGCCGTAGCCCGCGTAGGTCTCCATGATCTGTTCTTTGCGCTTGTTCGACGAGTAGGACAGGTCGCCGATCAGGCGGGTCTTGTCGCTGATCTTGTACTCGGTGTTCAGGCCGGCCGAGAATAGCTGGTCCTGGCGCGTGTTGTAGTCGTTGCGCAACTGGAAGGCGCCGTTGTTCAGCACGCCGCTGCGCGCGAACTTGGTGCCGCCCAGGTCCTCGGTCTTCACCGAGGTGAATTCCGCGCCAACGTCGGCGCCGGGGTTGGAGAACCACTGCGCGCCGCGCGTCACTTCATGCTGCTTGAAGGTCGAGTAGTACAGGTCGGCGGTCGCGTGGAAGCGGTCGGTAGGCTCCCACTCGAAGATGCCGATCACCGCATCGCGCTTGTTGTTGCGCGAGGTGGCGAAGACTTCCTGGCCGTTCAGCATCAGGGCGCCGTCCGAGCTGTCCGGAATCGGACGGTCCCTCGGGTCGGCCGGGAAGGCGGCGGCCGACGTGGTCTTCAGCGGGTCGAAGGCCTCGTAGCCGTAGGCCTTGTAGTGCTTCACCTGCGACGGCGAATCCAGGTGCGCGTAGCCCAGGGCCACGCCGATCGTGTCGTCGGCGAACTGGTTGATGTAGCTGGCGCTGAAGCGGCCGCCCGTGTTGCGGGAGTCGTCGTTCAGCTTCTTGCCCGAGGTCTTTTCGCCGCGAAGGTTCAGGGCCAGGACGCGCTTGCCGTATTCCAGCGGACGCACGGTGCGCAGGTCGGCGGTGCCCGACAGGCCCATGCCCGAGACCTGGGCGTCGGGGGTCTTGTAGATCACGACGCTGGACAGCAGTTCCGACGGATACTGGTCGAACTCGACGGCGCGGTTGTCGCCCGAGCTGGCCTGCTGGCGGCCGTTCAGCAGCGTGGTGGTGAAGTCGGGCGCGAGACCACGGATCGAGATGACCTGGGCGCGGCCGTTGACGCGCTGGGCCGCCAGACCCGGCAGGCGGGCGATCGATTCGGCGATCGAGACGTCCGG
The DNA here is from genome assembly GCF_059424195.1 of Caulobacter sp. GW456-12-1-14-TSB4. Taxonomy (NCBI): domain Bacteria; kingdom Pseudomonadati; phylum Pseudomonadota; class Alphaproteobacteria; order Caulobacterales; family Caulobacteraceae; genus Caulobacter; species Caulobacter sp. GW456-12-1-14-TSB4. The sequence continues at coordinate 29,575 of NZ_JBWKZF010000008.1, forward strand.
CAGCTTGCCGATGTCTTCGGCCGAGACGGCTTCGACAATCGAGGTTTCGTTCTTCTTGATGTTGATCGAGTTCTGGATGCCGGCCTTGATGCCGGTCACCACGATGGCGTCGACCGTGTCGTCGGCCTGCGGCGCCGGAGCGGCGGCCTGCTGGGCCGTGGCCGAACCCGCCAGGGCCAGCGTGATCGCGGCGGCGGAAGCGGTGACGTAGAATTTCTGGATGTGCGGGCGCATGCCGCTCTTGCGGTGTCGCATCGTAAAGTTCTCCCCTCTGAAGCCGCTCCTGCGCGAGCGACTGTCTTTCTTGTCGTGAGACCAACCTTGGCCGTGGAAGCGCTTCCATGGAAGCGCTTCCACTAACCTCGGAGCCGACAACGTTGTCAAGGTCGAAACAATTGGATTTGGGGACGGCTCCGCAGTGCGTCCCGGCGCGTGGCTATTGGGCCGCGGTGGTCTGCCGGGAGACGACCGCATGCTCCAGTTGCTGGAACACCGGTCCTGACGCCGTGGTGGTTCCGTTCAGGCGGGCCACCAGCATCTCGACGGCGCGCTGGCCCAGCACCTTCACCGGCTGATGAACGGTGGTCAGGGGCGGCCAGACGATGGCGGCGACGGGGGCGTCATCGAAGCCGGTGATCGAGAGGTCGCGCGGAATGCTGAGGCCTCGCGCGTGGGCCGCCGAAAGCACCCCGGCGGCCATGTCGTCATTGGCGCAGACCAGGGCGGTGGGGGCCAGCGGATGGTCCAGTAGTCCCGGCGCCAGGTGCGTGCCCGAGCGGAAGGTGAAGTCGCCGCGCACCATGGTCCAGGCGTCGTCGCCAAGGCCTTGCTCGGCCAGGGCGCGCTCGAACCCCTTCATGCGGCGGTCGGCCGAAAGGTGGCCTTCCAGCCCGGCGATAAAGCCAAAGCGACGATGGCCCAGGCGCAAAAGCTCGCGGGCCATGTCGTAGCCGCCAGCCTCGTCATCGACACCGACGCCGTCGGCGATCCCCCGTCCCGGCCCGCCCGGCGACACCGTCACCACCTTGCAACCCTGAGCCAGGGCCGCCTGAATCAGCGAGACGTCATCACTATAGGGCGGCGACAGGATCAGGCCCTCGCAGCGCTGGCTGGTGATCAGGTCCAGCACCCGCTTCTCGCGGTCGGGGGTTTGCTGCGGGACGTTCTGGACCAGCACCTGATAGCCCAGGGTCAGGCAGGCCCGCAGAGCCCCCAGCTCCAGAGCGGATTCGTAATAGGAGTTCGGATCGTTCTCGAGGTCCGAGGCGAAGACGAAGGCCAAGAGGCGGCTGGCGCCGCCCGCCAGGCTGCGGGCCTGCGAATTGACCTTGTAGTCCAGCTGCTCGATGGCCTGCATGACCCGGGCCCGGACCTCGTCACGGACATTGGGGCCGCCGTTCAGCACTCGAGACACCGTCACGCGCGCCACGCCCGACACGCGGGCGACGTCGTCGATGGTCGGTCTCTTGCCGGTCAAAGCACACTCCACTGGATGCAGGAACATGTCGGGGATGGCCCGATCGCACAAGCGGCCTACGTCCTTAAGGCGAAGGTTCGCGCGACACGGTTCGCATAATTGGTCGAGCCAATCAATATAATTGGCCTTACCAAATGACCCTAGGCGCGCTCGCGGATCAGGTTGATCAGTGCCCGGAGCTTGGCGGGGACCAGCCGGCGGCCGGGAAAGTAGAGGCTGAGGCCCGGGTAGGACGCGGTCCAGTCGTCCAGGACGGTGACCAGCCGGCCGTCGGCCAGCGGCGCAGCCAGGGTGCGCGCCTCCAGATAGGCCAGGCCCGCGCCCGCCAGCGCGGCCTGGGCGATCAGGTCGGTGGCGTCGAAGGTCAGGGCCGCCGGCGCGTCGATCACCACCGCCTGGCCGCGCCGCTCGAACTCCCAGCGATAGATGCGCCCGCCGCCCATGCGCATGCCGATGCAGTCGTGGCTCAGCACGTCGCCGGGGACCGCCGGCGCCGGATGCGCGGCCAGATAGGCCGGCGAGGCGACCACCACCGAGCGCAGGGTCGGGATGATCGGCACGGCGATCATGTCGGCCGGGATCGCCTCGGCGATGCGCACCCCGGCGTCGAAGCCCAAGGCGTTGACGTCCACCAGGGCGTTGTCGGTGGCGATCTCCAGCTGAACGCGCGGATAGCGGCGGGCGAACGCCAGCCACAGGTCCATCAGCATGGCCGCCGCGCCCTGGGCCATGTTCAGCTTGAGAGTCCCGGACGGTTCGGCCGCGTGGACGCCGATCGCTTCGACCGCCTCGTCGATGGTGGCGAGCGCCGGAGTCACCGCCGCGACCAGGGCCTCGCCGGCTTCGGACAGCGCCACGCTGCGGGTGGTGCGGTTGAAGATGCGCACGCCCAGCCGCGCCTCCAGCGAAGCCACCGCATTGCTCAGCGCCGAGGACGATACGCCCAGCTCCCGCGCGGCGGCGCGGAAGCCGCCGTGACGAGCCACGGCGGCGACGGCTTCCAGCTCGGACAAGGTCGGCTTCATTGCGCGATATTGATTATCAGTTCGTGCGGATTTGGGCGACTTATTCCATCAGCGCCACAGGCCTAGTTGAGGCTCCAGCCCGCACTGGAGACCCTCATGCGCGACATCGACCAGATCTATATCGACGGAGCGTTCGTCACTCCGCACGGCGACGCTGTCGCCCCCTTGTTCAATCCTTCGACCGAAGAGCCGATCGGCACGGTCCGCCTGGGCGACGCCGCGGACGTCGATCTCGCGGTGGCCGCCGCCCAACGCGCCCTGCCCGCCTTCGCCAACACCACGCCGGCCGAACGCGCCGCGCTTCTGCGCCGTCTGAGCGAGGCCGTTACAGCCCGCGCCGACGCCCTGGCCGCCGCCATGCGCCTGGAGTACGGCGCGCCCGCCGGCTTCGTGGAGTTCGCCGCCCGCCGCGCCGGCGGGGTGTTCCTGGACATGGCCAAGGTGGTCGAGACCTATCCCTTTCGCCGGACGATCGGCCGAGCCGAGGTCGAGATGCGCCCCTCGGGCGTCGCCGCCGCGATCACGCCGTGGAACAGCAATATCGGCTTCATCTGCGCCAAGCTGGCCACGGCCGTGGCGGCCGGCGCGCCGATCGTCATCAAGCCCTCGGAGATGAGCGCGACCCAGACCCAGGTACTGCTGGAGGCCCTGCACGAGGCCGGCCTGCCGCCCGGCGTGCTGAATATCGTCAACGGCTATGGCGACGTGGTCGGGGCGGCGCTCAGCGGCCATCCGGGCGTGCGCAAGGTGACCTTCACCGGCTCCACGCCCGTGGGCCGCACGATCCTGCGCACCGCCGCCGACAGCTTCAAGCGCGTGACCCTGGAACTGGGCGGCAAGAGCCCCAGCCTCATTCTGGAGGACGCCGACCTGGACCTGGCGATCCCGCAGGTGCTGGCGGCCGGCTTCATCAACAGCGGCCAGGCCTGCATCGCCGGCACGCGGATTCTGGCGCCGCAAGGCCGCTTGGCAGAGATCCAGGCGCGGCTGGTGGAGGGGATCGGCGCCTTCAAGGTCGGCCGCCCGAACGATCCGGAAGCTCGCATCGGCCCGCTGGTCAGCGCCAGGCAGTGGGAGCGGGTGCAGGGCTACATCCAGCTGGGCCTCGACGAGGGCGCCACGCTGCTGGCCGGCGGCCTGGGCCGTCCCGAGGGACTGGAGCGCGGCTGGTTCGTGCGCCCGACCCTGCTTACGGCGACCAACGCCATGCGCATCGCCCGCGAGGAGATCTTCGGACCGGTGCTGTGCCTGATCCCCTATGCCGACGAGGAAGAGGCCATCGCGATCGCCAACGACACCGACTATGGCCTGCACGGCTATGTGTTCGGGATCGACGCGCGAAGGGCCCGCGCGGTCGCCGGGCGGATCGAGGCCGGGCGGGTCTCGATCAACGGCGCGCCGCACGAGCCCCTGGCGCCATTCGGCGGCGTCAAGCAGTCGGGCATCGGTCGCGAGTTCGGTGAATTCGGCCTCGAGGCCTTCCTGGAACCTCAAGCCATCATCGCCTGAACAACGGAGGCGGGCCTAGCGGCCCGCCTCCTTGGGTGATCAGCGGGCGACCTTGCGGTCCAGGAAGTCGCGGATCAGTGGGGCCATCTCGTCCAGCTTGTCCTCCAGGGCGAAGTGGCCGGTGTCGAGGATGTGCATCTCGGCGTCGGGCAGGTCGCGCTTGTAGGGATAGGCGCCCTCGGCCGGGAAGATCTTGTCGTTCTTGCCCCACACCACCAGGGTCGGCGGCTTGCGGTCACGGAAGAACTGCTGGAATTGCGGGTAGAGCGGCACGTTGGTGCGGTAGTCGTAGAACAGGTCCAGCTGGATGTCCTTGTTGCCGGGGCGATCCAGCAGGGCCTGGTCGTGGGTCCAGTTGTCGGGGCTGATGCGGCTCAGGTCCTTGACGCCATCCGTGTACTGAAACTTCGTCGTGTCCAGGGTCAGGACGCCCGACAGCGCCTCGCGGTGGGCGGCCGAGCCGTCGGCCCAGTAGGCCTTGATCGGGTTCCAGAACTCGCGCAGGCCCTCTTCGTAGGCGTTGCCGTTCTGGACGATCAGGCCGCTGACCCGCTCGGGGTGTTTCAGGGCCAGGCGGTAGCCGACCGGCGCGCCGTAATCCATCACATAGAGGGCGTAGCGCTCGGCCTTCAGCTGGGTCAGCAGCGTGTCGGTCATGTCGGCGAAGTGGCCGAAGCTGTATTCGAACTTGGTGTGGTCCGGAGCGTCGCTCTGGCCATAGCCCGGATAGTCGGGCGCGATGACGTGGTACTTGTCGGCCAGCAGCGGGATCAGGTTGCGGAACATGTGCGACGAGGTCGGGAAGCCGTGCAGCAGCACGACGACCGGCGCGTCGGCCGGGCCGGCTTCGCGGTAGAACATCTTCACGCCGTCGATGGTGGCGGTGCGGTAGTGGACCACCGGCGGAGCGACGCGGACGGCGGCGGCCGGGGCCTTGGGCGCGGCGGTGGCGGCGCTGATCGGGGCCAGGGCGGCGGTGGCCAGCAGGACCGAAACAAGCAGGCTTTTCATGGCGGATCTCCTCTGAGCGAGGTGATCGGCCGGTCGCCGTCGCCTCATGACGAGGAAGATATTGCTGCTCGAAATTTCTTGAATTGGCGCAATGCGGAAGGGATTATTTCATTCTGCGCAACAGACCGCCAACAGCGCCATGGAAGCGATCTCGGTCGTGGAAAGCCCGCGCGCGACCCTCGGCAAACCCTTGCTCCACAAGTTTTTGCGACACGCGGCCAGGGCGGCCGCACCTGGAAGGCATACCCAAGTTTCAATTATTCATCATTTGATCAACCAGACATGACACCGGCGGACAAACCCATCTCGCTTTTGCGAAATTGATAGATCCTATCTATCCTGAGCATGAGTTTTATCAATTTGATCAATCGAGAGTCGGGCCGCTAACAGGGCGCATCTTCTTCCAACCGGAGCGCCTCATGTCGCTGATCAACACCGAGATCAAACCCTTCACCGCCCAAGCCTACAAGGACGGCAAGTTCGTCACGGTCAGCGAAGCGGACACCAAGGGCAAGTGGTCGGTCTTCTTCTTCTACCCCGCCGACTTCACCTTCGTCTGCCCGACGGAGCTGGAAGACCTGGCCGACAACTATGACGTCTTCACCCGCCTGGGCGTCGAGATCTACTCGGTGTCGACCGACACGCACTTCTCGCACAAGGCCTGGCACGACAGTTCGCCGGCCATCGGCAAGATCAAGTACACGATGATCGGCGACCCGTCGGGCGTGGTGACCAACAACTTCGAGATCATGCGTCCCGGCGTCGGCCTGGCCGACCGCGGCACCTTCCTGGTCGACCCGCAAGGCGTGATCCAGTTCATGGAAGTCACCGCCGAAGGCATCGGCCGCAACGCCATCGAGCTGCTGCGCAAGATCAAGGCCGCCCAATACGTGGCCAGCCACCCGGGTGAAGTCTGCCCGGCCAAGTGGGAAGAGGGTGAAAAGACCCTCGCCCCGTCGCTGGACCTGGTCGGCAAGATCTAAGTCCTTCGACCCTGGCCGCCGCTCCGGTTCCAGCCCGAACCGGGGCGGCGCGCCTCTCTACCGAACTACCGACTATCTGATCGTCCGCCGCGTTCGATCCCTCCCCCCAGACAATCGAACGCCTACCTTTTCTCCCCCTAGCTTTTTGGGAGCGCGCCTCATGTTGGACGCCGGTCTGAAGACCCAGCTGACCACCTATCTGCAGAACCTGCGCCAGCCGATCGAACTGGTCGCCTCCCTCGACCAGAGCGCGGGCGCCAAGGAGATGCTGGCCCTGCTGGAAGACGTCGTGTCGACGTCGGACAAGGTCAGCCTGAACCTGTCGGGCGACGACGCCCGCAAGCCCTCGTTCGCGATCACGCGCGCCTCGGGCGATGCGGATGTGCGCTTCGCCGGCCTGCCCCTGGGCCACGAATTCACCTCGCTGGTGCTGGCCCTGCTGCACGTCGGCGGCCACCCGCCGCGCATCGACGCCGAGGTCATCGAACGGATCAAGGCGCTGGACGGCGACTACCGCTTCGAGACCTATTTCTCGCAGTCCTGCCAGAACTGCCCCGACGTGGTGCAGGCGCTGAACACCATGAGCGCGCTGAACCCGCGCATCACCCACGTCGCCATCGACGGCGCCCTGTTCAAGGAAGAGGTCGAGGCTCGCCAGGTCATGGCCGTGCCGACCATCCTGCTGAACGGCGAAGCCTTCGGCCAGGGCCGCATGGACGTCGAGCAGATCCTGGCCAAGCTGGACACCGGCGCCGGCGACCGCGCGGCTGAGAAGATCAAGACCAAGGACGCTTTCGAAGTGCTGGTCATCGGCGGCGGCCCAGCCGGCGCCGCGGCCGCTGTCTACGCCGCCCGCAAGGGTATCCGGACTGGTGTCGCGGCCGAGCGCTTCGGCGGCCAGGTGCTGGACACCATGGCCATCGAGAACTTCATCTCGGTCCCTCACACCGAGGGTCCGAAGATGGCCTCGGCGCTGGAGCAGCACGTCAAGGAATACGACGTCGACATCATGAACCTGCAGAAGGCCGTCGGTCTGGTCCCGGCCAAGACCCCGGGCGGCCTGATCGAGGTCAAGCTGGAGAACGGCGCCAGCCTGAAGTCGCGCACCGTCATCCTGTCGACCGGCGCCCGCTGGCGGAACGTCAACGTCCCCGGTGAGGCCGAGTACCGCAACAAGGGCGTGGCCTACTGCCCGCACTGCGACGGCCCGCTGTTCAAGGGCAAGCGCGTGGCGGTGATCGGCGGCGGCAACAGCGGCGTCGAGGCGGCCATCGACCTGGCCGGCATCGTCGCCCACGTGACGCTGATCGAGTTCGACAGCCAGCTGCGCGCCGACGCCGTCCTGCAACGCAAGCTGGCCAGCCTGCCGAACGTCAAGATCGTCACCTCGGCCATGACCACCGAGATCCACGGCGAGAACGGCAAGGTCTCGGCCCTGTCGTACAAGGACCGCAACCACGACAGCGTCCACCGCGTGGACCTGGAAGGCGTCTTCGTCCAGATCGGGCTGGTGCCCAATACCGAGTGGCTGAAGGACTCGGGCGTCGCCCTGACCAACCGCGGCGAGATCGAGGTCGACTATCGCGGCGAAACCTCGCTGCCCGGCGTCTTCGCCGCCGGCGACGCGACGGTGACGCCGTACAAACAGATCATCATCGCCATGGGCGAAGGCGCCAAGGCCTCGCTCTCGGCCTTCGACTACATGATCCGCCAGGTCCCGGCGAACGAGGAGCAGGAGGCGGCTTAAAGCCCCTCTCCTTCGCGAGATCGAAATCAGGCCGTCCGGGAGCGATCCCGGGCGGCCTTTTCGTTTGCCTGGTTGACGCCCGTCGATTCTCGCAACATATGAAGTTACATGAGACAGAACAGCCAGCTGTCGGGGGTGCTGCACGTGTTGCTGCACATGGCCGAGCACGATCGCCCCTCCACGTCCGAGGACCTGGCCAAGGCCATGGCCACCAATCCGGTGGTCGTCCGGCGCATCCTCGGCGGCCTGCGCGACTCAGGGCTCGTGGCGTCGGAGAAGGGCCACGGCGGCGGTTGGGTGATCGCCCGGCCGCTCAGCGAGATCACGATGCTGCAGGTGCACGAGGCCCTGGGCTCGGCGGAACTGCTGGCGATCGGCAACCGTACCGAGGCCCCGCAGTGCCTGGTCGAGCAGGCGGTCAACAACGCCTTGGGCGCGGTCTTCGACCAGGCCGAGGCGGTGCTGCGAGCCGGCTTCGGCGCCGTGACCCTGGCCATGCTCAGACAGGATTTCCACGCCGGCATGGTCGCCCGTGGCCAGGAGACGCCCCATGCGCACTGAAGACGGTTCGAAACAGTTCCTGGCCGCCTTCTCCGATCCCGAGGCGGTCGCCAAATATGCCGACGGCCCGCGCCGCTTCGTGCCGGGCTTCGAGGCCATGCATCAGATGTGCGGCCTGCTGCTGGCCGAGCGCGCCCCGGAGATCGCCCGGGTGCTGGTGGTCGGCGCGGGCGGCGGGCTGGAGCTGAAGGCCCTGGCGACGGCGCATCCGGGCTGGACCTTCGTCGGCGTCGACCCGGCCGGCGAGATGCTACGCCAGGCCGAACGGACCCTCGGTCCGCTGATGGACCGGGTCGAGTTGGTCGAGGGCTATGTCGAGGACGTCGTGGCCGGCGGGTTCGACGCGGGCACCTGCCTGCTGACCCTGCACTTCCTGCAGCACGCCGAGCGCGTCGACACCGCCGCCGCCATCCGCGCGCGCCTCAAGCCTGACGCGCCGTTCGTGGCCGCCCACGGCAGCTTCCCGCAAGGCCCCGGCGAGCGCGACCTCTGGCTGGACCGCTACGCCGCCTTCGCCATCTCGCAGGGTGTCGAGGCGGAGAAGGCCCTGGGCGCGCGCTCGGCCGTGGCCAGCATGGCCGCCATGATCGCGCCGGAAGAGGACGAAGCCATCCTGCGCGAGGCCGGCTTCCACGACGTGGCGATGTTCTGGGCCGCCTTCACATGGCGCGGCTGGGTCGCCTACGCCTGACCCAAGAAAAACGCCGCCCGGATCGCTCCGGGCGGCGTCGTCATTCCAGTGACCAACGTCAGCCTCAGGCCGGCGTCAGTTCCTCGTTGCGGACCAGGGCCGCGTAGGTGTCCATCAGGTCCAGCGACAGCTTGCCGGGCGTGAACTTGAACTCGCCGATTTCCGAGACCGGGGTCACCTCGGCGGCGGTGCCGACGATGAAGCACTCGGTGAAGGTCGACAGCTCTTCCTTCTGGATGTGGCGCTCGACGATCTCGATCCCCTTGCCGCGCGCGATGTCGATCACCGTGCGGCGGGTGATGCCGTCCAGGAAGCAGTCGGGCTTGGGCGTGTGCAGCGCGCCGTCCTTGACGAAGAACACGTTCGCGCCCGTGGCCTCGGCCACATAGCCGCGATAGTCGAGCATCATCGCGTCGGCGTAGCCGTCCTTCTCGGCGGCGTGCTTGGAGATGGTGCAGATCATGTAGAGGCCGGCGGCCTTGGCCGCGACCGGGGCGGTCTTGGGGTCCGGGCGCTGGTACTTGGCCCAGGTCAAGCGGATGCCCTTGGCCTTGGTGGCCGGGTCGAAATACGACGGCCAGTCCCAGACGGCGATGGCGACGTGGATCTTGGTCTGTTGCGCCGAAACACCGATCATTTCGCTGCCGCGCCAGGCGATCGGACGGACATAACAGTCCTTGAGGCCATTCTTGGCCGCCGTCGCCTTGCAGGCCTCGTCGATCTCGGCCACCGTGTAGGGGATCTTGAAATCGAGGATTTCGGCCGACTTGAACAGGCGCTCGGTGTGCTCGGTGAGCTTGAAAATCTCGCCGCCGTACATGCGCTCGCCCTCGAAGACGGACGAGGCGTAGTGCAGGCCGTGAGTCAGTACGTGCACCTTCGCTTCGCGCCAAGGAACGAACTGGCCGTCCAGCCAGATCCAACCGTCACGATCGTCGAAGGGAACCAGAGACATCGGCCCAAGACCTCCTTATTTGGGAACCCGGCCCTTAGACGCCCCGAGGGCCAACGCGTCAAATAAAATGGACTCCATGCGATGATAGCCCCGCTGCAGCCCGGTTCGGACGATCCCCGTCTGATCCTCCGCGAGGAGGAGCTGGACGGCGGGCTGGAGCTGATCCTGCTGGCCGAGGCCTCGCTGTGGGCCGCCGTCGATGCGGCGCTGGAGGCCGAGACCCTGGGCCTGGGTCGCTCGCACTGGCGCGCGGCGTTCCTGCTGCGCCGCCGGCCGGGCATCGGGGTGCAGGACCTGTCCAAGCTGACCAGTCTCTCGAAACAAGCGGCCAGTCGCACCCTGGCCGATCTGCAGAAGGCCGGCCTGGTCGAGCGCGGCTCGGGCGACATGGACGCCCGCCGGCGTCCGGCGACCCTGACCCCCGAGGGCGTGGCGTTCGAGCAGCGCACGGCCGAGCGGCTGCGGGCGCTGCTGGCTCGGGCCTATCGCACGGGCGGGCTGGACGGCGTGGCCGGCGCCCGGCGGATCCTGGCGGCGCTGGCGGGACCGCGACAAGGGGTCGGCGCCGTCCGCCGCCAAACCTGATAGAGTTGTCGTCATGACTCCTGAGGAACGCCGCGAGCGCCACATCCTGGTCGTCGATGACGACGACCGCTTGCGCAAGCTGATCAAGGAATTCCTGACCCGCGCCGGCTTCCGGGTCACCGCCGCCGCCGACGCGGCCGGGGCCGACCGCCTGTTCGGCGCGCTGGACTTCGACCTGATGGTGCTGGACGTGATGATGCCGGGCGAAGACGGCATGGCCTTCACCAAGCGCCTGCGGTCCAAGGGCGGCGAGAGCGGCCGCACGCCGATCCTGATGCTGACCGCCCGCGACCAGACCGCCGACCGCATCGAGGGCCTGTCCAGCGGCGTCGACGACTATCTGGGCAAGCCGTTCGAGCCGCAGGAACTGCTGCTGCGCATCGAGGCCATCCTGCGCCGCTCGGCCGCCCGGCCGGTGGGGCCCAAGGCGCTGGTGTTCGGCCGCTGCAGCTTCGAGTCCGACCGGGGCGAGCTGACCTGCGACGGCGAGGTGATCCGCCTGACCGAGGCCGAAGTGACGCTTCTCCGCCGTCTGGCCCGCTCGGCCCACGAGCCGGTCGACCGCCTGGAGCTGGCCCGCGACACCGCCGACGCCACGGGCCGGGCGGTGGATGTCCAGGTCACCCGCCTGCGCCGCAAGATCGAGCCCGACCCCAAGAACCCGCGCTATCTGCAGACCGTGCGCGGCATCGGCTACCGGCTGGCGCCGGACTGATCGATGCGCCCCTGATGCGTCTCCGGACCAAGCTCTACATCCCGCTGTTCATCAAGCGGTGGCTGCCGACCAGCCTGTTCGGCCGTAGCCTGCTGATCATCGTGCTGCCGGTGGCGGTGATGCAGATCGCCGTGACCTGGGCCTTCTTCGACGCCCACTGGCAGTCGGTGACCAGCAAGCTGTCGGAGGGCCTGGCCGGCGACATCGCCTGGGCGGTGCAGTCGTACGATGACGATCCCAGCCCCGCCGCCATGGAGAAACTGGCCAAGCGGGCCGAGGACTCGATGTCGCTGTCGATCGCCTTCCAGAAGGGCAAGACGCTGCCGACCGGCCACCGGCCGTCGCTGTTCGCCGCGCTGGACCGCTCGCTGGACAGGGCCCTGGACGAGCGGCTCGACAACCCGTTCTGGTTCGATACCACCCGCTACACCGCCTATATCGACATCCGCGTGCAGGTGAAGGACGGGGTCCTGCAGATCTACGCCCTGCGCGACCGGGCCTACGCCACGCAGGGCCACATCTTCATCCTGTGGATGGTGGTGGCGACCATGCTGCTGACCGGGATCGCGATCCTCTTCATCCGCAACCAGGTGCGGGCCATCGAGCGCCTGGCCGACGCCGCCGACGCCTTCGGCCGGGGCGAGGACCACGACTTCAAGCCGCATGGCGCGCGCGAGGTGCGCCAGGCGGCGATGGCCTTCATGGCCATGAAGGCCCGCATCGTTCGCCACATCGAGCAGCGCACGGCCCTGCTGGCCAGTGTCAGCCACGACCTGCGCACGCCCTTGACCCGCCTGAAGCTGGAAATGGCCATGTCCGAGCCCAGCGAACAACTGGAGGCCATGAAGGGCGACCTCTCCGAGATGGAGCACATGATCGACGAGTACCTTGCCTTCGCCCGCGGCGAAGGCGGGGAGACCGCTCAAGTGGCCAATCTGTCGGAACTGGTCGAGGGCGTGGTCGCCGACGCCGAACGCGGCGGGGCGATGGTCGAGACCGAGATCACCCGCGACCTGGAGGCGCGGCTGCGGCCGCTGGCCTTCCGGCGGGCGCTGGCCAACCTGATCGACAACGGCGTGGCCCATGCCGATCGGGTGAAGGTGACGGCCACCGCGCGCCTGACCGGCGGCGTCGAGGTGGCGGTCGACGACGACGGTCCGGGCATCCCCGAGGACCGCTACGAAGAGGCCTTCAAGCCGTTCTCGCGGCTGGACGAGAGCCGGAACCAGAACGAGAAGGGCGTCGGCCTGGGCCTGGCCATCGCGCGGGACATGGCGCGCGGGCTGGGCGGGGATCTGGTGCTGTCGCGGTCGATGATGGGGGGCTTGAGGGCGTCTATCCGGTTGCCGGGTTAGAAGCCGGCCCCGATCTTGCCGAGCCGGTCGGCCATCTGCTTCAGGCGCTTGTCCAGTTCGGCCATCGTGCGGTTCAGCGCGCCTTCGTCGTCGCGCCAGACCTGGACCACGCGCGCCCAGACGGCGGTCATCGCGGCCAGGCGCGGGGCGGTGGCCTCGATGCCGGCGGCTTCCAGGACGGCGCGGGCGATGCGGGGGAAGCGGGCCGCCGAGGTCAGGACGCCTTCGGATTTCGCGATGGCGATCAGGGCGGCGCGGTGGGGCTCCATGGCTTCCAGGCGCGCCATGGCGGCGTCGAACAGGCGGTCGTGAACGTCGGCGGTCTCGGCGTAGTCGACGCCCAGCGCGGCGCGGTCGAAGCGGGCCGAGAGGTGAGCCAGCACCGCGTGCTTGCTGTCGGCCAGGCCGTAGAGCTCGGCGAACGGCACCTCGGCCTTCACGGCGATGTCGCGCAGGGCGATGGCCGGCCACGGCTTGTCGGCGGCCAGGGAAAGCGCGGCGGCGGCGGCGCGGTCGAGGATGTCGTCAGCGGCGGTCATGGACTCTGACATGGCGTGGGAAGGTGGCGGAGACAAGACTGCGAACGCAGCGCTGCCCCCTCAGTCGCTCCGCGACAGCTCCCCCAGCGGGGGAGCAGAATGGCGCAGCTCTCCTCCCTCTCTGGGGGAGAGGTGGGCCGGAGGGTCGGAGGGGGCAGCGCCGACGTTAGCCGCCGAGTTCCTTGGAACGCGCTACCGCCGCGTCCAGCGCCTTCGGCAGCAGCTCGCCGAACCCGCCCTCGCCCATCAGCACGCTCAGCGCCGCCGCCGTCGTGCCGCCCGGCGAGGTCACCTGCTTGCGCAGTTCGGCCGGTTCCTCGCCGCCCTTCTCCATCAGGGCCGCCGCGCCGATGATCGTCGCGCGGGCCAGTCGAGCGCTGTCCACCCCGTCCAGCCCTTGCGCGGCGCCGGCGGCTTCGAGCGCCTCGACGAAGGCGTAGAGATAGGCCGGCGCCGAGCCCGACACGGCTGTAGCCGCGTGCATCAGGTCTTCGTTCGGCAGGTCGACCACCGTCGCGACCGGCGCGAACAGCGCACGGGCCGCCGCGCGGGCCGCGTCATCCTCGGCATAGATGCTCGCCGTGCCCCGGCCGATGGCCACGGCCGTGGTCGGCATCACCCGCGCCACGCGCCGGCCGCCGAAGGCTTCGGCGATATCCGCCGCGCGCACGCCCGCCGCGATCGAGACCACAACCGCGTCGGCCGCCAGGTGCGGGACCACGTCCTTGACCGCCTCGCGCCAGATCTGCGGCTTCACGGCCAGCAGCACGGTCTTGGCCGCGCCCAGGGCTTCCAGCGGCGGATTGACCACCGCGCCTTCGAAAGCGGCGGGATCGACGTTCGGATCACGGATGATCAGGTCGGCGGTCGAGAAGGCGCCGGCGTCGCGCCAGCCCTCGGCCAAGGCCCCGCCCATGCGGCCCGCGCCGAGAAGAAGAATGGGGGTCATGCTCGACCTCATAGGGAAAGGGCTCCGACGATGATCTCGTCGGAGCCCTTAAGCTTCCAGAACCGCTCGGCCAAGGGCCAAGAAGGCGATCAGGCCTGGCCCACGGTCTCGAACATGCAGGCGGCCATGGCTTCGTCCGGGGTCTTGGCGCCCTGGAGCAGGAATTCGAAGGCCGGGAAGAAACGATCGGCGGCTTCCACCGCCGCGTCGATCATCGAGGCGGCCTGGGCCATGGTCGGGCGCTCGCCGGCCGGCAGGGCCAGGGCGTGGCGGAACACCACCTCGCCGTCCTCGGTCCAGACCTCGAAGTGGCCCAGCCAGACGCGCTGGTTGATCAGGGCCAGCAGTTCATAGGCGTTGGCGCGCTTGGACTTCGGCGCGCGCAGGTCCAGCGACAGGCACAGCTGCAGGCAATCGGCCTCGGGCCGCCAGGCGAACCACAGCTCGTAGTCCTTCCAGTCGCCCTTCAGCGCGAACGCCAGATCGCCGTCTTCGGTGCGATCGAAGGTGAGATTCTCGGCCGACAGCACATGCTCGACCACCTCGAGGGGATCGAGAGCCATCAGGACGTCGTCGTCTTCCGGTTGGGTGTCCATGAAAAACCTACGTCCCCGCCCGCGACGGCGGGGGGAGCCCCCGCCATGAATCGCTCACGTGCCAAGGGACACTAATCTGCTTCGTTGCGTTCGTCTCAACTCGCTTCACGCCGCGAGCGAGCGGTGATTCGCTTATTCGCCTGCGGACGAAGTTTTCTTCGCCGGCGCCTTCTTGGCCGCCTTCAGCTCGGCGACCTCTTCGCGCAGCGCCGCGACCTCGGCCTTCAGGGCCTCGAAATCGTCGCGACGGATCAGGTCGAACTCGGCCGCCAGACGATCGGCCTGCGCCCGCATGGCCGTCTTGGCCTCTTCGCTGGCCGTCTGGGCGATGCCCATGGCCGCCTGGGTCAGCTTGGCGAATTCGTCGAGGAAGGGGTTCTGGCTGTGCATCGCAATTCCGAGGGGCCCGTTAGGTGGGCGAGCGCTCTATATATGGGAAACGGGGGATGAAAGCGAAGCCCGAACGCTATAGTGGTGCGACCATCTGTCCCGCACGGAGCCGCGCGTGATCTTCCCGAACATCGATCCGGTCGTCCATATCGGCTCGTTCGCCCTGCAATGGGGGCCGCTGGCCCTGCGCTGGTACGCCCTGGCCTATGTGGCCGGCATCCTGCTGGGCTGGCGCTTCGCCGTCCGCATGACCCGTACGCCCAGCCTGTGGGGCGGCCGTACGCCGACCGCCACGCCGTTGCAGATCGACGACCTCGTCCTCTGGATCACCTTAGGCATCATCCTGGGCGGACGCATCGGCTACATCCTCTTCTATATGCTGATGAACGCCGACCAGCGCGCCTGGCTGCTGGCGCACCCTCTGGACGTCTTCAAGATCTGGGAAGGCGGCATGTCCTTCCACGGCGGCTTCCTGGGCGTCTGCGCGGCGATCGCCCTGTTCGCCCGCCAGCAGAAGATCGACGTGCTGAAGCTGGGCGACCTGATCGCGCCGGTGGCCCCGATCGGCCTGTTCTTCGGCCGCATCGCCAACTTCATCAACGGCGAGCTGTGGGGCCGCCATACCGACGGCCCGTTCGGCGTCATCTTCTGCAACGAGACCATCCAGGCGGCCAATCGCGGGGGCTGCCCGGCCGGCGGCGCGCCGCGCCATCCCAGCCAGCTCTATGAAGCGGGCCTGGAGGGCCTGCTGCTGTTCCTGATCCTGGCCTTCGCCGTCTATCGCCTGAAGTGGCTGCAACGGCGCGGCGCGATCGTGGCGACCTTCCTGATCGCCTATGGCCTGTTCCGGCTGTCGCTGGAGAACGTGCGCAATCCTGACGTCGGCATGCCGAACTTCCCGTTCGGCCTGACCATGGGGATGATGCTGTCGATCCCGATGTTCCTGGTCGGCGGCTGGCTGATGTGGAAGGCGCTGAAGGAGCCGGTGGTCGAAGAGGCTCATGAGCCTGCTTGATCGCCTGAAGGCGCAGATCGCCCAGGACGGGCCGATCGGCGTTCCCGAGTTCTTCACCCGCTGCCTGCACGACCCGCGCGACGGCTACTACGCCCTGCGGCCCGATCTGGGGGCCGGCGGCGACTTCATCACCGCCCCGCTGGTCAGCCAGATGTTCGGCGAACTGATCGGCCTGTGGGTGCTCGAGACCTGGACGCGCATGGGTCGGCCCTCACCGTTCCGCCTGGTCGAGATGGGGCCGGGCGACGGCACGCTGATGAGCGACCTGCTGCGGGCGGGGAAGCTGGACCCGGACTTCCTGGCGGCCGCGCAGGTGTGGTTGGTTGAAGTGTCGGCCCCGCTGCGGGCTCGACAGGCCGAGCGACTGGGCGACACGCCCCGCTGGGTTGGACGGCTGGATGAAGTGCCGGCCGGTCCGATGATCCTGGTGGCCAACGAGCTGCTCGACTGCTTGCCGGCGCGGCAGTTCGTGAAGACCAAGGACGGCTGGGCCGAGCGGGTGATCGGCCTTTCCGAGGACGGCGAGCTGGCGTTCGGGCTGCGCGGCCTGGGCAAATCGCCTGACGCGGCCCCGCTTCACCTTCCCGAAGCGGATGAAGGCGGCATCTGGGAATCCTCTCCCGCCCAGGCCGCCCTGGCCTCGGACATCGCCCATCGCCTGACGACCGACGGCGGCGCGGCGCTGCTGATCGACTATGGCCGCGACGTCCCCGAGGCCGGCGACACGCTGCAGGCCGTGCGCAACCATCAGAAGGTCGACCCGCTGACCACGGCCGGCCTGGCCGACCTCACCGTCTGGGCCGACTTCCCGTCGGTGGTCGCCGCCGCGCGGGAAACCGGGGCGAAAGCCGGGCCGATCCTCAGCCAGGCCGAGTTCCTGCTGGCCCTGGGGATCGAGGCCCGCGCCCAGGCGCTGGCGGCCGCCCGCCCCGATCGCTCCGAACAGATCGCAAGACAGCTTGATCGCCTCGTCGGCAAGGCGCAGATGGGCGCTCTGTTCAAGGTCGCGTGCCTGACCGCGCCCGACCTTTCGCCCCCCCTCTTCGAGGACGCGACATGACCAAGAAGCCCGACCTGCCGACCATCCAGTCGCCGCTGCTGTCCAGCCTGCCGGGGATCAAGCACGCCTTCTTCACCCGCAAGGGCGGGACCTCGACGGGCATCTACGACAGCCTGAACGTCGGGCGCGGCAGCAAGGACGATCCGGCCGACGTGGTCGAGAACCGCGCCCGCGCCGCGCGCTGGTTCGGCGGCGATCCGGAAGACCTCAACACCTGCTACCAGATCCACTCGACCATCGCGATCAAGGCCGACGGCTCGTGGGGCGATGTCCGTCCGCAAGGCGATGCGGTCGTGACCCGGACGCCGGGCGTGATCTGCGGGGCCCTGGCGGCCGATTGCGCGCCGGTGCTGCTGGTCGATCCCGAAGCCCGGATCGTGGCCGCCGCCCACGCCGGCTGGCGCGGGGCCCTGGACGGCGTCGTCCAGGCCGCCGTCGACACCATGGTCGAGCTGGGCGCCAGGCCCGAGCGGATCACCGGCGTCGTCGGCCCCTGCATCGGTCCGAAGTCCTACGAGGTCGGGCTGGAGTTCCTGCAGAAGTTCGAGGCCGACTGCCCCGGCTCGGGCCGGTTCTTCAAGCCGGGCGCGAGCGACGACAAGCGCTTCTTCGACCTGCCGTCGTTCGTGCTGGACCGGCTGGAGACCGCCGGCGTCGAGCGCCGCGAATGGGTCGGCCGTGACACGCGGGCGGAAGAAGAGTGGTTCTTCTCCAACCGCCGCGCCTTCCTAAACGGCGAGGGCGACTATGGTCGTCTGCTGTCGGCGATCAGCATCGAAGCGTGAGGCGCCGAAACCACGCGGACGATCCTCCGCGTACGGAAGCGAGAAAGTCTGGTCGTTAACACTTGCCCCCGGGCCGATCGCTGCTAGAAGGCCCCGCATCGGCCGCCCCCCACCCCGAGATATCCCCATGAAGCTGCTGTCCGGCAACTCCAACCGCCCGCTGTCCCAGGCGATCGCGGAATATCTCGACATGCCGCTGACCCGCGCCCAGGTGCGCCGGTTCGCCGACCTCGAGGTGTTCGTCACCATCGACGAGAACGTGCGGGGCGAGGACGTCTTCGTCATCCAGTCGACCAGCTATCCGGCCAACGACAACCTGATGGAGCTCTTGATCTGCATCGACGCCCTGAAGCGCGCGTCGGGCAAGCGGATCACGGCCGTGCTGCCCTACTTCGGCTATGCTCGCCAGGACCGTAAGACCGGCGGCCGCACGCCGATCTCGGCCAAGCTGGTCGCCAACCTGATCACCCGCTCGGGCGCCGACCGCGTCCTGACGATGGATCTGCACGCCGGCCAGATCCAGGGCTTCTTCGACATCCCGACCGACAACCTGCTGCCCTCGCGCCTGATGGCCGACGACATCCGCAAGCACTATCCGATGGGCCCCGACCTAATGGTCGTCTCGCCGGACGTCGGCGGCGTGGTGCGCGCCCGCGCCCTGGCCAAGCGCCTGGACGACGCCGACCTGGCCATCGTCGACAAGCGCCGCTCGGGTCCGGGCCAGTCGGAAGTCATGAACATCATCGGCGACGTCAAGGATCGCCGCTGCATCCTGTTCGACGACATCGCCGACTCGGCCGGCACCCTGTGCAACGCCGCCCAGGCTCTGATGAGCCACGGCGCCAAATCGGTCAGCGCCTACATCACCCACGGCGTCCTGTCGGGCGCGGCGGTGGACCGCGTCGCCGGCTCGGTCCTGACCGAACTGGTGGTCACCGACTCGATCGAAGCCTCGGACCAGGCCAAGACCTGCCCGAAGATCCGCTACGTCTCGTGCGCCCCGCTGATCGGCGAGGCCATCCGCCGGATCGCCAACGAAGAGTCGGTTTCGAAGCTCTTCGACTAAAGCCTATCGGGCGAGAGGCGAGCCCGTACTCGCCTCGCGCACGGCCCCGCTTGTAAAAGCTTGGTTAACGGGGCGACAGTCACATTGTCGCCGACCTGGCTTGCTAAGCGCGCCACCAAGACTTGATGGGGAACTTCTAGAAATGCGTCTTCAATCGCGTACGCGCGTCGTCCTGACGACGACCGTCGTGGCGCTGGCCGCCCTGATGGCGGCCTGTAGCTCCCCTGCGCCCGCCCCGCCGCCGCCGGTCGTGCAGGCGCCGCCGCCGCCGCCGCCGATCACCCTGTCGGCCAGCATCGTCGAGCGCGCCAGCGCCTTCCGCGGCTACATGGCCCGCGCCGCCGCCGTCTCGCCGACCTTCCAGAACGGCGACCAGATCCAGGCGTCGCTGAAGTTGGGCGCGGCCTACGAGACCAAGTCGTTCATGAACGGCGCGGTGGCCTACGCCGCCGTCCTGGCCCTGCAGGACCCCACCTTCGTCGCCTCGGTGCGCGAGGTCGCCAAGGACCCCGCCCAGCGCCAGACGATGATCACCAACATCTTCTCCAACCCGTCGTACGCGGCCGTGTTCAAGGGCAGCGACAGCGCCGCCGGCCTGATCATCGACACGATCGGCACGGACGGCCTGAAGGTCTACATGGCCGGCAAGGCCGTGAAGCAGTCGGCCTATGACGTGCAGAAATCGACCTGGTCGAAGGGCGCGGTCGTCGATCGCGACGGTCGCCTGGCGTCCGCCAAGAGCCTGTCGGCGACCCCGGCCCTGGCCGAGAGCGCCGACGTGGCCGTGCTGCAGCAGGCCTCGACCGGCGGCCAGTCGCTGGGCCTGACCCCGCGCGCGGCGCCGGCTCCGTATCAGCCCGTGGTCATCCGCGGCCTGGCCGTGGCCGCCCTGGCCGCCCTGGGCGCGGCCGGCGACAACAACCTGGCCTCGATCGACGCCCTGAGCGCCGACTGGGCCACGGCCAACTGCCTGAACATGGCCAAGCTGAACCTCTATCAGTGCCTGGCCGTGGCCAAGCCGCACTACGAGGACATCTTCTGCCTGGGTCAGCACATCCTGATCGACACCGGCGCCTGCGTGGTGAAGGCCTCGGGCGCGACCCTGCCGCCCGAACCGCCCCCGCCGCCCAAGGCCGAGCCGGTCAAGAAGACGGTGGCCAAGAAGGCTCCGGCCAAGAAGCCGGCCGCCAAGAAGGGCTGATCTTCCACCCTATTCCAGCCGAAAGGGCCGGGCGTTGCGTCGCCCGGCCCTTTTGTGTATGTAGCGCGACCCTAAAACGACCGGGCGAGCGTGGCGATCCAGCCATAGGCGCGAGGTCACAGAAGAGAGCATCCGGCTCTCTAGAAAGACAGTCCCATGGCCGAGATCATCCTGAACGTTGAAGTCCGCGAAGGCGCCGGCACCGGCAACGCCCGCGCCACCCGCCGCGAAGGCAAGGTCCCCGGCACCCTGTACGGCGGCGGCAAGGCCCCGGTGAACATCGCCGTGAAGATCAACGAATTCCGCAAGTCGCTGTACACCGGCAAGCTGCTGGGTCACCTGGTGACGCTGCAACACGGCGACGAAAAGCAATCGGTCATCGCCAAGGCCGTGCAATTCCACCCGGTCACCGACGAGCCGGTCCACTTCGACCTGTTCCGCGTCAGCGAGCACCAGCTGATCAAGATCGAAGTGCCGGTGCACTTCAAGAACCACGAAACCTCGATCGGCATGAAGAAAGGCGGCTCGCTGGAAGTCATCCGTCACGTCGTCGAGCTGGCCTGCCCGGCCGACCAGATCCCGGAAGAGCTGGTCATCGACCTGGCCTCGCACGACATCGGCGACACCATCCGCATCTCGGAAGTGAAGCTGCCGGAAGGCGTGAAGCCGGCCACGGACCGCGACTTCGTGATCGCGACCCTGAAGGCCTCGTCGGCCGCTCAGTCGGGCGCCGGCGACACCACCACCGAAGGCTAATCGCCTCTCGGTCGGGTCACCGATCTGATCTAAAGAGCGGGCGGGCCTCATGGTCCGCCCGTTTTTGTTTGTCCCCTTGAGACCTTTGCGATGCTGATCCTCGCCGGCCTGGGCAATCCCGAGCCCAAGTACGAGAAGAACCGCCACAACGTCGGCTTCATGGCCGTCGACGCCCTGGCCCGCAAATGGGGCACGGCCCCGTGGCGCGCGCGCTTCCAGGGCCTGGCCTGCGAGGGTCAGGTCTCGACCCCGGACGGCGTGGTCAAGCTGCTGCTGCTCAAGCCCAAGACCTATTACAACGAGAGCGGCCGCGCCGTGGGCGAGGCCATGAAGTTCTTCAAGCTGCAGCCCTCCGACGTCATCGTCTTCCACGACGAGATCGACATGGCCCCGGGCCGTTTCCGCATGAAGGCCGGCGGCGGCGCGGCCGGCAACAACGGCATCCGCTCGGTGACCAGCCAGGTCGGCGACGCCTTCCGCCGCGGCCGCATCGGCGTGGGTCATCCGGGCCACAAGGACGCGGTCATGCACTACGTGCTGGGCGACTTCCACAAGGTCGAGCACCAGTGGCTGGACCCGATGCTGGACGCCATCGCCGACGCCCTCCCCTTCGCCGCCGTGGGCGACGACGAACGCTACCAGGCCGAGGTCATGCGCCTGGCCCCCGCCCCGAAGGCCGACCCGCGCAAGCCCGCCAAGGAGGACTAAAGGATGTTCTCGCTGCCTCTGCCGCTGATCGGCCTGTCGTTCCTGTTCGCCATCATCCTGTGCGTCCACGTGGTCCGCACCGGCCAGCAGATGTACTGGCTGTGGATCATCCTGGCCTTCCAGCCGATCGGCGGGATCGTCTATTTCGTGGCCGTCATCGCCCCGCCCTGGTTCGGCGGCCGCACGGCCCAGAAGATGGGCCAGGCCGCACGCAAGGCCATCGACCCGCAGCGCGAGTACCGCGAGGCCGCCCGCGCCGTCGAGGACACCGCCACCGTCGCCAACCGTGTCCGCCTGGCCGTGGCCGCCACCGAGCTTGGCAAGCACGCCGAGGCCGAGAAGCTCTACGCCGACAGCCTGACGGGCATGTACGCCGATGACCCGCAACTGCTGCTGGGCCGCGCCAACGCCCTGATCGAGCTTTCCCGCCCCAACGACGCCCTGCCGCTGCTGGAAAAGCTGGCCGAGTCGCCCACCGGCGGCCGCACCGCCCACGTCATGCTGGCCCTGGGCCGCGTCTACCACGCCCTGGGCCGCGAGGAGCAGGCCGAGACCGCCCTGCACTGGGCCGCCGACAACTATCCGGGCTTCGAGGGCATCGCCCGCTACGCCGTCTTCCTGGCCCGCATGGACCGCAAGGACGAGGCCCGCGTCCAACTGGCCGAGATCGACAAGCGCCTGTCCAAGACCCACGCCCACTTCCGCAAGGAGGCCAAGAGCTGGCGGGACTTCGCGGCGGCGGCGGTGGGCGGCTAGGCGGATCGAAATTCAAGTCAGCGGGAACCGACCGCGCCCAGGCGATTTCTTCTAGCGTCCGGACAGCGCCTTTCGCGGCTCTGGGGACACGAGCGGCCCGGCTAGACGCGCCCCCCCGACGAATGCCGGGCCGCTCCTTCTTTCTCCACAGCTTTCGCTGACCCATAAGCGCGTCTCGCGCGTTCTATGCGGATGGCAAGACCCCCCAAGCCGCCGCATACCGGCCAAGGCGAACTGACGATCGCACGTCAGGTTCACCCCGTGACCTTCTCGCTGCACTATCTGGACAACCGGGGCCTGCGCTCCGCCAAGGGCGGCCTCACCGGCGAGCCGGAGGCGATGCGCGAGGCGTTCCGGCGCGGCCGCGTCCATCTGGCGCTGGATGACGGCAAGACCTTCGAGGTCGCCATCGTCGCCCACGCCGAAGGCAGCCCCACGGCCTATTTCGAGAGCGCGGTCGATATCCGCTAGCGCGCCTTAGAACCGGCCGCGCTGGAAGTCCTCGAACGCCTGCAGGATCTCCTCGCGGGAGTTCATGACGAACGGGCCGTGCCAGAACACCGGCTCCTTGATCGGACGACCGGCCAGCAGCAGCACGCGGGCGTCGGTGACCGCCTCAACGCGGACGGTGTCGCCTCGGCCGAGGAACACGCCCGACAGCGCGTCCACGGTGTCGTGAGCGACGCGGACCTGGCCTTCATAGACGGCCAGCATCGTGTTGCGGTCATCGCCGACCGGCTCCTCGAACACGGTCCCCGCCGGCAGCACGACGTCGAAGTACAGGGCGTCGACCGCGCCGCCGCCGATCGGGCCGGCCGTGCCCGCGTCCGTGACGCCGGAGATCACCTTCACGGTGACGCCGTCGTCACGCGCCTCGACCGGGATCGCGTCGCTCTCGAACTCCGAATAGCCGGGTTCGCTCATCTTCAGTCTGGCGGGCAGGTTCACCCACAGCTGGAAGCCCCGCATGCGACCTTCGGCCTGCTCGGGCATCTCGGAATGGACGATGCCCTTGCCGGCCCGCATCCACTGGATGCCGCCGGGGCCGATGATGCCCTCGCGGCCGGTGTTGTCCTTGTGACGCATCCGGCCTTCCAGCATGTAGGTCACGGTCTCGAAGCCGCGGTGCGGATGGTCGGGGAAGCCGCCCATGTAGTCGGACGCCTGGTCGTTGTCGAAACAGTCCAGCATCAGGAACGGGTCGAACATCTGAGCCTCGGGCGTGCCCAGCATCCGGGTCAGCCGCACGCCGTCGCCATCCGAGGCGGGCATGCCCTTCACGATCTTCAGAACGGGACGAACGCTCATGGGGGTGCTCCTTTGCGCCTTTGATATCTGATGCGGTTGCAGTTCTTGCAAGGGGCTGAGGCTGTTCGCGTTTCCCGCCCATCCGTGGTAATCGCCCGCCCAACGAAATCCACGAGAGTTCCATGGCCCTTAAAGTCGCCATCGTCGGCCTGCCCAACGTCGGCAAGTCCACCCTGTTCAACGCCCTGACCCAGACGGCGTCGGCCCAGGCCGCGAACTATCCGTTCTGCACGATCGAGCCCAACACCGGCGAAGTCGCCGTGCCCGAGCCGCGCCTGGACGCCCTGGCCAAGATCGCCGGCTCCAAGGAAATCATCCCGGCCCGCATCACCTTCGTCGACATCGCCGGCCTGGTGCGCGGCGCGTCCAAGGGCGAAGGCCTGGGCAACCAGTTCCTGGCCAACATCCGCGACTGCGACGCCGTGGCCTTCGTGGCCCGCTGCTTCGAGGACGGCGACATCGTCCACGTCGAGGGCCGCATCGACCCGATCAGCGATCTCGAGATCATCGAGATGGAGTTGATGCTGGCCGACCTGGAAAGCCTGGAAAAGCGCGTCCCCGCCCTTGAGAAGCGCGCCAAGGTCGGCGCCGACAAGGAAAGCGCCAACACGCTGCGCCTGGCCAATATCGCCCTGGCCCTGCTGCGCGAAGGCCGTCCGGCCCGCGCCGCCAAGATCGACGCCGACGACGAGAAGGCGTGGCACATGCTGCAGCTGCTGACCTCGCTGCCGGCGCTGTACGTCTGCAATGTCGACGAAGGCTCGGCCGACAAGGGCAACAAGTATTCCGCCCTGGTCGCCGAACGCGCCGCCAAGGACAACGCCAAGAGCGTCGTCATCTCGGCCCAGATCGAGAGCGAGATCGCCCTGCTGGACTCCGAGGAACGCGCCGAGTTCCTGGAAACCCTGGGCCTGGAAGAGCCGGGCCTGAACCGCCTGATCCGCGAGGCCTACACCCTGCTGGACCTGCAGACCTATTTCACGGTCGGCCCCAAGGAAGCCCGCGCCTGGACCATCCACGTCGGCGACACCGGCCCGCAGGCGGCCGGCGTCATCCACACCGACTTCGAGAAGGGCTACATCCGCGCCGAGACCATCGCCTACGAAGACTTCGTCAAGCTGGGCGGCGAAGGTCCGGCCAAGGAAGCCGGCAAGATGCGCGCCGAAGGCAAGGAATATGTCGTCAAGGACGGCGACGTGATGCACTTCCGCTTCAACGTCTAGAACGGTGCGGCGCCTCGCTCTTGCCGGGGCGCTGCTGCTGACGGCCTGCGGTTCGCCGCAGGCCGCGACGCCCGCTGTGGCCGCCTCGAGCGTCGACCGCATCGTGGTCGAGAAGGCCGCCCACCGCATGACGCTGTACGTCGGCGCGCGGGCGGTGCGCACCTACAAGGTCTCGCTGGGACGCGGCGGCCTGGCGCCCAAGACCCGGTCCGGCGATCGCCGTACGCCCGAAGGCGACTACCGCATCACCGGCCGCAACCCCGGCAGCGCCTATCACCGCGCGTTGCGCATCGGCTACCCGACGCCCGCCCAGAACCAGGCCGCTCGCGCCCGAGGGATCGATCCCGGCGGCGACATCATGATCCACGGCCTGCCCAACGGCCGAGGCCATCTGGCCTCCCTCTACAAGCGCCAGGACTGGACCGACGGCTGCATCGCCGTCACCGATCCCGAGATCGAGGAGATCTGGCGCCTGACCCGCGACGGCGCGGCGGTAAGGATCGTCCCGTGAGTGCGGAGGCCGCGCTCGAGGTTCGTCCATCCCGACTGAAGGCCGCCGGCTGGCTCGGCGCCTTCGTCCTGCTCATGATCGGCTTTGGCGTCTTCGGCGATCACAAGACCTGGCCGCTCTATCTCGGCTCGGCGATCCTGGTCGTCCTGCTCTCGACGCCGGCCTTCTTCGACATCGCGCCGCGCATAGTCCTGACCGCCGAGGGTCTCGGTTGGCGCGAAGGTCAGAAGGAGACGCTCTCCTTCCTGGCTTGGAGCGAAATCATCGCCGCCGACATCGAGAGCGTCGGCGACGACGTTCGCTGCCTGCGCCTGAAGACGGCCTCGCCACCGATCCTCCAGCGCATCGCTTCCGGGCGCGAGCGTAACGGAACGATCGACATCCCGGTCGAGCGCCTGACCTTGTCCGAACGCCAGCTGATCGTCGCCATACATCAGCGCGCGCCGCACCTCTTCACGCGGGTGTCGCGC
The DNA here is from genome assembly GCF_059424195.1 of Caulobacter sp. GW456-12-1-14-TSB4. Classification (NCBI taxonomy): domain Bacteria; kingdom Pseudomonadati; phylum Pseudomonadota; class Alphaproteobacteria; order Caulobacterales; family Caulobacteraceae; genus Caulobacter; species Caulobacter sp. GW456-12-1-14-TSB4. The sequence goes on from NZ_JBWKZF010000008.1 coordinate 55,522, forward strand.
CGCCAAACCTGAGCAACGCCGCTTGACCAGGAGGGCCATGCGCCCCTTGGATGCCCGCCAGTTCCTTCGAGGGAGTACGCCTGTGTCCGACACCATCACCCTGACCTCCGCCATCGACGGCTTTGCCTTCACCGCCCTGCACGCTCAGCCGCAAGACGCCCGCAAGGGCGGGGTGGTGGTGATCCAGGAGATCTTCGGCCTCGACCAGTACGTCCAGGCCGATGTCGCGCGCTGGGCGGCCAAGGGCTTCGAGGTGCTGGCCCCGTCGATCTTCGACCGCGCCGAGCCGGGCTTCACCGCCGAGCATGATCCCAAAGGCTTCCAGACGGGCGTCAGCTACGTCCAGAAGGTCGGGATCGACGCCATGCTGTCGGACATCCAGGCCTGTATCGACGAGCTCTCCGCGCGCGGTCCGGTGTTCGCGGTCGGCTATTGCCTGGGCGGCTCGCTGGTGTGGCTGTCGGCGGCCCGGCTGAAGGGCCTCGCGGCGGGCTCGGCCTATTACGGCAGCATGATCGCCGCCAACGCCGAGCTGGCGCTGAACGCGCCGGTGATCGTGCATCTGGGCCGCCAGGACGGCCACATCCCGGCTGACGAGGTCAAGGCCAAGGTCGAGGCCGCACATCCGGACGTGGCAGTCTATGTCTATGAGAACAGCGGCCACGGCTTCAACAATGACGGCCGTCCGGATAGCGACCTAGCCGACGCGGAGCTGGCCCGTGAGCGGACCCTGGCGCTGTTCGCCGCCAATGGGGCCGCCTGATGGGCGAGCGGATCGCCCTGGCCTGCCAGGAAGACGGCGCGCCGTTCGCCGCCTACCACGCGCCGCCACAAGAGGCCCGGCGCGGCGGGATCGTCCTGCTGCACGCCATCTGGGGCGTCACCCCGCACCTGCGCCAGCTGGCCGACAACCTGGCCGAGCAGGGCTATGAGGTCATCGTCCCCAGCCTGATGGACGCGGCCGACGCCGACTTCCCGGCCGAGGACACCACGCCTTCGATCCTCGACGTCCGCATGGCCATGGGCAAGGCGACCGGCTGGGGCGTCTCCACCCTCCCCCGCGTCCAGGCCTGCATTGACGCCCTGCCGGGGCCGGTGTTCGCCATGGGCTTCTGCTATGGCGGCACCACGGCCTGGCTGGCGGCCTGCCGCTGCGAGGGGCTGACGGCGGTCTCGGCCTTCTATGGCGGCGACATCGTCGCCTATCGCGAAGAGACGCCCAAGGTCCCGACCATCCTGCACTTCGGCAAGACCGACAGCATGATCCCGCTGGCCGATGTCGAGGCGATCCGCGAGGCCCATCCGGACCTGCCGATCTATCTCTACGAGGCCGGACACGCCTTCGTGGCCCCCAATGGCCATAACCCCGACAGCGCCAAGCTGGCCCTGCTGCGGACCTCGCAGCTGTTCCACCGCTCGGGCGGGGCGAAGGGCGAGGCCTGAGGCCTTGGACTACCTGCTCCTGGCTGTCCTCGCGGCCTGGCCGGTCTGGCTCCTGATCATCAAGCCCTGGCGCGTGATGGCCTTCAGCCCGCAAAGCGACGTGTTGCGCATCAAGCGCGACTTCGAGGGCCAGGGCCGGACGGTCACGGCCGTGCGTCGCGACGGTACGGACTGGGGCGGTCGCTATCAGCCCACCTTCCGGCGCTACGCGGTGGTCGTGCGGCGGCATGACGGCGAGACCGCCGAGTTCCCGGTCGGGGTGGCGTTCGGCCTGTCCTCGGACGCCGAGTTCAGGGACTACGATCCCGAGCGTCGCCGGGCCTTTTTCCGGGGCTCACAGAGCCACTTCTGACCTACTTCGGCGGGATGGCCCCCGCCGTCGGCCAGGCGCTGTCGCCAATCCGCTTGAGGTTCATCTCGAAGAACTGCACCGGGGCCTGGCCGGCCACGACCCGCTCGCCGATCTCGCGCCAGGCGCCGTCCTTGACCACGGCGGTGTAGCGGATGGTCATCGGGCCGGCCGGAATCTCCCAGACATAGCCGTCGGCGGTCGGCGTCAGCTTGAAGTCGCCCGCCTGGCCCATGGCGTAGGACCGCATGGAATAGACGCCCGTCGCGGGCTCGAACGAGATCACCCCCAAGGCGTTGAAGCCGGTCGAGCCGTCGGGATTGTAGCCACGCCCCTCGACCACCTTGACCGAGCCGCCCAGCAGCGGGCCGATCCGCTCAGCCTGGGTGATCTCGTGACGGCCGGTCGGGCCGACGTTCCAGGCGGAGCCGCGCCACGTCCCGTCCATCCACGAGAGCGTCTTCATCGCCTCGGCCTGGGCGGCGATGCGCGGACCGGGGTCGGGCGGCATCTGGGCATGGGCGACGCCGGCCCCTAGGGCGGCGACAGCGGCCAGAGATGCGGCGACGAGCGTGCGGGCCATGGCGATCCCCTTCCACGAGCTCACGATCGAGCCCCGATTCAGATCTTACTCGTATACTTTGTTATGCAAAGTTCTTGTCGTCAACAGGCTTGCGGGCCAGCCGCTGGCCCAGCGGCACCCGCAGGCCGATCGCCAGCGGGATCAGCCAGTAGGCGAAGCCGGGCAGCCACGGGGCCGCCGCCATGGGTCCGAAGGTCAGGCCGGCCGAGACCAGGCCGGAGACGACGGCGAAGGTCCAGATGTCGCGGCTGAGGCGGATCGAGGCCAGGCTCTCGGCCGCGATCCCCAGACGGTCGCGATGGTTGAGAGCGTGCTGGTACAGCGCCGTGAACAGCCCCGCCAGGATCGCGAAGCCGACGCCATAGACCCGGAAGAGGTCGCGCAAGTCGTCCAGGGTCCGGATGATGTCCTTGCCCGGCAACAGGCCGCGCGACATCCAGCCGAAGCCGGACTCAATCAGCATCCGCAGCGGGAAGACATAGACCAGCACCGTGAAGACGATGGCCAGGGCGTTCAGGGTCGACAGGGTGTCGCGGCGCGGGACGAGGCGCCCGTACTCGCGATAGGCCAGCCAGAACATGGCGATCAGGGCGAAGGCCCCCAGCGAGGCCGGGATGCGACCCAGCGCCCGCCATAGGGCGTCGAGGCTGGCCGTCGGCTCGGCGCTGGCGATGATCAGCAGGGTCACCGCGAAGGCGAAGGCCGCGTCGACGAAGGCGTCCAGCCGCTTGCCGGCGTCCAATTCCGGATCGTGTCTGTCGGTCATGCTGGCCCCTCTGTCCGGCGCGAGAATGAACGACGTTCTTCCACGCTGTCGAGACCGTCGCCGAAGCGTCACGGCTGAGTTAGGCTGGCCGCATGCGTCGCCGCGTAACCGTCCTGGCCCTGATGCTCGCCCTGCCCGCCGCGCACGCGGCCCGGGCGGGCGAGACGGCGTGCTGGTTCGAGAACGGGGCGGTCATCGCGCCGGCCGTGGTCGGAAACATGGCCGGCGACTATGTCATCGACCTTTCGGCCCCGCGCACCCTGCTGCACGAGACCAAGGCCCAGATGGAGGGCGTCACCGTTCCCGAACTGATCCTGCCCGTTCAGGTCGCGGGACTGAAGGCGCCGGCCGTGTCGGTCAGGGTGGCCGACCTCGACGCAAGGGGCGCGGGCTTCGTCACCCCGATCGCCGGCGTCATCGGCATGGACGTGCTGGCCGGCCACAGCGTCGAGATCGACTTCGCCCACTGCCGGGTGCGTATCGACCAGCCCTGGAAAGCGGCCCGTCAGGTGGTCTTGCCGGTCGAGGTGATCGAGGGACTGCCGACCATCGTCGCGGCCGTCAGCGACGGCCCCACGGCGCGGCAAGGGGCCTTCGCCATCGACACCGCCTCCAAAGCCATGACGCGGCTGTCGACGCGGGGCGCGACGGCGACGGGGAAGCTGGACGTCGGCGCCCGCCACCAGGCCCCGGCGCGCCTGCGGGCCCTGTCGATCGGCGGGGTGCTGGCCGAGAACGTCCCCGCCTCCCTGGCCGACGACCTGCCCGCGGGCGTCGATGGGACCCTGGGCACGGCTTTGTGGGCCCGTCACCGCCTGCGCCTGGCCGCTGACGCCCGCACCTTGTCGGTGGCGCCGTAGTGCTGATCGAACTCAATTCCGAGGATTTCGCCGGCCTGCTGCGTGACGAGGCGCCCGCCGCGCTGCGCCTTTGCGACAGCCCCTTGGCCCCGCCCGAGGTGTTGGCCATGCTGAAGCAGCTGGCGGACCACATCCGCATGGTCTTCCGTCCCGCCGCCTGGATGATCGTCGAGGACGGCGAGGTCGTCGGCCTGCTGTCCCCGACCCAGCCGCTGAACGCCCAGGATCGCAGCTTGCACGTCGGCTACGGCGTCGCCCCCACGCGATGGGGGAGAGGGGTCGCGACCCGCGCCGTGGCCGACCTCGTCGCCTGGGCTCGGGAAGACGTCCGCGTACGGGCCCTGACGGCCGACACCTCGATCGATAACCCCGCCTCGCAGACGGTGCTGAGCCGCAACGGCTTCCAGATCGTGGGCGAGCGGGAGGACAGCGAGGACGGGCTGCTGATCCAGTGGCGGTTGGAGGTCTAGAACCTCCCCATCTTGTCATCCCGGCTCTCCGCTGCGCTGCGGCCGGGATGACAAGCTATTGGGACAAAGAAGAAGGGCCCGGTGTTTCCACCGGGCCCTTCGAACTTACTGCCGGAGCAGAGCCGCCCGGAGCGCGTTACCGCGCTCCATCTTTAAAGGCTAAGCCTGCTCAGGCAGGCTCAGTGCGACTCGTTGCGCCACACCGTCTTGTAGCTGGCGTACAGCAGGCCCGAGAGCAGGACGAGGTAGATCAGAACGGCGAAGCCGGTCTGCTTGCGCTCTTCCAGCTTGGGCTCGGCGGCCCACATCAGGAACGCCGAGACGTCCTTGGCTTGCTGGTCCAGGGTCGACTTGGTGCCGTCGTCGAACGTCACCAGGCCGTCCTTCAGCGGCGGGGCCATGGCGATGAAGCCACCGGCCGGAACATGCTCATGGCTGCCCGACCACGCCGACGACAGGTCGCCGGGGAAGTACGGGTTGTAGTGGCCGCCGGTCGGGACCTTCAGGCCCGCCGGGGCCGGCACGTAGCCGGTCACGATCGAGTAGATGTGCGCCGGACCTTCTTCGCGGGCCTTGGCCAGCAGCGACATGTCCGGCGGCAGGGCGCCGCCGTTCGAGGCGCGGGCCGCGGCTTCGTTGGCGAACGGGCCCGGGAAGTGATCCGCGCTGGTGGCCGGACGCTTGATGGCGTCGCCGGTTTCACCGTCGATGTCGGCGACCTCGTAGTCCTTGGCGATCGCCTTGACCCACGGGTTGTCGTTCGAGTTCGGGTACTTCTCGCTATAGAACGGGCCGCCCTTGTCGCCGAGGTTGCGGAACGCGACCAGCTTCATCGAGTGGCAGGCCGAGCAGACCTCGCGATAGACCTTGTAGCCGCGTTGCAGCTGCGCCTGGTCGAACTTGCCGAAGGGGCCTTCGAACGACCAGTGGACGTCCTTGGCTTCCTTGGCCCCGCCGTTAGCGAGGGCCGGACCAGCGGCGCCGACGATCAGGAGACCCGCCGCAGCCGCGATAACCGAGAGTTTGCGGAGCATCGGGATCAACCCTTGTGAGCGTCGGCCGAGAGGGCCGGCGAAGCGATCGAGTCCGGAACCGGCAGGGTCTTTTCGACCAGACCCAGGACCGGGAGAACGACCAGGAAGAAAGCGAAGTAGTAGAGCGAGGCCACGCGGCTGAGCCACACGAAGCTGTTCAGGTCCGAACCGCCCAGTTGGAACGTGGTCAGGTGCGGGATCACCGGATCGTCAGGCAGCTTGGCGCCGCAGAAGCCCAGCACGATGCAAGCCACCAGGAAGAACAGGAAGTAGATCTTCGCGGTCGGGCGGTAGCGCATCGAGCGCACCTTCGAGGTGTCCAGCCAGGGCAGGGCGAACATGCAGGCGATGGCGCCGAACATGGCCAGCACGCCCATCAGCTTGTCCGGCACGGCGCGCAGGATCGCGTAGAACGGCAGGAAGTACCATTCCGGAACGATGTGCGACGGCGTCACCAGCGGGTTGGCCTCGACGTAGTTGTCGGCGTGGCCAAGCGCGTTGGGCATGTAGAAGACGAAGAAGGCGAAGAGGATCAGGAAGACGCTCATCGCGAAGCCGTCCTTCACCGTGGCGTACGGCGTGAAGGCGACGGTGTCGGCCTTCGACTTCGGGTCCACGCCGGTCGGGTTGTTCTGACCGACCACGTGCAGGGCCCAGATGTGCAGGATCACGACGCCCGCGATCATGAAGGGCAGCAGGTAGTGCAGCGAGAAGAAGCGGTTCAGGGTCGGGTTGTCGACCGCGAAACCACCCCACAGCCAGGTGGTGATGCTCTCGCCGACCAGCGGCAGGGCGCCGAACAGGTTGGTGATGACGACGGCGCCGTGGAACGACATCTGGCCCCAGGGCAGGACGTAGCCCATGAAGGCGGTGGCCATCATCAGCAGGTAGATCACGCAGCCCAGCAGCCACAGCACTTCGCGGGGCGCCTTGTAAGAGCCGTAGTAGAGGCCGCGCAGCATGTGGATGTAGACGGCGATGAAGAACATCGACGCGCCGTTGGCGTGCATGTAGCGGATCAGCCAGCCGTAGTTCACGTCGCGCATGATGTGCTCGACGGAAGCAAACGCGCCCTGGGCGCTCGGCGTGTAGTGCATCACCAGGATGATGCCGGTGATCAGCTGCGAGGCCAGGCACAGCGACAGGATGCCGCCGAAGGTCCACCAGTAGTTCAGGTTCCGCGGCGTGGGATAGTCGACGAACGAGTCATAGCCCAGGCGGATGATCGGCAGACGAGCGTCGAGCCAACGCTCGATGCCGGTCTTCGGTTGATAGGTCGAATGTCCGCTCATCTCGCTTAACCGATCTTGACCTTGGTGTCGGTGAGGAAGGCGTATTCCGGAACCACCAGGTTCTTGGGCGCGGGGCCCTTACGGATACGACCCGAGGTGTCATAGACCGAGCCGTGGCACGGGCAGAACCAGCCGCCGTATTCACCACCGCCGAAGGTCGGAACGCAGCCCAGGTGGGTGCAGTTGCCGCCGACGATCAGCCACTGGGACTTGCCCGGCTTCACGCGCGCGGCGTCGGTTTCCGGGTCCTTCATCGCGGCATGGTCGTCAGCGACGGCCTTGGCGATCTCGGCCTTGGTGCGGTTACGCACGAAGAGCGGCTTGCCGCGCCACTTGACCGTGACCTGCTGGCCCTCGGCGACCTTGGTCAGGTCGAACTCGGTCGAGGCCAGGGCCCGCGTGTCGGCGGACGGGTTCATCTGGTCGATGAACGGCCACACCAGGGTCGCGGCGCCGCCAGCGGCGGCCGCGATCGCGGCGATGTGAATGAAGTCGCGCCGGGAGGGATCGCTCCCGTGTTCCGGCTCGGTCGTTGCGCCCACGGCGGTGTCGGCCACCTAGATCACCCTCTAGTTCCGCCGGTCCACGAAAAGCGGTCCGACTTGGAGAAGCGCTTTTCAGCGCCATATCTTGCTCGACCCGCAAGCGGATCTCCGCCACAAGGCAGCGGTCGGATCGTCGTATCGGACGCGCGGACCGAGTCCGCAAGCCCTTTCGATTCCCGGCAAAGCCCCTGCTGCCCTTGTGGTTGGTTCGCTTATTATGCGTATCGCACTTTTTCAACCAGGCATTCCCCAAAACGTCGGCGCGGCCATCCGTTTGTCGGCCTGCTTCGGGGTCGGGCTGGACGTGATCGAGCCCTGCAGTTTTCCCTTGGATGACAAGAGCTTGAAGCGCGCGGCCCTGGATTATGGGCCCCTGACGCAGCTGATGCGGCACGACAGCTGGGAGGCTTTCCTTAAGGCGCCGGAACGTGTTGACGGGCGCCTGCTGCTCTTCACGACGAAAGGCGCCACGCCCTTCCACAGGTTTTCGTTCGCACCCGGAGATACGCTGCTGTTCGGCAACGAGAGTCGCGGCGCGCCCGAAGAGGTCCACCAAGCGGCGCAGGGAAGGATCGTCATCCCGATCCGGGCCGAGACCCGCTCGATGAATCTCGCGACGACCGCGGCGATGGCGCTGGGCGAGGCCCTACGGCAGACGCAGGGCTTCCCCGGAGACCAATAGAGGGATCAGTGATCCCCGAAATCGACGTCGCGACGCGCCGCGACGATCGTCACGATGAAGCCGGCCAGGACGTCCAGCAGCACCATCAGGGTGACCAGGAAGAAGGTCGAGGTCGCGAACGCCGGGAACAGCAGGAACTCGACCAGGCACAGGATGAACAGCACCATCGACAGCGAGTGGTTGATGATGGCGATCCGGCGGCTGGTCGTCGATTTCAGCAGCTCGACGAACAGCACCACCAGCGAGGCGGCGAGCAGCAAGTCGCCCAGGCTGACGCCCCAGTCGGCCCGCGAGGTCATGTGGATGGTGAACAGCTTGTCGGACATGCGCACGCCGGCGTCCACGGCCTTGAAGCCGCCCGCCAGGGTCAGGGCGACCAGGTTGTAGATAATGACCGGCAGCGCCAGCAGCGGAATGGCTGCGAACATCGAAGTTCCCCCTTTGGCGCGAGAATGCAGTCTCATGCCATGGTTAAGGCGTAGCGGGATTTTTCGTTTCGGTGAAGCTGTCTCGCCTCTGAGGGGCCGCCCTCGTCCTTCGACAAGCTCAGGATGAGGGCTACTTCAACGCCGGCTCAGTAGAAAACCTCATCCTGAGCCTGTCGAAGGACGAGGTTTTCGGTCCCTAAGCTTCGTCCACGCCTTGAGGATTGCGGGCCCGCGACTGCAGCCACATGACACCCAGCAGGTCGGAGACCGACGCCTTGAGGCGGCCGAAGTTGGTGTATTTCGACACGCCCGTCTCGCGGTGGCGATGGTTCACCGGCTGGAACGCCACCTCATAGCCCTCGCGCAGCATCAGCGCCGGGATGTAGCGGTGGATGTGATCGAAGTACGGCAGGCGGATGAAGGCCTCGCGGCGGAAGGCCTTCAGGCCACAGCCGGTGTCGTTGGCGGTATCCTTCAGCAGACGCTTGCGCACCCCGTTGCCGAACTTGGAGGCGAAGCGCTTGGCGTTGCTGTCCTGGCGCTTGACCCGCTCGCCGCCGACCAGGGCCAGGGTTTCGGGGCCGGCCTGCAGGGTCTTGGCCAGGCGCGGGGCGTCGGCCGGGTCGTTCTGGCCGTCGCCGTCCAGGGTGACGATGATCGGTCCGCGCGCGGCCAGGATGCCGGTGCGCACGGCGCGGCTCTGGCCGGAGTTCTTGCGATGGCCCAGCACGCGCAGCTGCGGGATCTCGGCCTTCAGCGCGACCAGGCGGGCCTTGGTGTCGTCGCGGCTGGCGTCATCGACGAAGATCATCTCGTAGGCCTCGCCGGCGAATGCGGTCGCGATCTCGCGCGCCAGCTTCGGGGCGGCCTCGCCTTCGTCGAAGACGGGCACGACGACGGAAAAATCGGGGGTGGCGTTCATCGGCTTCTAATAGCCGAAAAATTCCCACACGAAAGGATCGTGCTAAACGTGACCGCATGACGCTTGAATCTCGTTTGGACGACTGGAGCCGGGGGTGGCGCGGACCTCTGTTCGCCGCGCTCGTCGCCCTGATCGCCGGCCTGCCCGGCCTGTTCGCCATGCCGCCGCTGGACCGCGACGAGTCCCGCTTCGCCCAGGCCACGTCCCAGATGCTGGAGACAGGCGACTACGTCGTCATCAAGTTCCAGGACCAGCCGCGCTTCAAGAAGCCGGTCGGCATCCACTGGCTGCAGGCGATCAGCGTCAAGGCGGTCTCCGACGCCGAGGACCGCCGGATCTGGGCCTATCGCCTCCCGTCCCTGCTGGGCGCGATGCTGGCGGCGGCGGCCTGCGCCTGGGGCGCGGCGGCGCTGTTTGATCCGCGCACCGGCCTGATCGCCGGCTCGATCCTGGGCGCGACCTTCCTGCTGTCGTCCGAGGCCTTCATCGCCAAGACCGACGCGGCCCTGTGCGGGACCACGACCCTGGCCATGGCGGCTCTCGCCCGCGTCTATGCCGCCCAACTCAAGGGCGAGACGGTGCGCAGGTGGACCAAGCTGGCCTTCTGGCTAGGCCTGTCCATCGCCGCCCTGATCAAGGGGCCCGTCGGCCTGCTGGTCGCGCTCTTCGCCCTGGTCGGCCTGGCCATCTGGGATCGCAAGGCCCGCTGGATGAAGGACCTGGGCTGGACCTGGGGCCTGATCCTGTTCGCCGCCATCTGCCTGCCCTGGGCGATGATGATCACCGTGGCCACCGACGGCGCCTTCTGGGGCGCGGCCGTGGGCGGGGACCTGGCGCCCAAGCTGGCCGGCGGCCAGGAGGGCCACGCGGGACCGTTCGGCTATCACGCCCTGCTGGCCCCGCTGCTGTCGTTCCCGGCCACCCTGCTGCTGCCGGCCGGCCTGGTCGTCGGCTGGACCAAGCGCAACGAGCCGGGCGTGCGCTTCGCCGTCTGCTGGCTGGTCCCGACCTGGCTGATGTTCGAGATCCTGCCGACCAAGCTGGTGCACTACGAGTTGCCCGCCTACGGGGCCCTGGCCATGCTGATGGCCGCGGCCGTGCGCGAGCCGCTGGGCAAGCTGGTCCGCTTCATCGGCGGCGGGCTGTCTGTGCTGATGAGCGCGCTGCTGGCCGCCGTCGCCATCTATGGCCAGGTCCAGTTCGGGACCGGCGGCGACCTGGCCTGGACCGTGCTGGCCGCCGTCCTGGCCCTGGCGGCCGGGATCGCCGGGGCGGTGCTGCTGCTGCACCGCCATTCAGCCCGCGCGCTTGTGACGGCCGGGGTGCTGGGCGTCGGCGCCCACATCGCCCTGACCGCCGGGCTGATCCCGCACCTGGAGCCCTTGTTCCTGTCCAAGGACGTCGCCGACGCCCTGGACCGCACGAGACTCTCACCGCGTTCCGGGGCCGCCGGCCCTGTGGCCCTGACCGGCTATTCCGAACCCAGCCTGATCTTCCAGCTGGGCACCGCCACCGAGCTGACCGACGGCGAAGGCGCGGCCGACGCCGTCTCCGAAGGCCGTCCGGCCGTGGTCGAGGGCCGCGAGGAAAAGCCCTTCCGCGACGCCATGATCGCCCTGGGCCTGACGCCGCACCCGGTCGCGACCGTCGAGGGCCTGAACTATTCCGACGGCGACAAGGAACGCCTGACCATCTACCGCGGCGAGCCCCAGACGGCTCAGCCCGAAGAGGAGGCCCGCCCATGAGCCGCTTCATCCAGATCGTCGAGGTCGGGCCGCGCGACGGCCTGCAGAACGAGAAGCTGTCGCTGTCGGTCGACGAGAAGCTCGACCTGATCCGCAAGCTGGAAGCCGCCGGCGCCAGGCGCACCGAGGTGGTGTCGTTCGTGAACCCCAACCGCGTGCCGCAGATGGCCGGCGCGGAGGAGATCATGGCCGCCCTGCCGGCGGATCTCGTCCATTCGCGGATCGGCCTGGTGCTGAACATGCGCGGCTGGGAGCGCTGCGTCGCCGCCCAGTGCGACGAGGCCAATGTCGTGGTCTGCGCCTCCGACGGCTTCGGCGTCGCCAATCAAGGCGCAACGGTGCGCCAGCAGATCGACACCCTGGCCGCCATCGCAGAACGCCAGGCCGTCGAGGGCGGTCCGCCGATCACCGCGACGATCTCCGTCGCCTTCGGCTGTCCGTTCGACGGCGAAGTCAGCGAAGACCAAGTCGTAGCCATCATCCGCGAAGCCGCGGCCCTGGGCGTGCCCGAGATCGCCATCGCCGACACCATTGGCGTCGCCGACCCCTGGACCGTCCGCAAGCGCATCGAGGCCGCCCGGGCCGCCGCGCCGGACACGCGGCTGCGCATGCATTTCCACGACACCCGCAACACCGGCCTGGCCAACGCCTTCGCCAGCGTCGAGGCGGGCGTGGACGTGCTGGACGCCTCGGTCGGCGGCCTGGGCGGCTGTCCGTTCGCGCCGAACGCCACCGGCAATATCGGCACCGAGGATCTGGTCTACATGCTGGAACGGGCCGGCTTCGAGACGGGTTACGACCTGGCGGCCCTGATCGACATCGGCCGCGAGATCAGCGCCAAGCTGGGCAAGGCTCCCGCCTCGTCCCTGGCCCGCGCCGGAGGTTTCCCCGCATGATCCGCCTCGCCGCCGTCGCCCTCCTGTCCCTCAGCGCGTGCGCGATGGCCCCTGCCCCAAAGGCGCCCCAGGAGGCTACGATGCGGTGCGACGTGACGATCAAGTTCGGCAGCTACGGCATGGGCATCGACCAGCCGCTGGCGGCCACCGTGGCCGACATGGTCAAGACCGATCCCGACATCGCCCGCTCCGAACGCAAGCCCTGGGGCCGCGAAGGCGAATACGATCAGTGCCTGACGGTGAAGAAGGGCCGTAATGTGAAAGCGCTTTACGAGCGCTACCGGGCGCTGCTTCCGACGAAGAACGTGAAAGCCCCGACCTCGATCGAAGGGCCGGATGGGATGCGGTTCGAGACGATCGGGCCGATGTGAAATCTCTCCTCCCCCTCTGGGGGAGGCGGCCCAGGGGGCCGGAGGGGGCAGCGCGGCCTATGCCCAGATGGCCCCCTCAGTCGGCTTCGCCGACAGCTCCCCCAGCGGGGGAGCAGACTTGATCCCTAGATCGGCCGTCCGGTCAGCTTCCACAGCAGCGGTCGGCACACGCTCATCAGCATGATGGCCGGGGCCAGCAGCACCGCCGCCGCGAACAGCTGCAGGCTGTCGGCGCGCTTGATGAAGTAGCGGGTCAGGCCGACGCCCTTGTGGAACTCGACCTTCAGCGGGTGTTCCTGGCTGGTGTGGCCCAGGTGGACGACCTCGGCCTTGGGCTGGAACAGCACCTGGCCGCCCGAGCGGCGGGCGCGCCAGCACAGGTCGATGTCCTCGACGTGCAGGAAGTAGCCTTCGTCGAAGCCGCCCAGGGCCTCGAAGTCGCCGCGCCGCATGGCGAAGCAGGCGCCCGAGATGGTCGGCATCGGCACGGGCGCGCCCGGCAGCGGCTCGTTCTCGCGATGGATCTCGAAGCTGGCCAGGTTGGGGTGGCGACGGGTGAACTGGCCGAAGCTCAGCACCGTGGTCATCGGCGTGACCTCGCCCCGGCGACCGCCGCGCTGCTCGGTGCCGTCGATGTTCATCACCCGGGCGCCGACCACGGTCGGGGTCGGCTGGCCCTTGAAGGCCTTGACCAGCGACGCCACGCAATTGGGCTGCATGTTGGCGTCGGGATTGAGGAAGACGATGTACTCGCCGCCCGCCGTGCTGGCCCCCAGATTGGCCCCGCGCGCGAAGCCGATATTGCCGTGGCCCTGCTTGAGCACGACGCGCGGCTCGGTCAGGGCCAGCGAGCGCAGCATGTCCTCGTCGCGGGCGTCGGACCCGTTGTCGACGACAACGAACTCATCGACCAGCGGCTCGGCGAGGACATGCTTGATGCTTTCGACCAGCGCCTCTCCCGTCCGGTAAACGACCATGACGACGGACACGTTCGGACGAGCCGGACGCGCACCGACGGCAAGGGTCGAGACGGACGGGAGAATGCTGTTCATCAGACGGTCGCAGCCTCCTCGACCGAAACGGGCGGCGCAGCCTTCACCAGGCCTTGAATGCGGGCGAGGTCCGGCGGCGTGGCGTCGATCTTGAGCACGCGAAGGGCGTCTTCCAGCGACAGGATGTTCTGACCTTCACCGCCCAGGCGACGAAGGGCCAGTTGCCCCGTTTCAGCTTCTTTACGTCCCACCACTGCGATCACTGGCACCTTGGCGAGGCTATGCTCGCGAATCTTGTAGTTGATCTTCTCATTACGCACGTCCACTTCCGCGCGCATCCCCAGAGCCGTCAATTTCTCGACGACCTCGCGAGCATAGTCATCGGCGTCGGACGTGATCGTAGCCACGACAACCTGCGTCGGCGCCAGCCAAACAGGCAGCGCCCCCGCGAAGTTTTCCAACAGGATGCCGATGAAACGCTCGAAGGACCCCAAGATCGCTCGGTGAAGCATCACCGGACGCTTCTTCGAACCATCCTCGGTAACGTACTCGGCGTCCAATCGTTCCGGCAAAACGAAGTCGAGTTGCAGCGTGCCGCATTGCCAGACACGGCCAATGGCGTCCTTCAGCGAGAACTCCAGTTTCGGGCCGTAGAAGGCGCCTTCACCTGGCTGCAGCACCAAGGTCTCGCCCGCGGCCTCGGCGGCGGCGGAGAGAGCGGATTCTGCTTTGTCCCAGACCTCATCCGAGCCGGCGCGCAAGTCCGGACGCGTGGAGAACTTGGTGTCGGCCAGCGTCATGCCCAGGTCGTTATAGACGCTGCGCAACAGTTCGATGAACTTCGCGCTTTCCTCCGTGACCTGCTCTTCACGGCAGAAGATGTGGGCGTCGTCCTGCGTGAACGCGCGCACCCGCATGATGCCGTGCATGGCGCCCGACGGCTCATAGCGGTGGCAGGCGCCGAACTCGGCCATGCGCAGCGGCAGCTCGCGATAGGACTTCTGGCCGACGTTGAAGATCTGGATGTGGCCGGGGCAGTTCATCGGCTTGACCGCCAGGACCTCGCCCTCGGCGCTCTCGCACATGAACATGGCGTGGCCGAACTTCTCGGCGTGGCCCGACTTCTCCCACAGGCTCTTGTCGAGGATCTGCGGCGTCTTCACTTCCTTGTAGCCGGCCGCGTCGAGACGACGGCGCATGTAGTCCTCGAGCACGCGATAAAGGGCCCAGCCCTTGGCGTGCCAGAACACCATGCCCTTGCCCTCTTCCTGGATGTGGAAGAGGTCCATCGTCTTGCCCAGCTTGCGGTGATCGCGACGCTCGGCTTCCTCGATGCGCTTCAGATAGGCGTCCAGATCGGCTTCCGAGGCCCAGCTCGTGCCGTAGATGCGCTGCAGCTGGGCGTTGTTCTGGTCGCCGCGCCAATAGGCGCCGGCCAGCTTCGTCAGCTTGAAGGCCTTGCCGACATGCTTGGTGGACGGCAGGTGCGGCCCGCGGCAGAGGTCCTTCCAGTTGCCCTGGCGATAGACCGTGATCGTGTCCGAACCCGGCAGGTCACGGACGATCTGGGCCTTGTACTGCTCGCCGATGCCGTCGAAGTGGGCGATGGCCTCTTCGCGGTCCCAGACCTCGCGCGTGATCTTCTCGTCGCGATCGACGATCTCCTTCATGCGCTTTTCGATCTTCTCCAGATCGTCCAGGCTGAACGGCTCGTCGCGCGCGAAGTCGTAGAAGAAACCGTCCTCGATGTTCGGGCCGATCGTCACCTGCGTGCCGGGGAACAGCTCCTGCACCGCCTCGGCCATCACGTGGGCCGTGTCGTGGCGGATGGTGTCGAGCGCCTCGGGCGACTCGCGCGTCAGGATCTCGAACTTACGCTCGCCGGCGAGCAGGTCGGGCGTCAGGGCGCGGTCGAGGTCCAGCACCTGGCCGTCCAGCTTGATCAGCAGGGCCTTCTTTTCGAGGGACTTGGAGATGGCGGCGGCGACGTCGCGCCCCGTCGAGCCGTCAGGATACTGACGGGCCGAGCCATCGGGGAAAACCAGATCGATCATTCTTCACACATCCACTTGCGTGGCTGATGTCGCGGGGGCGGCGGGTCGTAGCCCGAGCCACCTAACGGATTGCATCGGCAAATCCGTCGCAACGCCAACCAGGAACCCTTGAGCGGGCCATGATCCTTGAGAGCGACGGCCGCATACTCCGAACAGCTCGGCGCGAAGCGGCACTGACGCCCAATGAGAGGCGAGAGCGTCAACTTGTAGGCCCGTAGGCCGAAATCGACGGTGCGGTCGTAGAAGGTCATGCCGGCGCGCGACTTTGTTGCAGTGCGGTTACACACTCCCCCGAAGGAGGGATCAAGCCGCGCCGGCGGTGCTAGTTCGCGTTTCACCGACGCCTGTGGCCTTACGGACAGCCTCGACCGTCGCGTCGAACGCCAGCAGCGTCGAGGCATGACGGGCGGGATAGTCCTTGACCGGCTCCAGCACGGCGAGCTCCGCAAACCGGCCCGCGGGAGGCGAACCGTTCGTCTTCAGCATAGCGGCAAGAGAGTCGCGCGCCAACTCGATGTCGGAAAGTTCCGCGCCAATGATGTTCTGGCCCAGGATCGCGGCGGACGCCTGGCCCAAAGCACAGGCCGAAACATCCTGGGCATAGTCGACGACCTTGCCGTCCTGGACGACCACATCGACCACGATCCGGCTGCCACACAGCTTGGCGTGCTTTTCGCTGCTAGCGTCGGGCGCGGGCAGGCGCCCGGCTCGCGGCATGTTGGCCACGAGGGTGAGGATCCTGGCGCTGTAGAGATCGTCGATCATCGCGAGACTAAGATGGGGTCTTCTGGCGTTCCGACCAGATAGCCTCGGCGCGATCGCGCAGGGCCTCGCCCATCTCGGTGAAGGCGGCCTTCAGCTTGCGGCGCTCGTCGCGACTGACGAACCGCAGCAGCAGCCCCATGAACAGCTCGCCGTTCGAGAAGGTCGAATTGTTCGGCCCCATGCTCTCGACCTCGAGATAGCGGATCGCCGTGACGAAGCCGCCCAGCCGGGTCGAGCGCCAGTGCAGCTGCTCGTAGGGCACCCAGTCCTGGACGATGGGCGTGATCACCATGGCCGGCTGGCCGGGCAGGTGCTGCTCCAGCGTCAGGGTCGTGCCGATCCTCAGCTGGCCCTCGGCCTTGCGGTAGAGCGGGTTCCAGTCCTTCCAGGTGTCGAAATCCGACACCAGGTCCCAGACGATCTCGGCGGGGGCCTGGACCCCGATGCGGTGTTCGACGGCGCGTTTCATGAGTGTAATTTCTAATCCCGAACCAGGCCGCCGTCGACCACCAGGTTCTGCCCCGTCACGGCGCGGCTCCAGGGCGAGGCGAAGAAGAGGACGGCGTCGGCGAACTCGGCCGGCGTGGTCACCCGGCGCAGCGGGGTGCTCTGGGCGATCAGGTCGAAGATGGCGTCCGGCGTCGCGGCGCTGGCGTCGGTGGTGCGCAGCAGCCCGCCCGAGACCATGTTGACCGTGATGCCGTCGGGGCCGAGGTCGCCCGCCGCCGTGCGGGTCAGCGACAGCAGGGCGGCCTTGGCGGCGGTGTAGTCGTGATACGGCACCACCGGGTTCTGGAAGAGGTTGGTGCCGACATTGATCACCCGGCCGAACCCCGCCGCCTTCATGGCGGGGGCCGCGGCCTGGATCAGGTTCAGCGAGCCGCGCAGGGCGACATCCATCTGGCCCAGGAAGTCGGACCATTCGATGGTGTCGATCCTGGCCCGGCCATCGCCGTTGAAGCTGAAGTCGCCCAGGGCGTTGTTGACCACCGTGGTGACGTGATGGCCGAACGCCTCGGCGGCGTCATTGACCAGCCGGCGGGCCTCTACGGGATCGGAGACGTCGGCCTGGATGGCCACGGCGCGCGAGCCCAGTTCCTCGACCAGAGCCTTCGCCGCCGCCTCGCTGCGGCGGTAGTTGACCACCACCTGGGCGCCGCTCTCGACGAAGGCGCGGGCAATGGCGGCCCCCAGTCCCCGGCCAGCGCCGGAGATCAGGACCACCTGCTTTTCGAACGTCACGGCGTTCAGTCCTTCATGCGCCAGGTCGCGCCCGAGGGGCCATCCATGACCACCACGCCCAGGGCGTCGATCTCGGCGCGGATGGCGTCGGCGGCGGCCCAGTCCTTGGCGGCGCGAGCGGCCAGGCGCTTGGCCAGCAGGTCCTCGACCTGGGCCTTCAGCTCGTCCGACGCGTCGCCTTCGAACCAGCTGTCCGGATCGGCCTGCAGGAAGCCCAGCAGCGCGCCGGCCTCGATCAGGCGGGCCTTGTTGGCGGCGATGGCGACGGTGTCACCAGCGGTCACGGCCTTCTCGATGGCGCTCGACACCTCGAAGAAGCTCGACACCGCCAGCGGGGTGTTGAGGTCGTCCAGCAGGGCGGCCAGGGTCTCTTCCGGCGCCTCCATGGCCTGGTCCATCGGCACGTCCTTGGCGCGACGCAGGGCGCCGTACAGGCGGTCCAGCGACTTGCGCGACTGCTCGATCAGCTCGGGCGTCCAGTCCAGCGGCTGGCGGTAGTGGGCCGACAGCAACGCCCAGCGGATCACCTCGCCCGGCACGTTCTGCAGCAGCTCGTGCGGGATGACGACATTGCCCAGGCTCTTGGACATCTTCTCGCCGGCCATATCCAGGAAGCCGTTGTGCATCCAGTAGTTGGCCAGGACCTCGGTCTTATGGGCGCAACGGCTCTGGGCGACCTCGTTCTCGTGGTGCGGGAAGGTCAGGTCGATGCCGCCGGCGTGGATGTCGATGGTCTGGCCCAGGGCCTTCTCGATCATGGCCGAGCACTCGATGTGCCAGCCCGGACGGCCCGCACCCCAGGGGCTTTCCCACTCGGGCTCGTTTTCCTTCGACGGCTTCCACAGCACGAAGTCGGCCGGGAAGCGCTTGTACGGCGCGACCTCGACGCGGGCGCCGGCGATCATCTCGTCCAGCGGCCGGCCCGACAGCTGGCCGTAGTCGGGGAAGCTCTGGGTGTCGAACAGCACGTGGCCTTCGGCGGCGTAGGCGCTGCCGTTCTCGACCAGCTTGCCGATCATCTCGACGATCGCGCCGATATGGTCGGTGGCGCGCGGCTCCAGGGTCGGGCGCAGCGCGCCCAGGGCGTCGGCGTCCTGGTGATAGGCGGCCAGGTAGCGCTCGGTGATCACCGAGATGTCGACGCCTTCCTCGGCGGCCTTCTTGTTGATCTTGTCGTCCACGTCCGTGACGTTGCGCGCATAGACCACCGCGTCCTCGCCATAGAGGTGGCGCAGCATGCGGAACAGCACGTCGAACACCACCACGGGGCGGAAATTGCCGATGTGGGCGTGGTTCCAGACCGTCGGACCGCAGACATACATCGTCACCCGGTTCCGGTCGGCGGGGACGAAGTCGCGCTTCTCGCGCGTCAGGGTGTCGTGGATCTTCAGGGTCATTGGGTCGCGGCAACCTAACGTAACGGAGGTGTTGCTCCCCGAGGGAGCCGGCCCCATATAGCTAGGACGCACGCTCTCCACCACTTGTTTGGTCCTGAAGCGCGCGACGGGTGGCACGCGTAATTCCGGAGCGACAGGCGCTTCGGCGCAACTCAGCCCGGGAAGAACCCCCTTCACAACATGGACGCACTGTCTCGCGAGCGAACCCTGATCGGCACGGATGACGCCGGTCTTGATCTTGAACCCGCCCAGCGCCCCACCCGAGACGAGGCCATGGCCGCCGTCCGGACCCTGCTGGCCTGGGCCGGCGACAACCCCGACCGCGAAGGCCTGCTCGACACGCCCCAGCGCGTGGTCGACGCCTATGGCGAGTGGTTCGCCGGCTATCAGGGCGATCCGGCCAAGGAGCTTTCGCGCACCTTCGAGGACGTGCAGGGCTATGACGACATGGTCATGCTGCGCGGCATCGACGTGCAGAGCCACTGCGAACACCACATGGCGCCATTCCTGGGCAGGGCCTGGATCGCCTACATGCCGACCGGCAAGGTCGTGGGCCTGTCCAAGCTGGCCCGCCTGACCGAGATCTTCGCCAAGCGTCTCCAGACGCAAGAAACCATGACCATGCAGATCGCCGACGCCATCGAGGATCACCTCTCGGCCGCCGGCGTCGCCGTCCTGATCGACGCCGAGCACCAGTGCATGAGCACCCGCGGCGTCCACCACCACGACGTCTCGACGATCACCACCCAGTTCCGCGGCGTGTTCAAGACCGACAAGGTCCTGCAGCAGCGGTTCATGGATCTGGTTCGCAAATAATCTCCTCCCCCGCTGGGGGAGGTGGCCCGCAGGGCCGGAGGGGGCAGCGCGGCCCAGGCCGAGTAGCCCCCTCAGTCGCTTCGCGACAGCTCCCCCGGAAGGGGAGCAGATTTAAGCCGCAGCCCGGATCCCTTCGCGGATCCGCGCCACGCAAGCGTCCACCGGGCGGTGGACGAGCGTCACCAAGACAAAGCTGATCAACATCAGCAGATACCAGGCGCCCATCTTCTCGATCGGCACCAGATGCCAGCCATTGGCCTGGCTGGGATAGATCCAGGCCCCGGCGAAGGTGCCGAGGTTCTCGGCGAACCAGATGAACAGCGACACCAGGACGAGACCCATCAGCATCGGCATGCGACGGGCGACGTGGTCGGGCGTGAACACGAACCAGGTCCGGCCGAACAGGATCGCCGACAGGGCGAACAGCCCGACCCGGAAGTCGATGATGTAGTGGTGGCTGAAGAAGTTGACGTAGATCAGCACCGCCAGGATGTGGGTGCTCCAGAACGGCGGATAGCGGATGAAGGTGATGTCGAAGAGCCGCCAGATCCGCGCGATATAGCTGCCGACGCAGGCGTACATGAAGCCGGTGAACAGCGGCACGCCGCCGATCCGCAGCAGGTTGGGCTCGGGATAGATCCAAGAGCCGTGGGCGGTCTTGAACAGCTCCATGACCGTGCCGACCAGGTGGAAGATGAAGATGACCAGCGCCTCTTCCCAGCGCTCCAGCTTCAGGGCCAGCAGCGTGGCCTGGATGGCGACGGCGGCGATGACCAGGAAATCGTAGCGCGCCAGCGGCGCGCCAGCGGGCCAAAACAAGTGCGTGCCGACCAGCAGGGCCAGCATCAGGCCGCCGAACAGGCAGGCCCAGGCCTGCTTCAGCCCGAACAGCAGGAACTCGTAGGCATAGCCGTTCCAGCGCGATTGGCGCGCCCACGGCCTCGCCCTCTCGTCCAGCGCCGCCACGCCGGCCTTGATGCGGTCTTTCAGGTTCATCTCGTCCCCTACCGAGAGGGGCGGAAGCTAGCGCAGAGCCCGGGCCTGCGCCATATGTGGCGCCATGAGCACCGACCTGTTCCCCCACGCCCACACCAAGCACGATCTGGAGCGCGGCAGCGCCCTCGCCCCGCGCTTCAACGCCGATGGTCTTGTCGTGGCGGTGGCGCAGCACGCCGACACCGGCGAGATCCTGATGCTGGCCTGGATGAACGCCGAGGCCCTGAAGCTGACGGTCGAGACCAGCATCGCCCACTACTTCAGCCGCTCGCGCAACGCGCTCTGGAAGAAGGGCGAGACCAGCGGCCAGCTGCAGGACGTCGTCGAACTGCGCGTCGACTGCGACCAGGACGCGGTGCTGCTGAAGGTGCGTCCGCGCGGCGACGGCGGCGCCTGCCACGTCGGCTTCCGCTCGTGCTTCTACCGGGTGCTGGAGGACGGGGCGCTGGTCGAGAAGCCCTGAGGTTTCTGGCGCA
The DNA here is from genome assembly GCF_059424195.1 of Caulobacter sp. GW456-12-1-14-TSB4. NCBI lineage: Bacteria > Pseudomonadati > Pseudomonadota > Alphaproteobacteria > Caulobacterales > Caulobacteraceae > Caulobacter > Caulobacter sp. GW456-12-1-14-TSB4. The sequence goes on from NZ_JBWKZF010000008.1 coordinate 76,646, forward strand.
GCAGGTTCGCGGCCCAAGGCTCGAACCAGCGGTGCGCCGCCCAGGCGGCTGCCAGCGCCAGCGGAACGGCCAGAGCGCTCAGCTTCCAATGCGCCAGGCCCATCACGATCGGGATGTGCAGGGCGTAGAGCGCGTAGGACATCCCGGCCAGGCTATCGAGCACGGGCCTTAGCGTCCGCCCGACCTCCGCCCGTGCCGCCGAGGCGACCAGCAGCGGGAAGATCGCCAGCGCCGCGACGAGATCGAACACGGCGCGCGCGGACTCCGGGACCGGCGGCGACAAGGTCAGCACCACCGTCGCCAGGATCGCCACGATCGGCGCGGCCGGGACCTTCAACCGCCCCTCGCCCGCCAGGCGCGCCAGCAGCACGCCGGCGAAGAAGCCATAGATGACGCGCGGCGCGCCGGCCCACCAGTTGTGGCCGTAGGGACCCAGCGAGCCGGTCCCGTAGGTCAGGGCCAGCGCCACATGCGCGACGCCGCCGATCGCGACCAGGACCATCAGCCGCCGCGTCGTCAGCTTCGGCGCGACCACCGCATAGACGAGGTTGGCCGCCAGCTCCCACATCAGCGACCACTGCGGGCCGTTCAGCGGGAAGACATCGCGGCCACTGGCGAACGGGACGAAGACCAGGCCCAGAGCGGCCAGCAACAGCACCGCGCCCGGCTCCCAGCCCTGGGCCAGCCAGAAGCCCGCGCCCAGCAGCAGGCCCAGCAGCGCCATCGGGTAGAGCCGCTTCAGCCGCTTGACCATGAAGCCCGCGCCCTCGCCGGCCGCCAGGCCCGCGTCGTAAGCCTTCGCCAGCACGAAGCCGCTGATCACGAAGAACAGATCGACCGCCAGATAGCCGTGGGACAGCACCTCACGCGGCAGTCCGTAGCCCCGCATGTGGAAGGCCAGCACCAGCAGGGCGGCGAGGCCCCGCAGGGCGTCCAGGCCGGGGATGCGGCTTGCGGTCATCGGCGCATGAAGCCATGGATTGGTTGAGAAACCCGGAAAGGCCCGCATGACCACGCCCGAGGCTTTGATCGCCTTCACCGTCGCCGCTGGCCTGCTGACCCTGACGCCGGGCCTCGACACCGCGCTGGTGATCCGCACAGCCGCCGCCGAGGGCCCCCGGCGGGCGACGGGCGCGGCGATCGGGATCGGGCTGGGCTGCTTCATCTGGGGCGCGGCGGCGGCGTTTGGCGTGGGCGCGCTGCTCACCGCGTCTGAGCTGGCCTATACGGTCCTGAAATGGACCGGCGCGCTGTTCCTGGCCTGGACCGGTGTCCGCATGATCCTGAAGCCTCGCGACCAGTTCGAGCCTGGCGAGATGAAAGCCACCGACGCCGGTCCGATCGCGGCCCTGCGCCGGGGCCTGCTGACCAACCTGCTCAATCCCAAGGTCGGGATCTTCTACGTGTCGTTCCTGCCGCAGTTCATCCCGACCGGCGTGGACCCGGCGCGGTTCGGGCTGCTGCTGGCCGGCATCCATGTGGTGCTGGGCCTGCTGTGGTTCGCCGCCCTGATCGCCGCGACGGTGCCGATCGCGGGCCTGCTGCGCGTGCCGGTCGTGGTGCGGTGGCTGGACCGCGTGACGGGCTGCGTGTTCGTGGCGTTCGGGCTGAGGCTGGCGCTGGAGCGGCGCTGACCCCCTCCACCGGCTTCGCCGGTCCCCCTCCCCCAAGCGGGGAGGAGAATTTTCTCCGCCCCGCTTGGGGGCGGACAGACCCGCGTAGCGGGTCAGGTGGGGGCCTGTGCTGAGCTAGCCTTCTTTTAGCGCCTCGACCCCACCGCCGCTGGCCGGCGTGACCACGTACCGCTTCAGCACGCTGGTCTCGTATTTCGTGTCCACGATCGTCGAGACCTGCATCAGTTCGCCAGTCGCCTTGCCGTGTTCCAGCGTCAGCAGCAGGAAGCCCTTGGCGCTGGGGTGCGCGTACTTCACTTCCTTGTTGCGCTGCGCGAACGCCTCGCCCAGCGGCACGCCGGGCAGGATGTCGCCATAGCCGGGCGAGGTCACCGAGGTCGTGCCGAACTCGGCCGCCACGCGGGTCTTGCCGGCGTCGTCCCACAACTCGTTGACCCAGAACATGTGGCTGTCGCCGGCCAGCACGATCGGCCGGGCCTTGGCGGCGGTGAAGATGTCGTAGACCCGCTGGCGGTCGGCCGGATAGCCGTCCCAGGCGTCGAGGTTCGAAGGGATGTCAAAGGCCGACATCGCCACCGTCTGGGCGATGCGCTTGGACGCATACTCCGGCAGCTGGGCCAGCAGGGCGTTGAACTTCGCCTCGCCCATGGTCGCCTTCAGGTTCGGCGGCGAGACGCGGGCCATGACCACCTGGTTGCCCAGCACCTGCCAGGCCGTCCCGGCCTTGGCCGAGGCGCCGACCTCGCCGGCCAGCCACTGCTCCTGGCCCTCGCCCATCATGCGGTGGGCGGGGTCCTTCCAGGCCTTGACGAAGGCGGCGACGTCCGGCTTGCCGTCGACGATCGGCATGTCGGTGTCGTAGTCCATCTGGTGCGTGCGGGCCGTCAGGCGCGTCTCGACCATCAGCAGGCTGGCGACGTCGCCGAACTGGAAGCCGCGCCAGGCGGCCTCCGGCAGCGCCCTGCCCGGATCGCGGATCGGCATCCACTCGTAATAGGCCTTGAGCGCCACGGCCTTGCGCGCGGCCCAGTCGCCCTCGGTCTTGGGATCGTGGTTCTCGGCCCCGCCGATCCAGCTGTCATTGGCCGTCTCGTGGTCGTCCCAGACGACGATCCAGGGCGCGCGGGCGTGGGCGGCCTGGGCGGCGGGGTCGGTCTTGTACTGGGCGTGGCGGCGGCGATAGTCGTCCAGCGTCACAATCTCGTGGATCGGATCGTGGGTCCGCTGGGCGGCGACGGCCGAGTTCATGCCGTAGTCCTTGGGACCGCCGCCGTACTCGTAGATGTAGTCGCCCAGGTGCACGACGGCGTCGACGCGCTTCAGCTTGGAAATGGCGTCGTAGGCGTTGAAGTAGCCGTTCGGATAGAGGCTGCACGACACCACCGCCAGGACCACGTCCTTGGTCGGGCCCGTGGGCAGGGTCCTGGTGCGGCCTGTCGGCGACGTGACGCCATTGGCCTTGAAGCGATACCAGTATTCCGTCCCCGGCTTCAGGCCCGCGCCGTCCAGGTCGTGCTTGACGGTCCAGTCGGCGCTGGCGCGGGCGCGCAGGCCCTTGCTGCTGGCGACCAGGGTCTTGAAGTCGGGATCGGCCGCGACTTCCAGCTCGACGGCGATGTCGCCGGCCGGGGCGTCCTTGGGCGTCACGCGCGTCCAGAACACCACCGCCGTGGACGAGGGATCGCCGCTGGCCACACCGTGGGCGAAGGCCACCTGACCCTTGTACCAAGTGATCGGCTGGGCGACGGCATCGCCGGCGGCGGCGCCCGACAGGCCCAGCAGGCCCAGAACCTTACGGCGATCGATCTTCACGGGGCGGCCCTCCGGTAAGCGTACAAACGATGAAACAAGGCTGGCTGTCGAGCCATCCCAAAACCCGACTTCCCGGCGAAAGCCGGGACCCAGATCCCAAGGCGTCTGGGCTGATTGGAAGAGCGCTGAGTTCGAGGAACCCGCCCCAGCGCTCTTCCATCTGGGCCCCGGCTTTCGCCGGGGAAACGGCTCTAGCTAGTGACGGAACGAAATCCCGATGCCCATGAAGCGCGGCTTGCCGGCGATGAAGGTCGGGATGCCGAAGCTGTCGCCGGTGTTGCCTGCGTCCTTCAGGTACTTCTCGTCCGACAGGTTCTCGACGAACGCCTCGACCTTCCAGCGGTCGTCCACGGCGCCGAAGCCGACGCGGACGTTCAACAGGCCATAGGCCTTCTGGAACTCGTCGACCTGGGTGTCGGGGAACAGGCCCGCCGACTGCAGGTCCGAGCGGTCGTTGTCGTCGTCGAAGAACATCTTCGAGCGCCAGGTGTAGGTCGGGGTGAAGGTCAGCTTGCCGCCCAGGGCTTCGTGGGCGAAGGCCGCGCCGACCGAGAAGCTGCTGTCCGGCGACAGGCGGAAGTGGTTGCCCTCGCGCAGGCCGGTCTTCAGGCGGGCGTGGTTGTAGCCATAGGTGCCGAACAGGGTCCAGTAGTCGTCGGCCTGGACCCGGAACTCGCCTTCGAAGCCGTAGGACTGCGCCTTGCCGGCGTTCAGGGTCACGACCTGCGCGCCCTGGCGGAAGCTGGTGGCGAAGTTGTCGTAGTCGTAGCGGAACACCGAGCCCGACAGGAACACACGGCCATCGGCCAGCTTGCCCTTGGCGCCGGCCTCGTAGCTGTCGACCTTCTCGGAGGCGACGACGTTGAAGCGCGCCGGGCCCATGGCCGCGGCCGGGGCGCTGGTCGAGATCACGTCCGGACGACGACCGCGGGCGGCCGAGGCGTAGAAGCTCAGATTGTCCGACGCGGCGTAACGGCCGACCAAGCGCCAGGTCAGGCCGCTGTCGCTGATCTTCTTGCTGAAACGATCGCCGTTGTTGGTGGTCGGCTGGGCGATCAGGCCCACCTTCGGCAGGGCCGGGTTGGCCAGCGCGTTCGGCTGGGCGGCCAGGAACAGGTTGGTCGGGGTCGGGGCGGCCAGCAGGATGCCCAGGATCGAGCCGCCGTTGTCGACGCTCGAGGCGTAGGCGGCCTCGCGGTCTTCGCTGGTGTAGCGGATGCCGGCCGTGACCTCGAACTTGTCGGTCAGCTTGAACGTGCCGTCGGCATAGACGTCGTAGGCGGTGTTCTCGCTGTAATTGGCGAAGGTCTCGCGGTGGATCGGCTTCAGGTTCGAGACGATGCCGGGCGCGATGGACGACGGGATGCCGAAGCCCAGCTGCAGGACTTGCGCGAGGTAGGCCGGGTTGGTCAGCACGGCCAGCGGCTGCGGGTTCGGACGGCTGATGCCCAGCGGCGTATTGCCGGCCAGCAGGGCCAGGACCAGGCGCTCGTCGAACTGGCCCGGGATGCGCCACGAGCCGGTCTCGTGAAAGTAGTTGGCGCCGACGAAGCCGGTGAAGCGGCCGCCGTTGTCATAGCGCAGGCGCAGTTCCTGGCTCTGCTGGCGGCCCTTGGCGTCCTCGGCGAAGGTCAGGATCGGCAGGCTCGTGCCATCCGGATCGAACACTTCGTTGGAGTGGAAGGCGCGCGTGGCGGTGATCGACGACAGGCTGAGGCTATCGGTCAGCTTGTACTCGGCCAGGGCGGTCAGGCCGTAGACCTTGCGGTCCAGGCCCAGCGGCTTGCCGCCTTCGAAGCCCGCGCCCGGCGACAGGGTCGCGCCCGTGGCCACGCCGGTGTCGCCCAGCACGGCGCCGGTGACCGGGTTGGTCGGGTTGAAGGTGTGGCTTTTGAACGAGGTGCCGCTGGTGTCGTCGACCTGGTAGTTGCCGATCAGGTCGAACTTCAGATTGCCCGGCTCCAGGTGATAGGCGACGCGGACGGCCTGGGTGTCGGTCGAGTTGTAGTCATCGCCGCCGGCCATGTCGTCGACATAGCCGTCGATCTGACGGTCGCGGGCCGAGATGCGCAGGGCGCTGCCATCGCCGAACGCGAAATTGACCATGGCGTCGCCGGTGAAGTAGCCGCCAGTGCCACCCTCGGCCTTGAGGCTGTAGTCGAAGCCCTTCGGATCGGCCTTGTTCTGCACCAGGTTCACCGCGCCGATCAGGGCGCCGCGGCCGAACAGGGTCGATTGTGGGCCCTTGGCGACTTCGACGCGCTCCATGTCGAACAGCTCGACATAAGAGCCGCGCGAGCGCGAGATCGACACGCCATCCTGATAGATCGAGACGCGGGCCTCGTCGGCCGACGAGCCGGAGTCCGACGTGATGCCGCGCATCACGAAGCCCGAGTTGTTGTTCGACTGGTTCTGGACCAGGAAGCCGGGCGTGAAGGCCGACAGCTCCTCGAACGACTTGACGCCGATGGCTTCCAGGAACTTGCCCGAATAGGCGGTGATGGCGATCGGCACCTCGACCGGATCCTGGGCGCGCTTCTGGGCGGTGATGACCAGCTCGTCGAGGTGGCTGGCCTGCTCCGGATTGGCGGCCGGCGTCTCATCGGCGGCGAAGGCCGGAGCGGCGACAGCCAAGGCCAGAAGGCTGGCGGTCAACAGCGTGGTGGTGCGGAAAGCGCGCATCGATTATCCCCTCGGTGCAATACTGACCTCGGCCGTAGGGATAGGCCGTGTCGGCGACGCGACGAGCGCGTGACGGAGCGATGAAACCCCCGGTGGAAACTGTCGAAGACCCGTTGGATGACGACGCCCTGGACGCCGACGCCGCGGAAAGCGGCGCCGGCGAGCGGCTGACCGCCGATCTGCCCGACAGCCTGGCCGGCCAGCGGCTGGACAAGGTGCTGGCCCCGCTGTTCCCCGACCTCTCCCGCGCCCGCCTCCAGGCCCTGATCGGCGAGGGTCGCCTCAGCCTGGACGGCCAGCCGATCACCGACGCCTCACGCAAGGCCAAGGCCGGGACCTATGCGCTGTCGGTGCCGCCGCCGGCCGCCGCCGAGCCGGAGCCTCAGGACCTGCCGCTTTCCATCCTCTATGAGGACGAGCACCTGATCGTGGTCGACAAGGCCGCCGGCATGGCCGTGCACCCGGCTCCCGGCACGCCGGACGGCACCCTGGTCAATGCCCTCCTCCACCACTGCGGCGACAGCCTGTCGGGCATCGGCGGCGTGGCGCGGCCGGGCATCGTCCACCGCCTGGACAAGGACACCTCCGGCGTCATGGTCGCGGCCAAGAGCGACGTGGCGCACCAGGGCCTGTCGAAGCTGTTCGCCACCCACGACATCGACCGGCTCTACGTCGCCCTGACGCGCGGCGCGCCGTCGCCGTCGTCGGGCACGATCGACACGCAGCTGGGACGGTCCCTCAGCGACCGCAAGAAGATGGCCGTGCTGAAGTCCGGTGGCCGCCAGGCGATCACCCACTACAAGGTCGAGGCCGCGTTCGGACCGCAGAACAAGCCACTGGCCGCTCGCGTGGAATGTCGCCTGGAAACCGGCCGCACCCACCAGATCCGTGTCCACATGGCCAGCAAGGGCAGCCCTTGCCTGGGCGACCCCGTCTACGGCGCCAGCCAGGCGGCGGGACCCGTGCGCGAGCAGGTCGCGGCGGCGGGCCTCAAGCGCCAGGCGCTGCACGCCGCCGTGCTGGGCTTCGTCCATCCGGTGACCGGCGAGACGCTCCGCTTCGAGACCCCACTGCCCCCGGACATGGCGGCCTTGCAGGCGGGACTGGAAACGCTCTGAACCCGGCCCATATTGGAGGGGCGGGTTAAACTTGCGCACCGGCAACAAAAGCGCCCTAATTGCGCTGGCTTGGCGGTCCAGTTTGTCAGCCTGGTCATGTTGGAGCGTCCCATGCGGCATCATCTTGCGCTTATCGCCCTGAGCGCCGCCGTCCTGGCCGGTCCCGCCTTCGCGAGCGACGACGACGAGGTCATCGCCACCGCCCAAGCCAAGCCCTCGGCTCAAGCCCTGACCGCGACCGCTCCCGTGGCCCCGACGCCCGCCGCGCCGGTCAAGCAGCTGACCACCCAGGAACAGATCGCCGCCTTCATCGCCGCCAATCCCGGTCCCGCGTACGACGACGGCCCGCGCGGCGTGCTGCCCGCCGACCTCTCGGAAGACCGCGACGAGAACGGCAAGCGCAAGGTCCATGGCTCGATGGGCGTGTCGGTCGGCACCGGCGGCTATCGCAGCGTCTATGCCAGCGGCCTGTTCCCGGTCGGCGAGAACACCACGGTCGGCGTCGCCGTCTCCAAGACCGACTACGGCAAGCATGGCGGCGGCTGGTACGACCCCTATTACGGCGGCGGCTATGGCGGTCCCGGATATGGGTACGGTTACGGTCCCGGCGCTTACGGCCGCGCGCGCGGCGGCGAGAGCCAGTCGGTCGCCCTGTCGGTGATGACCGGCAACCGCCGTGGCGGCGGCGACACCCCCGACGGCTGCGCCCCGGGCTTCCGCGACGGCGGCCGCTATGTCGAACCCCTGTGGGTCGAGGGCATGCGCGACGGAGCCCACCCCTGCTCGGCCGCTGCCGACCGACGCTAAACTGGCGCGAAAACTGTCGAAAGCTGCGCCGCTGTTCGCGGATGTTTAACGGCTTGGCCTCCATGTTGCCGGCCTCGGGCGCCTAGGGCTTGTTGATGCAGCCGGAAATCACCGCATACCACCATCCCGCCACCGGGACGGTGACCTACTTGATCGTCGATCCGGCCACCTTCCTCTGCGCCATAGTCGACCCCGTACTGGATTTCGATCCGGCCAGCGAAGCCGTGGATACGAGCTTCGTCGACAAGATCATCGCCGACATCCGCGCCAAGGACCTGGGTCCGACCTGGATCCTTGAGACCGGCCTGCACACCGGCCACCTGTCGGCCGCCGGCCACGTGAAGTACGAGACCGGCGCCTCGGTCTGCATCGGCGCCAAGGTCGTCGAGAGCCTCAAGCGCCTGGCCCCCAAATTCGGTGAGACCATGGTCGACCTGGACGGCTGGGACTTCGACAAGCTGGCCAAGGACAACGATCCCCTGCCGATGGGCGGGCTGCAGATCACCACCATCGCCCTGACCGGCCGCCTGCCCGGCGCTGTGGCCTACAAGCTGGGCGACATCCTGTTCACCGGCGACCTGATGCTGGCTCCCGCCGAGGGCGCCGGTCGCTGCGACGTCCCTGGCGCCGACGCCGGCAAGGCCTGGGACGACGCCCGCAAGTTCCTCAAGCTGCCGCCGCAGACCCGCATCCTGCCAGGCGTCAGCGCCGGCGAGCCTCGCGAGTCGACCGTGGCCGAGGAGAAGGCCGGCAACATCCAGCTGAACGACAAGATCGACCGGCTGGACTTCATCGCCCTGCGCACCGCCGCCGACGCCATCCTGCCCGACCCCGAACTGGCCAGCGCCGCCCTGCGGGTCGCCATCCGCTCGGGCAAGCTGCCGTCGGAGCCCGAAAGCGGCCCCCGCTTCCCGCTGGTCGACATCACCAAGCTCTAGGCATTTCCCGAGCCGACTTGCGCCGCAATGCCTCACCGCCCATATGGTTCGCACGCGAAGCATATGGAGTACGCCCGCATGGCTGAGGATTTCAGCGCCGCCCTGACCGCCGGCCAAGCCGGGACCCTGCCCGACCTTCTGGGCCTGCAATGGCAGGTCGCCGTCTCCGGCTATGTGAAGGGCCGCTTCGACGTCGAGAAGCGCCACATGGCTCCCAACGGCTTCCTGCACGCCGCCAGCGTCATCGCCCTGGCCGACTCGGCCAGCGGCTATGGCTGCATGATCTCCCTGCCCGAGGGCGCGACCAGCTTCACCACGATCGAGCTGAAGTCGAACTTCCTGGGGACCGCCCGCGAAGGCGGCGTCGCGGTCGAGGCCAAGCTGGTCCACGGCGGCAAGACCACCCAGGTCTGGGACGCCGTGGTGACCGCCGAGGCCACCGGCAAAACCATCGCCCTTTTCCGCTGCACCCAGATGATTCTGCGACCAAAAGGCTGATCGCGAAAAAGCTTCGTCGAGGGGGTTGCTTCCCGACGGCGACGCCGTTAGACATCGCGCCCTCGACCTCGGGCGGTTCTTTTACCGCTCGGAACGGCGGCCTGGAGAGGTGGCAGAGTGGTCGAATGTACCGCACTCGAAATGCGGCGTGCCTGGAAGGGCACCGTGGGTTCGAATCCCACCCTCTCCGCCAGCCATCCTCTGAAAATCGACGCTGAAACCACGCCGGCCTCGCCCGCCGGCGCTCCGCCCTAGCGGCATGGTGTCCGCCGGCCGCGCCGCGCCCTCGCTCCTGAAATGGACCGGCAGCAAGCGCAGCCAGGCCGCGCGGATCGCGGCCCTGGCCCCGGCGCACACGCGGTATGTGGAGCCCTTCCTGGGCGGTGGGTCGGCGCTCTTCCACCTGGCCGGCGAAGGCGCGATCGCCAGCGATCTCTACGCCCCGCTGATCGGGTTCTGGACGCTGGTGCGCGATGAGCCCGAGATGCTGATCGCCGACTATGCCGAGCAGTGGCGACGGCTGCAGGACGAGGGCCCCGGCTATTTCTACGCCGTCCGCGAGCGGTTCAACGCCGAGCGGCGGCCGGCGGACCTGAGCTTCCTGATGCGGACCTGCGTCAACGGCATCGTCCGCTTCAGCAAGGCCGGCGACTTCAACAACTCGTTCCATCTGTCGCGGCGCGGGATGTCGCCGGAGCGGTTCGCGCCCGTCGTGCGGACCTGGTCGGCCCGGATCCAGGGCGTGACCTTCGTCGCCCGCGACTACCGCGAGACCCTGGCCGAGACCCGGCCCGGCGACTTCGTCTATCTGGACCCGCCCTATGCCGGGAACCATCAGCGCTATATCGGCGGCATCGACGAGGCGGCCTTGTTCGCGGCGCTGGAGGAGCTCAATCGGCGGGGCGTGGCCTGGGCGCTGTCGTTCGACGGCCAGCGGGGCGAGCGGGTCTATCGGGCCGACGTGCCGACCGGGCTGTACAAGCGCAAGCTGGCCCTGGTCAGCGGCCACTCGGCGGTGGCCAAGGTGCTGAACGGACCGCTGGAGACGGTCTCCGAGGCGCTGTACCTCAACGCCTAGTCCAGCTCGAAGACCGGGCGGTCGTCCTCGCGCGGCGGCGGGGTGCGGAACTTCTCGGGCTTCAGCATCGCCTCGGCGCGCTTGAGCAGGTCCTGCGGCCCGAACGGCTTGACCAGATAGCCGTCGGCGCCGGTGGCCAGGGCCTCGCGCACCGTGGCGGCGTCGCCGCGGGCGGTCATCATCATCACCGCCGCCTTGACCTTCTGGTACTTGCGCAAGAGGCGCAGCACGTCGAGGCCGGTCATGTCCGGCATGTTGATGTCCAGCAGCACCAGGTCCCAGCGGGCGGTCTGCAGGGCCTTGATGCCGAGCTCGGCGGTGGCCACCGACGAGACGCTGTAGCCGGCCTGGGCCAGGACGAGTTCGACGAACTGGCGGACGACGGCGTCGTCATCGATGACCAGGACGGCGGGGGACGCGGGCACGAGCGAACTCCTCTAGTGCGTAAGACGGCTTAGTGCATAAACCGGCGGGCTGGCGCTTCGGCCACGGCGAGCTCGGTGTCCCAACGCTGGGCCTGGCCGATGGTTCGCGAGACCAGGCCGCGTGTCAAATCCAGAGCCGGCGTGTGGTCGCGGCCATCGACGATCGCGCCCTCCAGCTCGCGGCAAGCGTTGGACAGGTCCAGGAAGCCCATCAGCCCGGCCGAGCCGGCCAGGGCGTGGGCGTCCTCGCGCACGGTCTTGGCGTCGGTCGCCTGGGTGAAGCGACCTTCCAGCTGGGCCAGCAGGATTGCCAGCAATGAGCGCACCGAGGTCGGGCCCATCACCTCGACGAGGTCGCGGCGGACCGCCTCGCCAGGGTCGTTGGCGGGGACGGCGGCGGGCGGCGGAGCTTCCGGCGCGCCGCGCAGCATCATGCCCAGCACCCGCTCCAGGGCGCCGGCGTTCAGCGGCTTGGTCAGGTGGTCGTTCATGCCCACCGCTTCGCAGCGCGCCAGGTGCTCGGGCTGGGCGCTGGCGGTCAGGGCGACGATCGGGATGTCGGCGTAGCGCGCGCCCGAGCCCCGGATGGTCTCGGTGGCCACGAAGCCGTCCATGACCGGCATCTGGCAGTCCATCAGCACCAGCTCGAACGCGCCGCCGTTCAGGGCCTCGATGGCCTGGGCGCCGTCCTCGGCCAGGCCGACCTCGCAGCCGTACTTGGACAGCAGCGCCAGCATCAGCTCGCGGTTCAGCTCGACATCGTCCACCACCAGGATGCGGCGACCGGCCAGGCTCAGAGGCTGGACCTCGGGCAACGGCGCGGCGTCGGCGCTGGTCGCCGTCGGCAGGGCGATCTCGAACCAGAAGGTCGAGCCACGGCCTACAACACTATCGACCCCGATCTCGCCGCCCATCAGGTTGATCAGCTGTCGCGAGATGGCCAGGCCCAGGCCCGTGCCGCCATAGTGCTGCGAGACCGAGCCAACCTGGACGAAGCGGTTGAAGAGGCCCGTCTGCTTGCTCTCGGAAATGCCCGAGCCGGTGTCGGCGATCTCGATGCGCAGACGCGGCGCGGCCGGGTCCAGGGTCACGCAGCTCAGGCTGGCGGTGACCCCGCCCTTGGACGTGAACTTCACGGCGTTCGACAGCAGGTTCAGCAGCACCTGCCGCACCCGGCCGGCGTCGCCGACCACCTGGATCGGGGCCTGGGCGTCGATCATGGTCCGCAGGCGCAGGTCCTTGGCGGCGGCCTGCGGCTCCAGCATGGCCACGGTCTGGCGCAGCAGCTCCGACGGGTCGAACGCCGCGGTGTGCAGCTCCAGGGCCGCGGCCTCCAGCTTGGAGAAATCCAGCACGTTGTCGATCACCGCGTGCAGGGCCTGGCCGGCGCCGTGCGCCAGCGTCACCCGTCGCTGATCCTCGGGCGACAGGTCGCGGCTTTCGGTCAGCAGGCGCGTGAAGCCGATGATGCTGTTCAGCGGCGTGCGCAGCTCGTGGGACATGTTGGCCAGGAAGTCGGCCTTCGAACGACTGGCGGCCTCGGCGTCCACGCGCGCGGCGGCCAGGGCGTCTTCCTGCTGCTTCTGGGCGGTGACGTCGCGCAGCACGTCCAGATAGCCGGTCGCCTGGCCCGTCGCCTCACGGATCAGGACGGGATTGCTCTCCAGCCAAATCCACTCGCCGGAAAGTTTGTGACGCACGCGCCAGCGCACCCGGTCGACGGCCTGGCCGGCCAGCAGGCGGCCGAAGGCGTCGCGGACCAGGTCCTGGTCGTCGGGATGGGTGATCGGCAGGGACGAGCGGCCGACAATGTCCTCGGGGGCGTAGCCGGTGACCGTCTGGCAGGCCGGCGAGACGAAGGTCGCCAGGCCCTGCATGTCGCTGGAGACGATGATGTCGGTCGCGTTCTCGGCCATCAGCCGGTAGCGGTTCTCGATGGCCCGCTGGTCGGTCAGGTCCTGGATCTGGCCGATGAAGTGCTTGGGCGCGCCGTCCTCGTCGCGCGCCAGCGACACCGACAGCCGCACCCAGATCACCTGGCCGTCCTTGCGGATGTAGCGCTTCTCGGTCTGGTGGCTCTTGATCTCGCCGCTCATCAGCCGGCTCATATAGTTCAGGCCGGAGTCGATATCGTCGGGGTGGGTCAGCGCGCGGAAGTCCAGCGCCATCGCCTCTTGCGCCGTGTAGCCGATGATGTCGCAGAAGACGCTGTTGATCTTGACGATCCGGCCGGTGAGATCGCCCATGCCCATGCCGATCGGGGCTTCGTGGAAGGCCGTCTCGAACAGCTCTTCCTGCACGGTCTTCTCGGCCAGCAAGGCCTGGTGCTGCTCGAACGCCAGCTGCCGCGACATCTGCGAGCCCAGCATCGAGGCCAGCACCCGCAGGATGTCGATGTCCTCGTCGTCGAAGGCGCTCTTGTGCTCGGAGAACACCTTCAGCACGCCCAGGGCCTCGGCGGCATGCATCAAGGGCGCGCAGACCATCGAGCCGACGCCGACCTTCTTGCAGGCGGCGCGATCGACCCGGCCATCGGTCAGGGCGTCGGCGCAGATCAGCACCTCGGCGCTGGCGACGCACAGGCCCGAGAAGCTGCCGTCCTGCTTAAGGCGCATGCCGATCAGGGTCTTGTCGGTGGCGGCGCGGTAGACCAGGTCGCCGCCCTCGACCAGCTCGACGATCGCGCCCTTGGCGCCGGTCAGGTCGGCCAGGTGCTCGACGATGGCCTGCATGAAGGCGTCAAGGTCCAGGCCCGCCTCGGCCAGCGCAGCCTGGGCGGCGGCCAGGCGCGTCATGCGATCCAGGCGCGCGCGCAGGCTTGCGACGTCGTCCGCGGTCTCTCCGGCCATCACGCACTTTCTGTGTCGCCCACTGGCGAGGGGCTGGACCTCTATCCGTGCGTCAAAAGCATGAAGGGCGGGTTATCCACGATCCGTGCAACTTTTAGCCTCTTGATCCTGGCGCGCGGCGCGGCAAGGCTGAGAGGGACGGTCAGGAGCCGTCGCAGCCAGGATGGACCGATGCAGCCAATCGCCGTCGCGCCCTCGATCTACGTCGTCGACGACGATCCCCTGGTGCTCGCGTTCCTGCAGGCCGCCCTTGCGCCACAAGGCTTTACAGTCGAGCTGTTCGAAACCGGCGAGCGGATGCTGGGCAAGGCCCGGGTGGCGGTCCCGAGCCTGTTCGTGGTGGATGTCCGCCTGCCCACCACCGACGGCATCGAGCTGGTCCGGACCCTGCGGTCGATCGACGCATGCGCCCAGGTTCCGATCCTGATGCTGACCGGCGAAGGGCGTCTGGATCGCATCGTCATGGCCATGCAGGCCGGCGCCAACGGCTATCTGATGAAGCCGTTCTCGCCCGAGCAAATCGTCGCCAAGATTCGCGATCTCACGGCCTAGATCGCGTCTCGCCGGACAGGATTCTTCAATCTCCGGCTCGCGCGGAGGTGGATGATCGCGCTCATCCCCCCGATCCGCCGCAGGAGCGCGACCGTGTCCGAATACCTGACCATCACCGTCCCCGACGGCGACTTCCAGGCGCTTGTCGTGCGTCCCGACAAGGCGCCGGCGCCCGCCATCGTCCTCATCCAGGAGATCTTCGGCGTCAACGACGGCATCAGGCAGATCGCCGGCGAGCTAGCCGCCCAGGGCTATGTCGTCATCGCCCCCGACCTGTTCTGGCGCTTCGAGCCGGGTCTTTCGATGTCGGAGGCCTCGCCCGAGAACTGGGAGAAGGCGTTCGGCTTCTACCAGCGCTTCGACTTCGACAAGGGCGTCCAGGACGTGGTCGCCACGATCAAGGCCGCGCGCACGCTGGACGGCGCCAACGGCAAGGTCGGGGTGACCGGCTACTGCCTGGGCGGGCTGATGACCTTCCGCGCCATGGCGGCCAGCGACGCCGATGTTGGGGTGGTCTATTACGGCGGCGGGACCGACAACTACGTGGCCGAGGGCGCGAAGATCAGGGCCCCGCTGCTGATGCACCTGGCCGGCGACGACGAATATATCGGCCAGGAGCCCCAGGCGAAGATCCACGCGGCGCTGGACGGCCATCCGCGCATCCAGATCCACACCTATCCCGGCCGCAACCACGCCTTCGCGCGGCCCGGCGGGGATCACTATGACGCGGCCGACGCCACGACCGCCAACGCCCGCTCGGCGGCCTTCTTCAAGGCCCACCTGTTCTAGCTAGGGCAGCTGGCAGCGCACCGCTTCGCCGACGCGCTCGGCGTCGGGGCCCAGCACGACGTGGACGATCTGGTCGCCGATCCGGACGACACCGCGCGCGCCCAGGGCCTTCAGCGCCGGCTCGCTGACCGCGCCCTGATCGGCGACGACCAGGCGCAGGCGGCTGGAGCACGTGCCGACGCTCTTCAGATTGGCCGCCCCGCCCAGGGCCCCCAGCACCTTCTCGGCCTTGCGGTCGTCGTCGACGGTCGGCAGCACCGAGGGCGCGGCCTTGGCGGCGGCGACGGGCTTGGCGGGCGCCGGAGCGCCCATGGCTTGGCGGATCTCGCCGGCGACACCGTCGGCGATGGGGCCCAGCACGACCTGCAGCGCCTTGTCAGACGGCCGCACGACACCGCGCGCGCCCAATACCTTCAGCGCCGGTTCGTTGACGACGCCCTGATCGACGACGATCAGGCGCAAGCGCGTGGTGCAGGCGTCGACGCTGGTCAGGTTGGCCGCGCCGCCCAGGGCCGCCAGGAAGTCCGCGCCGCGTCCGCCGCCGGTGGTGACGGTCTCGACGGCGACGGTCTCCTCATCCTCGCGACCGGGGGTCTTGAGGTTGAAGCGCACGATCGCGAACCGGAAGACGCCGTAATAGAGCGCGCCATAGGCCAGGCCGATCGGGATCAGCAGGACCGGATTGGTCGCCTTGCCGAAGTTCAGCACATAGTCGAACAGGCCCGCCGAGAAGGTGAAGCCCAGCTTGACGTTCAGCAGGTTCATCAAGGCCATGGCCACGCCCGTCAGCACCGCGTGCACGGCGTAGAGCACCGGGGCCAGGAACATGAAGCTGAACTCGATCGGCTCGGTCACGCCGGTCAGGAACGAGGTCAGGGCCAGCGAGAACAGCATGCCGCCGACGGCCTTTTTCCGGGCCGGCAGGGCGGTGTGGTACATGGCCAGGCACGCGGCGGGCAGGCCGAACATCATGACCGGGAAGAAGCCGCTCATGAACGCCCCGGCGGTCGGGTCGTCGGCGAAGAAGCGGCGCAGGTCTCCGGTCGCGCCGTGATAATCGCCCACCACGAACCAGGCGATGTTGTTCAGCACGTGGTGCAGGCCGGTGACGATCAGGATCCGGTTCAGGAAGCCGAAGACCAAGAGGCCCAGCTCGCCCGAGCCGACGACGGCGCGGCTGGCGGTGTCGACCACGCCGTTGATGCCGTCGTAGCCGACGCCGATCAGCGCGGCCATCAGCAGACCGGCCAGGCCCGCGATCATCGGCACGAAGCGCCGGCCGCTGAAGAAGGCCAGGTATTCCGGCAGCTTGAAGGTCGAGAAGCGGTTGTAGAACAGCCCGCCAATCACGCCCGAGATGATGCCGATCGGCGCGCTGAGCTTGGCCAGCGCCTTGGCCTTGTAAGCCGCGCCCGCCAGGTCAGCATGGTCCTTCACAAGGCCCGCCGTCACGTCCGCCGGCACGTGCAGCAGGGTCTTGGCGCCCTCGGTGGCGATCAGGAAGCAGACCACCCCAGCAAGACCAGCAGCGCCGTTGTTCTCCTTGGCCAGGCCGACGGCGACGCCGATGGCGAACAGCAGGCCGAGGTTGGAGAAGATCGCGTCGCCGGCGGCGGCCATGAAGCCGATGTTCAGCAGGTCGGGCTGGCCCAGGCGCAGCAGCAGGCCCGCCACCGGCAGCACCGCGATCGGCAGCATCAGGGCCCGGCCCAGGGGCTGGAGGATTTCGAGCGGAGACTTCATCGGCTCTTAGGCTCCGAAGGATTTCACGAGGGCGCGGACCGCCTCGGGCGAGGTCTGGTCCAGGGCCCGGGCCGCGAGGCTACGGCAAGACTCAAGGGTAAGGCTACGGACGCGGGCCTTCACCTCGGGCGCGATCGACGCCGTGGTCGAAAGCTCGGTGACGCCCAGGCCCAGCAGGATCGGCGTGGCGGCGATGTCGGAGGCCAGGCCCCCGCAGACGCCGACCCAGCGATGGTGCTTCGCTGCGCCCTTGCACGTCTGGTCGATCATCCGCAGCACGGCCGGGTGCAGAGCGTCGATCCGCGCGGCCAGCTCCGGATTGCCCCGGTCCATGGCCAGCACGTACTGGGTCAGGTCGTTGGTGCCGACCGACAGGAAGTCGGCCTCGGCGGCGAGCAGGTCGGCGGTCACGGCGGCGGCCGGGGTCTCGATCATCACGCCCAGCTCGATGCGCTCGACGATCCCCATCTCGCGCTTGGCCTCGTCCAGCACGGCGCGGACGGCGCGCAGCTCGTCCAGGCTGGCGATCATCGGCACCATGATCTTGCACTGGCCCAGCGGCTTCACGCGGAGGATAGCGCGCAGCTGGGTCTTCAAGAGGTGTGGCCGCCACAGGCTGACGCGGACGCCGCGCAGGCCGAGCGCCGGGTTCTCCTCGGTCGGAATCGGCAGATAGGGCGCGGCCTTGTCGCCGCCGACATCCAGCGTGCGGATGATCAGCGGCTTGCCGTCCAGGGCCGAGGCTATGGCATGGTACTGGCGGGCCTGTTCGTCCTCGTCCGGCGGGGTCTCGCGGTCCAGGAACAGGAACTCGGTGCGCAGCAGGCCCGAACCCTCTGCGCCATTGGCCACGGCGGCCAGGGCGTCGTTGAGCGAGCCGGTGTTGGCGAACACCTCGATGCGGACGCCGTCCTTCGTCACGCACGCCTCGTGGGCGGCGGCCTGGGCGGCGGCCTTGCGCTCCTGGCGCTGGGCCAGGGCGGTCTGGGCGGCTTCGAGCGCCGGAGCGTCGGGCGCGACGCGCAGCACCCCGCTATCCGCGTCCAGGATCAGCGTCGCGCCGTCCTTGACCTTCAGCAGCGCGCCGCCCAGGGCGACCATGGCCGGGATGCCCATGGCGGCGGCCAGGATGGCTACGTGCGAGGTCGGACCACCACGCGCGGTGGCGAAGCCGGCCACGGCGCTGGGATCGACGCCCATCAGCTGCGAGGGCAGCAGTTCGTCGGCCAGCAGGATCGAGCCGGGCGGCAGGACCGCGCCCTCGTCTTCCTCGCCGGCCAGGGCGCGCAGCACCTGACGTTCAAGATCGACGAGGTCGTCGACGCGTTCGGCCAGGCGGCGATCGCCCAGGCCGCGCAGGGCCTCGACATAGCCGCCGACGGCCTTGCGCCAGGCAAAGCCCGCGCTCTTGCCCTCGCCGATCAGGCGGCGGGCGCCGGCGGTCAGTTCGGGGTCTTCCAGGAAGGCCAGGTGAGCGCCCAGGATGGCCTTGCGGGCCTTGTCGCCCTTGGCGGCGTTCTTCTCGATGCGGGCGCGGACCACGTCGAGGGCGGCGGCCAGGGCGGCCTCCTCGTGGGCGGTCCCCTCGCCCTGCTCGCGCACGACGATGTCGGCGGCGGCCAGGCGCACGGCCTTGCCGATGGCCAGGCCCGGCGCGGCCAGCACGCCCTTCAGCACGCCGTCCCGCGGCAGTTCGGCGAGGCCGGTGGGTTCGGGCGTGACGATGGCCGGAGCCGAGGCTTGGGCCGCGATCGGCCCACCCTCGCCCATGCCGCTGTCGATCAGCTCGGCCACCGCCTGGATCGCCGCCTCGGCGTCCATGCCGGAAGCCACGACCTGGATGGTGTCGCCGTGGCGGATGGCCAGGGACATCACCCCGACCGGGCTCTTGGCGCTGGCGCGGCGGTTGACGGCCACCAGCGCGACCTCGGCCACGAACTTGCGGGCGGTCTCGGCGATGCGGGCGGCCGGACGGGCATGGATGCCATGGACCAGCGGCACCACGACCTCGCGCGCCACTTCGCCATCGGTGACCAGGCTGGCGGCGGCCGGGCCCCCCAGGGGCGCCAGCTCCATCAGGAAGTCGCCGACCGCCAGCTCGCGGTCCTGGTCACGGCGGACGATCTCGAAGGCGTCCAGGTTGGTCACCACCACCGGGGTGATCAGGCTGCGGGCGCGCTGGGCCAAGAGGTCCATGTCGAAGCCCAGCAGCTTGTCGCCGGCCTTCACGCTCTGGCCCTCCTTGACGAAGACGCTGAAGCCCTCGCCGTTCAGGGCCACGGTCTCCAGGCCGACATGGATCAGGATCTCGGCCCCGTTGGCCGCGCGCAGGGTCACGGCGTGGCGGGCGCGATGCACGGTGGTGACCACCGCGTCGCACGGCGCGTGCAGCGTCGAGTCCAGCGGATCGATGGCCAGGCCGTCGCCCAGCATGCGCTCGGCGAACACGGCGTCGGGGGTCTCGTCGAGCGGCGCGATCCAGCCTTTCAGCGGTGCGGAGAGTACGAGGTTAGACACGGGCGCTACTCTTCTTCGGAACTTAGCGAACAGGCTTAAGCGTCACGCGCTCGATCACCCAGAAGGGATCGAGGGTCTTGGACGTGAAGGTCAGGCAGAGGTCGGCCGTCGCCGCGCGGGCGGGCAGGCGCGCCGTCACCGTGGACAGGCCGGTGTTCTTGGCGCTGTCGCCCAGAGGAATGGCGGCGATGCGTTCGCCCGTGCAGCCCAGGCGCACTTCCAGCTCGCCGCCCGGCGTGGCCGGCGGGTGCAGCGGGATGTGGTCGCGGTCCTTGCCGACCTGGAAGTTGAACGGGATCTGGGTGATGCGGGCGGTCAGCAGCGCGCCCTTGTCCAGCTTGGCACCTTGCCAGATCCAGCACGGATTGAAGATGTCGACCATCATCATCGGCCGCTTGTCGAGCGCGGCTGGGGCGTCGTCGATCATGGTGATGGCCACCTTGTCGGTGCACATCTTCAGCTGGCCGGCGGTGCGGGTGTCCAGCAGGGCCGGCGTGTTGGTCCACGACCGCTGGCGGCCGAGCGGCTGGCCGTCGACGAAGGTCTGGGCCTTCACCGTCGCGCCCTTGGCCAGGTCCAGCGGACCGGCATAGGCGAGCGAGGTCGCCGTCGGGGTCTTGCCGTCGCTGGTGTAGCGGATCTCGCCGAAGCCCAGGCCGGTCGACAGCGCCAGCGTCGCCTTACCGCCCTCGCCTTCCGACGGCGTGCCTTGCGGCTCGAACGGCACGGTGTTGGCGGTGACGCCCAGGATCTTCAGGCGGGCCATCTCGGCCGGCATCCGACGGGCGAAGTCGTCCCAGTTGGCGCCCTCTTCCGACGACCAGCCGCGCTCGGCCAGGGCGATGGCGCGCGGGAAGGCCATCTGAACCATGCGCGTGTCGGTCTGCATGTGCTCGGTCCAGACATTGGCCTGGACGCCCAGGATGTGCTTGCGCTCGTCCGGCGTCAGCTGGGCCGGGGCCGGGTCGAAGGCGTAGACGTCCTTCAGGCTGACCACCTTGCTGCGGCCGGTCGGCTCGTCGGGCGAAGTGCTCTGGCGGTTGTCGAGATACAGCGTCGGATGCGGCGACAGCACCGTGTCGTGGCCCTGCTTGGCTGCGGCGATCGCGCCGTCGATGCCGCGCCAGGACATGACCGTGGCGTTGGGGGCCAAGCCCCCTTCCAGGATCTCGTCCCAGCCGATCAGGCGGCGGCCGCGCTTGTCCAGGCTCTTGCCGACGCGCTGGATGAACCAGCTCTGCAGTTCGTGCTCGTCCTTCAGGCCCAGTTCCTTGATCTTGGCCTGGATTTTCGGATTGGCCTTCCACTGGTCCTTGATGGCCTCGTCGCCGCCGACGTGGATGAAGGTCGACGGGAAGATGTCCATCACCTCGGCCAGCACGTCGTCGAGGAAGGCGAAGGTGGCGTCGTCGGTGTTGTAGAGCCAGGGAAAGACGCCCCAGTCGCCCATCTTGCTGGCGTCCGGCGCGGCGCTGCCCAGCTGCGGATAGGCCACGATCGGCGCCAGGGCGTGACCCGGGGTCTCGATCTCGGGCACCACGGTGATGTTGCGGGCGGCGGCGTAGGCCACCAGCTCGCGGGCCTGGTCCTGGGTGTAGAAGCCGCCGTACTTCGGATAGTTCACGGCCGCGCCCGGGTCGTGGCGCCAAGCGCCGACCTGCGTCAGCTTCGGGTACTTCTTGATCTCCAGCCGCCAGCCTTGGTCGTCGACCAGGTGCCAGTGGAAGGTGTTGAGCTTGTGGGCCGCCATGGCGTCGATGACCGCCTTCAGCGTGTCCAGCGACTGGTAGTGGCGGGCGCTGTCGACCATCAGCCCGCGCCAGGCGAAGCGCGGGGCGTCCTCGATCGAGGCGGCGGGCACGGCGACCGGGCCCTTGGCCGCGTCCGGCGTCGCCAGCTGCCACAGCGACATGGCGCCATAGAACAGGCCCGCGCGCTTGGCGGCGGCGATGGTTACCGAGGTCGGTGAGATGTCCAGCTTGTAGGCCTCGCCCGCCGGCCCTTCGCGGGTCAGGACGATGCCGTCGGTGGCTGCGGCGCCCTCGACCACGACGGGTCGGAAACCGCGCGAGCGCTGGATGAGGTCGGCGAGTTGTTGCGCGACGCCCTTGGCCTCGACATCGCCCTTGGCGACATGGATGCGCGTGGCGGCGGAAAGCTTGAAGGCCCCTTCGGCGCGGACCGCCTTGGCCGGCGCGGGGGTCAGGGTGAGGCCGTCGGCCAGAGCGCTCGTCGCGAGCGCGGAAACCCCAATACCAAGGGAAAGGGCGAACGCCGAAACGGCGATGGTGCGCAGCGGGGTCTTGGTCACGCGGCCTCGCAGGGAATTGGGCGGCAAAAAGCGGGCGGGACAGCAAGGCTGCCCCGCCCCAGCTCCATGCTTGCAGTCAGGAGGGGTTCAATCAATTGGCTGCGACTGGCGGAGACCCCAGGGGAGGCCTCCGCCGCCGGACGTCGGCTTAGAAGCTGACGTTCAGCGTGGCCTGCAGCTTGCGGCCCGTGCGGTAGACACCGCGCGCCAGGGCCGTCGTGTTGGCGTACGAGTAGTACTCGGTATCCAGCAGGTTCTGGCCCGAGACCGACATCGTGATGTTCTGGTTGACCGCGTAGCCAACCGTCGCGTCCAGGGACTTGGCCGCCTTGACGAACATGTTGTCGCCACGGTCGACGCCGGTGAAGTACTTCGAACGCCAGTTGAAGGTCGCCCGGGCCGAGAACGGACCGTGCTCATAGAAGGGGCTGACGTTGATCTGGTTCTTCGAGCTGTAGGGCAGCGGCGCGCCGCCCTGACCCGAAGCGTCGGCGTAGGTGTAGTTGGCCAGCAGGCCGAAGCCGTAGGCGAAGTTCTGCTGGTAGGCGACCGCCAGGCCCTTCACTTCAGCCGAACCCGCGTTGAACGGACGGCTGATCTGATAGGTCGTGACCTTGTTCTGCGACTGGTTGAAGTACGATTCCGGCTGCGTGCGCGTCAGGATGTAGTTCGAGATGTCCTTGTAGAACACTTCGGCCGACAGGATCGCTTGCGGCTGGAAGTACCACTCGACCGAGCCGTTGACGTTGCTCGACTTGTAGGGCTCCAGGTTCGGGTTGCCGCCGCCACCCGTGAGGATGCCGTCCGACAACCAGAAGTAGTTGGTCATGTCCGCGTAGTTCGGGCGGGCGATGACCTGCGCCGCGGCGAAGCGGAACACCAGGTCGTCGCGCGCGTCGACGATGATGTTCACGCTGGGCAGGACGTTGTCGTAGCTCTTCTTCGTGGTCTGCCAGGTCCAGTCGGCCTGGGCGTTGCAGGCCGCGCCGGGCTTGCAGACATAGCCGGCGCTGTCGACCGAGGTCTTCACGTAGCGGACGCCGAAGTTACCGCGGACGTTGTCGGCCTTGAAGTTCACCTGGCCGTACAGGGCGTCGATGTTTTCCTGGATGTTCCAGTTGCCGGCCGTGAACTCCGCGGCGGCGAAGATCGACGGGGTCGGCATCTTGGCGCCCGGAGCCAGCCACTTGCCGCTATCGACGTACGAGACCATCGACTGGCCGTCGATGCGGAAGCGGCTCGACATCTGGTCGCCCACGCCGTCGAAGCCCTTCAGGTAGTTGCTGGGCACGGTCGACGGGTTGAACAGCGAGGCCGGCGCGGCGACGCCGGTGATGGCGATGCCCGAATACTGCTGGCCGGTCTGGTGCTCACGACGCTTGTAGCCGACCTGGACGCGCTGGATGATGCCGTCGAAGTCCTTGCCCAGGTCGATCTGGGCGTACTTCTCTTCGTCGCTGGTCGGCTTGCTGACCAGGTTGCCGCTCCAGCCCGGATCGGTCGCGAAGGCCGACGGGTTGCCCATCACGTTGGTCGCGTAGGTCAGCTTGCCCGGGGTCTTCGGCGCGCCCGACAGGTCGACGGTGTAGTCGGCCCAGTTCAGGTATTCGAGGAAGACCTGACGCTTGGTGCCGCCGTCGGCGGTCGACTTGCCGATTTCGCCATTCAGGTCCCAACCGTCGCCCTTGTACTGGCCCTTCAGGTGGTAGGTGTCGGAGTTCAGCTCGGCTTCGCGATACTGCACGTCCAGCACGCTGAGCGCATTCTTGAACGAGGCCTTGGTGACGACGCCGTTGTTGACCTCGATGCCCGTCAGGGCGCCCAGGCTGTTCCAGGTGTTGCCCTGGAAGGCGTACATCGACTGGTTGGTGTTGTCGTAGTCGGCCTTGATCTTCATCCAGTTGAAGTCGAACGACAGGGCGTCGGTCGGCTTCCACTGCAGGGCCGTGGTGTAGGTGGTGCGGGTGCGGTCCTGCTCGAAGTACGAAGCCCCGAAGGCGTTCGGGCTGCGGGCGTTCAGGTTGGCCGTCAGGGTCGAGGCGCAGGTGCCGACGCAGCCGGCCTTGCGCGAGTCGACCGGGTTGTCCGGGTTGCCGCCGGCCCACTGGTTGGCCGCCATGGTGCCGTAGCTCTCGACGCCGTCACGACGCAGCTGGTCCTTGGCGCGTTGCACCGAGAAGCTGGCGCCGAAGGTTTGGGCGTCGTTCTTCCAGCTCAGCAACAGCGAGCCTTGGGCGTCGCCCTTCTTGGAGCGGTCGTTATAGAGGTAGCTGACCGCGCCCGCGACCAGGCCGGCCTTCAGGTCCAGCGGCTTGCGGGTGTTGACGATGACGGTGCCGCCGATGCTGCCTTCGTCGATGCGCGCTTCCGGCGACTTGAAGATCTCGACCTTGCCGACGATCTGCGGAGCCAGCAGGGCGTAGTTGAACGTGCGGCCCGGAGAATCCAGGATGAACCAGTCGGCGGAGGCGACGGTCTGCCCGTTCAGCAGCGTGCGGTTCAGCGCCGGATCGGTGCCCAGGATGCTGACTTTCTCTCCTTGACCAAAGGCGCGATCGACAGTGACACCCGGGACGATCGTCAGCGCTTCGGCGACGTTGGTGCTCGGAAACTTGCCCACGTCCTCGGCGGTGACGACGTCGACGATGGCGTCGGCGCGGCGCTTGGATTCGATGGACTGCAGCAGCGAGGCGCGGATGCCGGTGACAACCACCTCATCGACGCTGTTGTCTTGCGCGAAGGCGGGCGCAGCGGCCATGACGGCCAGGGCGCTGGCTGACGCGGCCAGGACGGATTTGTGGAAACTCTTCATAACTCGGCTTCTCCCCATTTTTGCCGGGCCTACTGGACCGGAGCCGAACCCCAAGCCCAATATGATACCAATTTTCTGGGAGGTTCCGCAGAAAGTGGTACTTCTCAGGCCCCGGAAGAGAACTGTGACGGAAATTTTGCGGATGACAAGGCCAAAAAGAAACCAATTGCAGACCACGTTCTTATTGGTATGAAAATGGTCATATGCTATCGAGGATCGGTATCGGAGCGCCGTCGATTTGCGCGACGACTGTCGGGGGGAGGCTGTAAATGACGTTTGCTGAACGGATCGGCCGGCTCGACACCGCCGACCACGCCCCTCTCTACAGGCAGTTGCAGCGGGCGCTGCGCGAGGCCATCCAGAAGAAGGTGCTGTCGCCCGACGACGCCCTGCCCGCCGAGCGCGACCTTGCCGAAGAATTCAGCATCTCGCGCATCACGGTGCGCAAGGCGCTGGACGGTCTGGTCAGCGAAGGCCTGCTGACGCGCCGCCAGGGCGCGGGCACCTTCGTCGCCGCGCGCGTGGAGAAGAGCTTCTCCAAGCTGTCGTCGTTCACCGAGGACATGATCTCGCGCGGTCGCGTGCCGCGCAGCGAATGGATCAGCCGCGCCGAGGGCCAGGTGACCCCGGAAGAGTCGCTGACGCTTGGCCTGTCGCCCGGCACGCCGGTCTACCGCTTCGCACGTATCCGCTACGCCGACGGCGCGCCGATGGCCGTGGAGTACACCACCGTCGCCGCCTTCGCCCTGCCCTCCACCGAAGTGGTCGGCGTCTCGCTGTACGAGGCCCTGGAAGCCACCGGCCACCGGCCCGTGCGCGCCCTGCAACGCCTGCGCGCGGTGCTGTTCCAGGCCGAGCAGGCCGACCTGCTGGGCGTTCCGGTCAAGGACGCGGGGCTGCTGATCGAACGACGCGGCTTCCTACGCGACGGCCGGGCGGTGGAAGTCACACAATCCTATTATCGCGGCGATGCGTACGACTTCGTCGCGGAACTGAACTCGCTCTCCTGAGCGGGTCTAAGTCCTGAGGAGCACTGTTTTGGAGGCGACCGTCTTGACCCGTCCCGAGTCCCCCGCGCAATCGCGGCTGTCGCCTGAATCCACGAAGATGTTCCTGGAAGCCGGCCAGGCCGGTTCGGTGGCCGCGACCCAGCTGGCCGCCAACGCCCGCAAGATCCAGGCCCTGGCCGAGCGCCTGCGCGCCAACCCGCCGCGCGTCGTCGTCACCATCGCCCGCGGCAGCAGCGACCACGCCGCCACCTTCGCCCGCTACCTGATCGAGACCAAGGCCGGGGTGCTGACCTCGTCGGCTGGTCTGTCGGTCAGCTCGGTCTATGACGCCTCGCCCAACCTGGAAGGCGCCGTCGTCCTGGCCATCTCGCAGTCAGGCAAGAGCCCCGACCTGCTGGCCGCCGTGAAGGCCGCCAAGGCGGCCGGCGGCTACGCCGTGGCCCTGGTCAATGTCGTCGACTCGCCGCTGGCCGAACTGGCCGACGAGGTCATCCCGCTGCACGCCGGCCCCGAGCTGTCGGTGGCCGCCACCAAGTCCTACATCGCCGCCCTGGTCGCCATCACCCAGCTGATCGCCGCCTGGACGGAAGACGCCGAACTGACCACCGCCCTGTCGAGCCTGCCGGCCGCCCTGGCCGAGGCCTGGACCCTGGACTGGACCCCGGCCGTCGAACGCCTGAAGCTGGCCCGCAACCTCTATGTCCTGGGTCGCGGCGTCGGCTTCGCGGTCGCCCTGGAAGCCGCCCTGAAGTTCAAGGAGACCTGCGGCCTGCACGCCGAGGCCTTCAGCGCCGCCGAGGTGCTGCACGGCCCGATGGCCCTGGTGAAGGAGGGCTTCCCGGCCCTGGTTTTCGCCCAGAACGACGAGAGCCGCGCCAGCGTCGACGACATGGCCAAGGGCCTGCGCGAGCGCGGCGCGGACGTGCTTCTGGCGGGTTCCGGTGAGACCGGTAACGGCGCCCTGCCGACCCTGACCAGCCATCCGGTGCTGGAGCCGATCCTGATGATCCAGAGCTTCTACCGAATGGCCAATGCGCTTTCGGTCGCGCGCGGCTACGATCCCGACAGCCCGCCCCACCTCAACAAGGTCACTGAAACCGTCTGATGCAGGCTGTCCTCGTAAATGGCCGCGTCCTGACGGAAGCCGGCGTCATCGACGGCAAGGCCGTCCTGGTCGAGAACGGGCGCGTCGCCGGCGTCATCGACGCGGGCGCGATCCCGGCCGGCGCGCAAGCCCGCGACCTGGCTGGCGGCCTGCTGGTCCCCGGCTATATCGACACCCAGGTCAATGGCGGCGGCGGGGTGCTGTTCAACGACAGCCCCACGGTCGAGACCATCGCCGCGATCGGCGCGGCCCACCGCCCCTATGGCACCACCGGCTTCCTGCCGACCCTTATCAGCGACGACCTGTCCGTCGTCGACCAAGCGATGCGCGCCACGGAAGCGGCTATCGAACAGGGCGTGCCCGGCGTGCTGGGCGTCCATATCGAGGGCCCGTTCCTCAACCCGAAGCGCAAGGGCATCCACGACGCCGACAAGTTCCGCGTCATCGATGACGAGGCGCTTGAGCTGCTGACCTCGCTGAAGGTCGGCAGGACGCTGGTCACCCTGGCCCCCGAGCGCACCACGCCGGACATGATCCAGCGCCTGGCCGACGCCGGCGTCCACGTCGCCGCCGGCCACACCAACGCGCTCTACAAGACCATGCGCCAGGCGCTGGACCACGGCCTGACCGGCTTCACGCACCTCTTCAACGCCATGTCGCCACTGACCAGCCGCGAGCCCGGCGTGGTGGGCGCGGCCCTGGAGAGCCAGACCGCCTGGGCCGGCCTGATCGTCGACGGACGCCACGTGGACCCGACGACGCTGAAGATCGCCCTGCGCACGCGGCCGCTGGACCGCTTCATGCTGGTCACCGACGCCATGCCGACCGTGGGCATGGCCGACAAGCGCTTCGTGCTGCAAGGCCGCCAGATCGTCGTGCGCGACGGCGTCTGCATCGATGACCACGGCACCCTGGCCGGCTCGGACCTCGACATGGCCGGCGCGGTGCGCAACGCGGTGTCGATGCTGGACCTGCCCTTGGCCGACGCGGTGATGATGGCCTCGGCCGCCCCGGCGGCGTTCCTGGGCCTGGGCGCCCAGCGCGGCCGGATCGTCCCGGGCTACGCGGCGGACTTCTGCCTGCTGGATGATCAACTGAACGTCACGGCCACGTGGATCGACGGGGTTTCGAACTAGCCCCTTCAGGCCTCTCTCGCAGCCAAAGAAAAGGGCGCTGACCTCGCGGTCAGCCCCCTTCCTTTTAGGCCTGGTCGCCGTGGAAGCTTAGAACTTCCACTTCACGCCCAGATAGTACTGACGGCCGTAGTGCACGTACTCTTCCGAGATCATGCGGGTCGAGTCGTCGATCTTGCTGTCTTCCTGGTCGGTCAGGTTGATGCCTTCCAGGGTGATGGTGAAGTTCTTGAAGTTGTAGCTGATCTGGGTGTCCAGGTTGAAGGTCTTTTCCTTGATCCGGACGTCGTTGTTGTTGGTCGCCGAGGGGGCCACCTGGATCAGGTACGGGTCGCGGTACGAGCCCGAGATACGCGCCTTGAACGGACCCTTTTCGTAATACAGCGTCGCGTTGAAGGCGTCCGGCGACAGGTTCAGCAGGGGCTGGGTCAGCAGCACGGCCGGGGCCGTCTGAACGCGCGGCGTGCCGGCGTAGGTCGGGTTGCGGATCACGTACTGGATGTCGCTGGTGACGTGCGTGTAGTTCACGATGCCGCCGAAGCCGTCGAAGGGCTCGGGCAGGAACGAGAACGGACGCTGCAGCGAGACCTCGAAGCCCTTCAGCTTGCCGCCGGGGGTGTTGATCTGCGTCGTCACGGTGAACAGCGTGTCCGGCGTGTTGCCGTTGGTCAGCAGCGAGGTCGGCAGCTCGGTTTCCGAGTACGGCATCGCGACGGCCGACGTCTGGATGTAGGACTTGATGTCCTTCTGGAAGAAGCCGACCGAGAACAGGGTTTCCTTGTCCGGATACCACTCGAAGCTGAGGTCCAGGTTGTTGGACAGCATCGGGTTCAGCTCGGGATTGCCGCGCGTCAGCGTCTGGGCCGACTGGCTGACCGAGGTGTAGCCCGGCGTCAGGTTCGGCAGCTGCGGACGCGTCATCGCCTTGGCGGCGGCGAAGCGGATGTAGAAGTTCTCGAACGGCTGGGCCGACATGTTCAGCGACGGCAGCGTGTTGGTGTACTCACGCGACACGGTCTGGACGGCGTCGGTCGGGACCGATTCCGAGATGTTGCCGAACGGCGTGGCGACGGTCGTCGTCACGGCGCCCGAGTTGTAGTGGCCGGTCGCCGTCTGATCGGTCTTGATCCAGCGCACGCCGAAGTTGCCGCGCACCGGGATGTTGAAGATGTCGTAGTCGAAGTCGCCTTGCAGGTAGAAGGCGGTGTCCTTCTCGGTGATGTTCCGCAGGGCGCCCAGCTGGTTCAGGACGCTGAGGCGGAAGTCGCCGTTGGCGTTGATGCAGTTGCAGTTGTAGCCGAGCTTGGCTTCCAGCTTGTCCAGGTCCGGGGCCAGCCACGCGGTCGGAACGCCCGAGGGCATGCCCAGGCCGCGGCCGAAGCCCGAGATCACGCGTGAGACGTCGGCGATGCTGACACCGGCCGGCAGGCCGAAAGCAGCTTCCGAGGTGAAGGTCGTGCCCGTCGTGGCGAGGTTGCGCGAATAGAGGCGCTGCTCCCACGAGCTGAAGCCGTATTCCTTGTAGTCGCCGCCGTAGCGCAGCTTGAAGCCGTTCAGGATCTCGTAGTCGACGTCGGCGCGGAACGTCTTGAAGGTGTTGACCGCCTTGCTGGGACGCATACGCAGCAGCGACGGATCGCCCAGGGCGTTGCTGGGGCTATAGACGTAGTTGGCCGGGTTGGTCGGATCGAAGCCGTAGTTGAAGTTCGGCAGCTTGTCGTTGGCCGAGTAGTCGTAGCTGTAGTTGTCGGTGTCGTAGCGGTCGAACGAGAACGTGGTCTGGACCGGGTTGTCCTGGATCGAGCGCGATTGGCCGTAGGTCATCGAGAAGTGACCGGCTTCACCGAACTTGGTGTCGTAGGTCAGGGCCAGCTGGTTGAACTCGGTCTTCAGCTCGTCGTGGCGGTATTCGACGCGGGCGTCGACGTCGTCGAACGTGCCCTTGATCAGGCTGCCCTTGCTGTCGGCCGTGAAGTTCACGACGTCCGTCTGCGGCAGGCCGGCGCCCGAACGGCTGAACGAGATGACTTCCAGATAGGTCTCGTCGCGGTTGTTGGTGAACTTGGCCAGCATCGCGTCGAGCGTCAGGGTCGAGTTCGGGGTCGGACGCCATTGCAGCGAACCCGTCACGCCCAGGCGCTTTTGGTCATAGTCCAGGCGGCCGTAGCGCGGGATACGCGGGTGCCACAGGTTGTTGGCGGTGCCGGCGGCGGCCGTGGTGGTCGGCGTGGTGCCGCCGACGGTGGTGCCGATCTGGGCGCAGGTCAGGGCCGGGCCGCTGACGGGGTTGTACGCCGGGCTGGTGCACGGGAAGGCGGTCGACGAGTTGGCGGCGACCGACGGGTTTTCCCAACGACCGGTCGAGGAGCCTTCTTCGCGCTGGGCGCGGGTGGCGTAGGCGACCGACAGCAGGGCGCCGACTTCACCGATGCCGGTGTCCCAACGGTCGCTGACCAGGAAGGTGTAGCGCGGGTCGCTCTTCCGCGAGAGATCGTTCCAGCCGACCTTGCCCGAGGCGCTCATCGCGAACTTGCCGAAGTCAAACGGACGCGCGGCCTGCAGATCGACGATCGCGCCCAGCGAGCCTTCCTCGTTCATGGCCGAGATCGACTTGCGCACGGTGACGCTGTTGAACAGCTCCGAGGCGAAGATCGAGAAGTCGAACTGGCGGCCGCGGTTGGCGCCGCCCGAGCTGTCCTTGCCGCCGGTGGTGGCCAGGGCTTCCAGGCCGTTCAGGCGCACGACGGTAAAGTCGGGGCCCAGGCCGCGGACGGTGATGGTGCGGCCTTCGCCGCCGTCGCGGTCGATCGACACGCCCGGCACGCGCTGCAGCGATTCAGCCAGGTTCAGGTCGGGGAAATCCGCGATGTCCTGGGCCTTGATGACGTCGACCAGGTCGTTTTCGCGGCGCTTGATGTCGAGGGCGTTGGCCAGCGAGGCGCGGAAGCCGGTGACGACGACGGCTTCGACTTCATCCGTCGGAGCCGGCGCGGCGGCGGGCGCTTCTTGAGCCGATGCGGCGCCGGCGAAAACCATCGCCAGGGCCAGAGCGCTACCGGACACGCCGTATTGCAGAGCGCGCACGCGCCCCTTGGTATTCTTGGACATAGAACCTCCTCCCGTTGACCATTGAAGACGACGTCACCGTCGCCTTTGGCCTTCGTTTCGGCTTCGCGTCCTTCCCACGAAGCCGCCCCCGGCCTTTAGATCTTCATTTTTGCTACCGGTGTCAGAAGCAAACGTTGGTTTTTGACACCGGTATCAGAGCACTAACAAAGCCAATGACGGCCGACAAGGCCACAAAGCGGACACAACTCACGAGACCCCCGCCGCCGTTGCCAATCCGACACAGAACGGCGGATTTGTCACAGCAGGGGCTACTGAAGATCAGCCCTCTTCGGGCTTGTGGTGGCTGACCTGGTACAGGCCTTCCAGCATCGCGGCGCGTTGCTCGGCCGGCAGCTCGCCCCCCATCGCGCGCAGCAGGCGCAGGGCGTTGAGGTGGACATCGACCGCGTCCCAGCGCCAGACCTTGGCTTCCGCCAGGCTGTCGGCCAGGGTGCAGAGCGAGACAGCGGCCTTGTCGACCCCGGTCTCGGAGACGAAGTGGCCGACGTCGATGATCCGTGAGCTGAGCAGATACAGCGCCTCGAACGACTCGCTCTCGCGGCCTTCGGCGGCCTTGCCGAATCGGCGCTCGATCTCGGCGATGGTCTGGTCCAGCGCGGCCAGCGAGGCTTCGCGCAAGGTCTCGACCCCCGCCTCGGCGGCGACGATGGCGTCCTTGGCCAGGATGCCGCCGCGCTCCTTGATCATGCCGGCTAGCCGGTTGGGCGGACGGAATTTGCGGACGGTCATACCTGCACCTTCGCTGGGCGCATCATGTTGGCGATTTCGTCATCCGACATATTGGGCGCCTGCGCCTCGCCCACCTCCGCCGGAAGATCGTCTTTGCGCCGTCCATCCGATCCGGGCGGCGGTCCCTCGTGTTTGAAACGCCGATCAGGCCCGATATAGCTATCACATTCGATGAATTGACGCTCCTCGCGCGCCACCCAGACGATGCGCTCCAGCAGCACCTTGGGCGTGATCGGCTTGGCCACGACATAGTTCGAGCCCGCGTCGCGCAGCTTGAAGATCTGCGAGGTGCGGGTGTGGCCCGTGACCAGGATGACCGGGACGTAGCGGTTGTTCTCGCCGCCCTCGCGCCGCAGCCATTCGATGAACTCGATACCGTCGGTGACGGGCATCTGCACGTCGCTGATGATCAGGTCGAAGGTCATGGTGCGGACCAGCGACTGGGCGTCCATGACGCTCTCGGCCCGGAACAGCTGCTTGACCCCGAAGCCGGAGACCACCTGCGACAAAATGTCCAGCGAGGGCCCGTTGTCATCCAGGACCAGCACCGTGGCCTTTTCGAGATTGATCCGCGTCGAGGGTAGGAGCGGGTCGGCCATCGCGCGCCTAGAAGAAGTCGAGCTCGCCCGGGTCGGCGCGCTCCCCCAGGCGTTCCTGGGCGCGCAGGCGCACGACCATGTCGGAAAGGCCAAGACCGCTCAGC
This sequence comes from Caulobacter sp. GW456-12-1-14-TSB4, assembly GCF_059424195.1. Taxonomy (NCBI): domain Bacteria; kingdom Pseudomonadati; phylum Pseudomonadota; class Alphaproteobacteria; order Caulobacterales; family Caulobacteraceae; genus Caulobacter; species Caulobacter sp. GW456-12-1-14-TSB4. Next base: position 109,020 of record NZ_JBWKZF010000008.1, read on the forward strand.
AGCGGCTCGATCGAGACGTTCCATTCGCCCGAGGCGTGCTGGCCGATACGCTCCAGCACCTCGGACAGGCCGTGCAGGCGCTGGCTCAGTTCGTCCAGCGACTGCAGGCGCGTGAGGTTCTCCAGCGAGGCCCCGCCCTTGGCGAGGTCGCCGGCCAGGTGCTCGCAGTCCCGGCACATGGCCGCGGCCGAAGCCAGTTCCGCCGCCAGGCGACGCGACAGCTCCCCGACCGGCAGGTGCTCGGTCGGTGCGATCGTCGGCGTCTGGAGCGGCTGGGCGGTCATCAGGTTCAGAACAGATCCACGTCGCCGCTGGACGCGGCGGGCATCGGCGCGGGCGCGGGACGACGGACGTCCTGCGGCGCGTTGTCGACGGCCACCAGGCGCTGGCGAACACGACCCGAGGCCGGCCAGAACTCGACGCGACGGGCCGAAACCCCACCCGTGCTGGACGAGACGATCGGGATGCCTTCGTCGCGCAGGAAACGCTCGGCGAACGCGGAGTTGCTGGCGCCGACGTCCGACAGGCCGTCGAACAGCTTGGCCCCGCCGAAGATCTTGGCTTCCATCCGCTCGCGGCGGGCGCCCTTCTTCAGCAGTTCGTTGATCAGCAGTTCCATGGCGTAGGCGCCGTAGCGCACGGCGTCGCCGCCGGTGCGCCCGTCGCCGGAATCCGGCAGCAGGAAGTGGTTCATGCCGCCCACGCCCGCCTGGGGATCGCGAATGCATGCGGCGATGCACGAGCCCAGCACGGTGGTCATCACCACCTGCGGGTCGGCCGTCACATGGCTTTCGCCCTGCGTCACGTGAACCTTGATCGCCCGTTCAGGGTCGTCGTTGTGGGAGAATTGCATCATGTCAGCGGCCCGAAGACTTGCTCGATCTTCTCCCTCAAGCCCTGCACGGTGAAGGGCTTGACGCAGTAGTTGTTGACGCCGAACTGCACGGCGCGCTGGACCAGTTCGCGGTCGGCGCGGCCCGTCAGCATGACGAAGGCGGTCTGACGGATCGGCGGGTGCGAGCGCACGGCGCGCAACAGGGCCAGACCGTCCATCTTCGGCATGTTGAAGTCCGAGATGACGAGGTTAGCGGGCTTGGCCAGGAGGTTCTTCAGAGCCTCCTCGCCGTCCGGCGCCTCACGGATGTCCTTGAAGCCGATCTGCTGCAACGCATTGCGGATCAGAGCCCGCATGGTGAGCTGGTCGTCGACCACGAGTACGGAGATGGAGCTAGCTTGCGGCATGGTTCATCGCCTCGCGGAGGCCAGATCGAGAATGGATTGGCCCATGTGGGACAGGGAAACCTGCTTCTCCACGGCGCCAAGTTCGAAAGCGGAGCGCGGCATGCCGTAGACGACGCACGAGGCTTCGTCCTGGCCCAGCGTCCTGGCGCCGGCCTTGCGCATGGCCAGAAGGCCCTGAGCGCCGTCGCGGCCCATGCCGGTCAGGATGGCCCCGACCGCCTTGTCGCCGACGGCGTTGGCCACCGAGTTGAACAGCACGTCCACCGACGGGCGGTGGCCGCTGACCGGGTCGCCCTGGACCAGGCGGCAACGCAGGCCGGCCGAACGAACGACCTCCAGGTGCGTGGCGCCGCCGGGGGCGACATAGACCTTGCCGGGCTCCAGCAGGGCGCCGTCGGTGGCTTCCTGCACCTTGGCCCCGCTGGCGCGATCCAGGCGCGCGGCGAAGCTGGCGGTGAAGGTCGCCGGCATGTGTTGGGTGATGACCGTCGGCGGGCAGGTCTCGGGGAACAGGGTCAGGATCGACAGCAGGGCTTCCACCCCGCCGGTCGACGAACCGATCGCCACGATGTCGCCCGAGGGCATGAAGTCCTTGCGGCGCGTCGGCGCGGACGCCGGCGCGGCGCCGGCGTTGGTGCGGACCGAGGCGCGCGCCGCGATCTTCACCTTGGCGACGATCTCGGCCAGGGCTTCCTGGGTGCCGGTGGCGTCGGCGGGCTTGCCCACGCAGTCCACGGCGCCCAGTTCCAGGGCCCGCAGCGTCATCTCGGCGCCGGCCTGGGTCAGGGTCGAGACCATGACCACCGGCATCGGCCGCAGGCGCATGATCTTCTCGAGGAACTCGATGCCGTTCATGTTCGGCATCTCGATGTCGAGCGTGACGACGTCGGGGTTCAGGGCCTTGATCATGCCGCGCGCCTCGAACGGGTCGCCGGCGCCGCCGACCACCTCGATCTCCGGGTCACGGGAAAGGGCCGCCGTGATCAGGCTCCGCATGGTGGCGGAGTCGTCGACGACTAGAACGCGAATCTTCGGCATCAGCGACCCACCTTCCGGTAGGCGGTCAGGCCGCTGCTCTCGAACGCGGTGATGTTGCTGCCAACACGTTCCGAGTGGCCGACGTACAGGCGGCCGCCAGGCGCGACGAGCGGCGCGAAGCGGCTCCAGACGCGTTCCTGGGTGGGTTCATCAAAATAGATCACGACATTCCGACAGAAGATGGCGTCAAACGGCCCCTTCATAGGCCACGACGGACCGTTGAGATTTAGTTCCCGGAACGCGACGAGGCTGCGGGCGGCCTCGCAAACGCGCCAGGCGCGGCGATCCGAGGCGTCGCGCTCGAAATATTGGCCGCGCGCCGCCGCCGGAATGCCTTCCAGCAGCGATTCGTCGTAGACGGCCTCGCGACCCGTGGCGAGCACGTTGGTGTCGATGTCCGTGCCCAGGATCCGGATGTCCAGATCGGCCGCGTTCGGCCAGACCGACAGCACCGTGAAGGCCATCGAATAGGGCTCCTGGCCCGACGAGCTGGCCGCCGACCACAGGCGCAGGCGGCCACCGGCGCGGACCTTGTCGGCCACCGGCTCCAGCACGTTCTGACGCAGATCGTCGAAGTGGTGCGGCTCGCGGAAGAAGCGCGTGACGTTGGTGGTCAGCGCCCGGAGCATCTCCTGGCTCTCGTCATGGCCTTTGTCGCTGGCGACGAAGCTGCAGTACTCGGTGAACGAGCGCATGCCCAGATTGCGCAGGCGCTTGGCCAGGCGCGAATAGACCAGCGTCGCCTTGCTGTCGGGCAGGCTGATGCCGGCCAGGTCGTACAGCAGCGCGGCGATGCGCTTGAAATCGGCGGACGTGAACGCGAACTCGCCATCGACGAGGGCCTCGCGGCGGTCCGAAACGGATGAGGAACCAGTGGTCATCAGGCGGCCAGGGCCTCCCGTTCAGGCAGGATGCGGTCCAAGGAGATCTCGCTGATCATGCGGCCCTCGATCGAGATGATGCCGCGCACGAAGTTGCGGACGGTGTCGCAGGCCATGTCCGGGGTCGGTTGGATCATGTCGTCATTGATCGACAGGATGTCCGACACCGCGTCGACCAGCAGGCCGACCGTGCGGTCGCCCGCCTTGACGACGATGAAGACGCTGCGGACGGTCGGCTCGATCACCGGCATGCCCAGGCGGCAGGCCAGGTCCATGATCGGCAGCACCGCGCCGCGCAGGTTGATGACGCCGCGCATGAAGCCGGGCGATTGCGGGAGCACCGTGGCCGGGCTCCAGCCCCGGATCTCGCGGACCGCCATGATGTCCACGCAGTACTCCTGGTCCCCCACGCGGAAGGAGATCAGTTCCCGGCGGTCTATCCCTGTGGCGGTGGCATGGTCAGTCATGACTTTACTCCGCGGCGATGAGGGTGGGTTCGGTGGGGCGCGGCGTACCGCCTTCACGGCGGCGCATGGCGATGGTGGCGTCGACGTCGAGGATCAGCGCGACGCGGCCGTCGCCCAGGATGGTCGCGGCGGCGACGCCCTCGACCTGCTGGTAGTTCTGTTCCAGCGACTTGATGACGACCTGACGCTGACCGTGGATGGCGTCGGCCACCAGGGCGGCGCGCGAGCCGTCTTCACCTTCGACCAGCAGCACGACGCCGTCGGTCGGAGCGGGCGAGTGAGCGCGGTAGCCCAGGGCCTGGCCGACGTCGATCAGCGGCACGAAGCTGTCGCGGACCGCCAGCACGGAGCCGACCGGGCCCAGCGGGCGAACTTCTTCCGGCTTGGGACGCAGGCTCTCGACGATGGCGGCCAGCGGCACGACCAGGGTCTCGCCGGCGACGTCGACCACCATGCCGTCCAGGACGGCCAGGGTCAGCGGCAGGCTGAGCGTGAAGGTCGAGCCCAGACCGGGACGCGAGGTGATCGAGATGCGGCCGCCCAGGGCCTGGACCGAGCGCTTGACCACGTCCATGCCGACGCCGCGGCCCGACACGTCCGAGATCTTCTCGGCGGTCGAGAAGCCCGGCAGGAAGATCAGGTTGTCGATCTCCTCGTCGGTCAGCTGCAGGTCGGGGGCGATCAGGCCCTTCTTGACCGCGATGCCGAAGACCCGCTCGCGGTTGATGCCCTTGCCGTCGTCCGAGACCTCGATGACGATCCGGCCGCTGCGGTGCAGCGCGGCCAGGCGCACGACACCTTCGGGATTCTTGCCGGCCACCTTGCGCTCCTCGGGGCTTTCCAGCCCGTGGTCGATGGCGTTGCGCAGCATGTGGGTGATCGGGTCGGACAGACGCTCGATGACCGTCTTGTCGACCTCGGTGTTCTCGCCTTCCATCACCAGGCGAGCCTGCTTGCTCGTCATGTTGGCGACTTCGCGGACCAGGCGCGGCATGCGCTGGAACACCGACTTCACCGGCTGGGCGCGGATGGCCATGACGCTGTCCTGGATCTCGCGGGTGAGCTGTTCCAGCTCATCCAGACCCATGGCCAGGTTCGAGGACGGGGCGATGCCATATTCGCCGACGCGCTGCGCCAGCATGGCCTGATTGATGACCAGTTCGCCGACGAGGTCGATCAGGCGATCGATGCGCTCGGGATCGACGCGGATGACCGACTGGCCGGGACCCGGGACTTCGACCTGGGTGGCCTTCGGCGTGGCGGCGGCCGGAGCGGCGGCGGCGACGGCGGGCTTGGGTGCCTCGACGACCGGGGCCGGCGCGGCGGGCGCGACTTCGGCGACAGGTGCGGCGACGGGCGCCGGGGCGGCGATTTCGACGACCGGAGCCGGCGGAGGCTCTACAGCCTCGACGACGGGCGCTTCGGCGACGGCCAGCAGCGAGGCCATGGCGTCCTCGACCGCGGCTTCGCCCCGGGTGATTTCCAGGTCGCAGTCGCCGTCGACGAATTCGAAGACTTCGCGGATCGCGGCTTCGTCTTCCTCGGTCTCGAGGCGGACGCTCCAGGTCACGAAGGCGGCTTCGGGATCGAGGTCTTGCAGGGCCGGCAGGGCGCGGTCGTCCAGCGTCGCCTTGATCGGACCCAGGCGGTTCAGCTCACGAAGCAGCAGCGCCGTCTCGTTGGCCTTGCGGTAGAGGTCCGACTTCGGACGGATCGACACCGTCCAGACGTTGGAGGGGACCAGGTCGGCGTCGGCGGCCTGCGCCTCGACCGAGATGGTCTGCGGCACGAACACGAAGCCGAGATCGTCATCGTCCATGGCGTCGTCGGCGGCCACGACGGGCTCGGCGACGGGAGCCGGCGCGGCGTCCTCGACCACCACCGAAGCGGCGGCGGGGGCGGCGTTCGGGTCGGTCCAGGTTTCCAGCTCGGCGGCCATGGCGGCCGAGGCGGCCATGTCGACATCGCCCAGACCGCGCGCGGCGCTGACGTGGTCGGCCAGGATGTCGGAGGCGCGCAGCAGGACGGCGGCCAGCTCGACCGTGTTGGGCACCGAACCGGCGCGCACGGCGTCCAGCAGGGTCTCGAACACGTGGGCGAAGCGCACCAGCGGCTCGAGGCCGAAGGCGCCGGCGCCGCCCTTGATCGAATGTACGGCGCGGAAGACGGCGTTGACGGTTTCGCTGTCGCCGGCGCCTTCCTGCATGGCCAGGAGACCGCCCTCGAGGTCGGCGAGGAGCTCCTCGCATTCCTGGAAGAAGGTGACCTTGATGGCCTCTAGCTCGTCCATATCCCGTACGTCCTAATTCGCGTCTAGCAACGGGTAGTCAAAAACTCGGTACGCGGTACTGGCCGGGTTTAGGCAGCCACGCGACGGATCGCGTCGACCAGCTTTTCCGGGTTGAACGGCTTGACGATCCAGCCCGTCGCGCCGGCTTCGCGAGCCCGCTGCTTCTTGGCCGGGTCGCTTTCCGTGGTCAGCACCAGGATCGGGATGGCGCGATAGTCGTCGTCGACCCGCACCGCCTCGATGAAGCCGAAGCCGTCCAGCTTGGGCATGTTGATGTCGGTGATGATGATGTCCGGGCGATGGGCGGAGAGAACCTCCAGGCCATGCTCGCCGTCGACAGCCTCGACTACGTTGAAACCGGCGCCGACCAGAGCCATGCGCAGCATGTCCCGCATGGTCCGGGAATCATCGACCGTGAGAACCGTACGCGTCACGATTCAGCTCCTTGGAATTCCGCCGAGAGGAGCGCCCCTTCGGCGCCGAAAAGACGGGTGGTTTCGACAAAGGCCTCGGAAGGCCCCTTGATGGAAAAGACTTGGCCGTCCTGGTCCCACGCCTTGCGGGCGGCCAGCAGGACCTGCAGGCACAGACCGCCGAGGCGACGGACCTGATCGGCTTCCACGGTGATCGCCGCGCCGCGGCGTTCCAGGAAGGCGGCCTTGAGAGGGGCCGCGGCCTTCAGATCCAGGGTTTCAGGCAGCGCGATCGCGGCGGCCATTTAGAATTCCTCCCAACCATCGACGGCGGGGGCCTGGGCGACAGCCGCCGAACCACTGCTCCGGCCCGGGCGGGCGAAGGTGTTCAGGCGAGCCTGCTGCTCGGCCACCGGGTTGCGCGCCGGAGCGTGCTGAGCCGTGTCGGCCACAGCCGGACGGCTGTAGGTCGAGGAACCGTTGCCCACTTGGAAGCGGGCCATCAGGCGGACCAGTTCACCGGTTTCACCCTTCAGCGAGTGCGTCGCGGCGGTCGATTCCTCGACCATGGCGGCGTTCTGCTGGGTCACCTGATCCATCTGGTTCACGGCGGTGTTCACTTCGTTCAGACCGGTCGCCTGCTCGGCGGCCGAAGCCGCGATCTCGGTGACCAGCGCATCGATCTCGCCGACCTTCGCCACGATCCGTTGCAGCGCCTCGCCCGTCTGGCCGACCAGGCTGACGCCTTGGCTGACCTGCTGGGTCGAGCTGGAGATCAGAGCCTTGATCTCCTTGGCCGCTTCGGCCGAACGCTGGGCCAGGGCGCGAACTTCCTGGGCGACGACCGCGAAGCCGCGGCCCGCTTCACCCGCACGCGCGGCTTCGACGCCGGCGTTCAGGGCCAGGAGGTTGGTCTGGAAGGCGATTTCGTCGATCACGCCGATGATCTGGCTGATCTGCTTGGACGAGTTCTCGATCTCGCCCATGGCCGACACTGCCTGATGCACGACCTGGCCGCTATGCGTCGCTTCGCCACGCGTCGTCGAGACCACGTCCGAGGCTTGGCGGGCGCCCGAGGCCGTGCGGCGCACGGTGGCGGTCAGCTCGTCCAGGGCGGCGGCGGTTTCTTCCAGGCTGGCGGCCTGTTGCTCCGTACGGCGCGACAGGTCGTCCGAGGCGTGGGCGATCTCGTCGGCGCCGGTGCGCAGGCCGTCGGTCGAGGCGGCGATGACCTTCATCGTCTCCTGCAGCGAACCCATGGCGCCGTTGAAGTCGTCCTTCAGCTTGCGATACTCGCCGGGGAAGTCGGCGGTGACGCGGAAGGTCAGGTCGCCCGAGGCCAGTTTCTCCAGGCCCTGGGCCAGGTTGCTGACGACGGTCGAGGCTTCCTGGGCGGCGGCCGCGGCGGCGGCTTCCTTGGCGCGGCGTTCGTCGGCCGTGAGGGCGGCCGACTTTTCCTGCTCGGCCCGGAGCGTGTCCAGGTGCAGCTGGTTGTCGCGGAACACCTTCAAGGCCGTGACGATGGCGCCCAGCTCGTCGCCGCGCGTCATCTTCTCCAGGTCGATGGTGTTGTCGCCCTTCGACAGCTTGTCGGTGGCGCCGGCGATGTCGGAGATCGACTTGCGGGTCGTCATGACCGAGAACCAGGCCAGGGCGCCGACGGCGGCCAGGGTGATCAGCGACATGACGATCGTGGCGGTCATGGCGGCCTTGGCTTCAGCCTCGCGCTTGACCGTCTCGGCCTTGATGCGGGCGTTAGCGGCGCCGACCACCTGGTCGAGCTGCGTGCTCATCTTGGCGTATTGTTCTTCGAACGGCGCGACGAAGCCGACGGCCATGTTGAAGTCGACGCCGATCATGCCGCTGACCGTGTCGATGGCGCTGCGGCATTCGTCGAGCGACTTGATCAAGTCGGCGATCTTGCCTTGCTCGCTGGCCGGCAGGCGCGCCTTCAGGGCCGTGAGGTCCTTCTTGACCGAGTCCGTTTCCTTCAGGACCGCGGCCATGCGAGCGTCGTTCTTGGCGACGTCGATATTGCCGGCCTTGTGGGTCAGCACGGTGTAGAGTTCACCGTTGATGTTGGAGATGCGCTTGGACAGCGCCTGAATCTCCATGTTCTCGCGCATGTCGGTCTGAACAACATCGCGCAGCGCGGCCGACTGGCTCTGCTGAACGACGATGGCGCCGCCGGCCATCAAGGCCAGCATCAACAGCGCGAAAGCCGGCGCGAAGCCGATTTTAATGATCAACGGCAGATCGACGAGACGAATCCGTTTCATCGCAGGTCCCCTCCAACCAGCGTTCCGTGCCCACGGATCGCCAACATTGAAGCCGGATAATCCCGATAGATTCCTAACAACCTCTGACTTGGTTAAAAGGAATTCGACATAACCTGCGCTGGTAGCGCCCAGGTGGTCATTTGGTCGCAGGTCTGCGCGCGATGAATCTATAAAGAGCGGATTGCTCGATGACCGTCTCGTGACGGTCGCATCGATGGTTACTTGGAAGTAAACCACAATATTATTTTCCGACTCAGATTCTTTTAACTCGCACCTGCGAGAACCCTCCTGCGTCCGATTGGCGCGTCGTCCACAGGACGTGACACTTTTACTGGGAGCAGCGGGATGAAATATCCGATCGCTATTGCCGCGGGAATCGCTGGCAGCTTTTTCGTCGCTCAGGCCGCTTCGGCCGCTGGCGGCTTTGAAGACCAAATGGGCCGTTGCCTGCAGCAGTTCGCGAACACCCGCGACGCCGCTCAGGTGATGCTGGAATGCACCGCCGACGCCGGCAAGCTGTCGGACTGCAAGGTCGTCGACAACAGCGCCGCCGGTAAGGGCTTCGACAAGGCCGCCATGTGCATCGCCGAAAAGCTGCCGATGGGCGCCAAGACCGGCACCGTGAAGGTTCCGTTCCGCTTCCCGGGCGGCGCGTAAGCTTCTCCTCCACCTCGGGGGAACATAACGCCCTCGTCGACACGGTCGGCGGGGGCGTTCTGCTGTCTGCAGGTCAAGATTCATGCTGACCCGCCGCTTTACTTAGAACTCTTCCCACTCTTCCTTGATCGCCACCGCGGCGTTGCCGCGCGAGACCGCGCCCGGACGGCTGACCGGACGAGCGACGGGACGCTCCATGGGCGGCGCGCGCGTCGGCGTGGGCATCGCCGGCGCGACGGCCTTCTGGCGCGCCGAGATCGAGAACGCCGACACCTGCTTGACCAGCTCCAGCGTCTGACCCTTGAGGGAATAGGTCGCGGCCGTCGTCTGCTCCACCATGGCGGCGTTCTGTTGCGTGACCTGGTCCATCTGGTTGACGGCCGTGTTCACCTGGTTGAGGCCCGTGGCCTGCTCCTGGGCCGAGGTCGAAATCTGCTCGATCAGCCCGTCGATCTCGGCGACCTTGCTGACGATGCCGCGCAGCGCCTCGCCGGTCTGGCCGACCAGACCCACGCCGCGATCGACCTGGGCGGTCGAGTTGGCGATCAGGGTCTTGATCTCCTTGGCCGCGTCGGCCGAGCGCTGGGCGAGAGCTCGCACTTCCTGCGCGACCACCGCGAAGCCGCGACCAGCCTCCCCGGCCCGCGCCGCTTCAACGCCGGCGTTCAGAGCCAGCAGGTTGGTCTGGAAGGCGATCTCGTCGATCACACCGATGATGTTGCCGATCGAGCGCGAGCTGGTTTCGATCTCGCCCATGGCCGCCACGGCCTGGTCGACCACGACGCCCGACTTCTCGGCCTCGGCCTTGGCCCCGACCACCACGTCCTGGGCCTGCTTGGCGCCGGCGGCCGAGCGGCGGACCGTCGAAGTGATCTCGTCGAGGGCGGCGGCGGTCTCTTCCAGGCTGGCGGCCTGCTGTTCGGTGCGGCGCGACAGGTCGTCGGCGGCCACGCCGATCTCGTCAGCGCCCGAGCGGATGCCGTCGGTGGCCTCGCTCACCCGGCTCATCGCCTGCTCGAGAATGCCGACGGCGTTGTTGAAGTCGTCCTTCAGCTTCTGGAACTCGGACGGGACGTCGGCCGACAGGCGGCCGACCAGGTCGCCCTGGGCCAGGCGGTCCAGCGCCTCGCCCAGCGCCTGGACCACCGCGTTCTGGCTGGCCTCGGCGGCTTGGCGCGTCGCCTCCAGGCGCTGGCGTTCGGCCTCGATGGTCTCCAGATAGATCGAGATGGCGAAGTCCATGTCCAGCATGACCGCCTTCATCAGCGCGCTGACCGCGTCGCCGGCCTTGTCCGGATCGCCCTTGGCCATGAAGCCCTTGGGCCACTGCTCGTTGATCGTCGCCCGGATCAGGTGCTCGCTGACCACGGCATAGCCGCCGATGTACCAGCGCGGCTCCAGGCCGATGCGGGCGTGGGTCTGGCCGATGGTGCGCACGGCCTTGACGTAGGTGTCGTCGAACTCGGCGCGCGAGATCACGTCCCAATGGGTTTGCTGGCGGCTTGATGCGGCCTGCATGTGCTTTTCGTCGCCGAAGAACTTGCGGGTCTCGGGGTTGGCGCGGACCTTGGCGTAGAAGGCGTCCAGCGCCGGGCCGATGTTTTTGCGAATGACCGGCTGCAGCTCACGCAAGGCGCCTCGCGCCTTGTCGTCCAGGCCCATGAAGCCAATGCGCTCGCTGATCGCGTGATCCTGGCTCATGGCCACCCCCGTCTCAAAATGCGGGAACAGCCTCTTCTGGCATGCTTAATGCCGCCTTAAATATTCGCCCCGCGATGGCGACAGGATGCCGCACACAATTTCAGGGCGAGCGCTCATCCCTGGATGGCATCTCTCGTGAAAACCTTTGCACGCGCTGGAGAAAACCACCCGCCATGCGGCGTGGCGCCACGTCGCCAGGGCAAAGTCGGGCGCGACATTCTGCCGCGCCCGCCGCAGGACCTAGCCGCCGCGCTTCAGGGTCTCACGGGCGATGACCAGTTGCTGGATCTGGCTGGTGCCCTCGTAGATTCGGAAGATCCGCACGTCGCGGTACAGCCGCTCGATGCCGTAGTCGGCGACATAGCCGGCCCCGCCGAAGATCTGCACCGCCCGGTCGGCGACCCGGCCGACCATCTCCGAGGCGAACAGCTTGCTGGCCGCCGCCTCCAGCACGATGCCGGCGCCGGTATCGCGCTTGCGGGCGGTCTCCATGACCAACGCCCGAGCCGCCAGGGCCTCGGTCTTGCTGTCGGCGATCATCGCCTGGATCAGCTGGAAGCTGGCGATCGGCTGGCCGAACTGCTTGCGCTCGCTGGCGTAGGCCACGCAGTCCTTGATCAGCCGCTCGGCCACGCCCACGCAGACGGCGGCGATGTGCAGGCGGCCCCGGTCCAGCACCTGCATGGCGACCTTGAAGCCCTCGCCTTCCTCGCCCAGGCGATTCCAGGCCGGCACGCGGACATTGTCGAAAGTGACGTCGTGGATGTGAGCGCCCTGCTGGCCCATCTTCTTCTCGGGCTTGCTGACCGAGAGACCGGGGAGATCGCGCGGCACGAGGAAAGCCGAGACCCCCGAACCGCCCTTGGCGTCCGGATTGGTGCGGGCCATCACGGTGAAGAGCGAGGCCTTGCCGGCATTGGTGATGAACCGCTTGCCGCCGTTCAGGACGTAGTGGTCGCCGTCCAGCGTGGCGCGGGTCTGTACGGCGGCGCTGTCGGAGCCGGCCTCCGGCTCGGTCAGGGCGAACGAGGTGATGATGTCGCCGGACGCGATACCGGGCAGCCACTTGGCCTTCTGTTCGTCATTGCCGAACATGACGAGGCCCTGGCTGCCGATGCCGACATTGGTGCCGAACACCGAGCGGAACGCCGGCGAGGCGCGGCCCAGCTCGACCGCCACCAGCGCCTCTTCTTCCATGTTAAGGCCGAGGCCGCCGAATTCTTCGGGAATGGAGAGGCCGAAGAGCCCCAGACCCTTCATCTCTTCCACGACGTCGGCGGGCACCGCGTCGTCCTCGGCGACCTTGGCCTCGATCGGCCGCAGGCGCTCGGCCACGAAGCGGGCCACCGTCTCGATCAGCTGATCGCGGGTTTCCAGATCGAGGGCCATGCGCTTCCAACTCCCTGCGTCAAACGCTTGTTTTGACGCAGACTGTAGCGATGGCCCTCAAGAATGGAAGCCTTACCCTTGGGCCTTCTCAGCCTGCGCCAGCACGCTCTTGTGCATGCCGTAGGCGAAGTAGACGACCGCGCCGATGATGTGGGCGAACAGGAAGTAGAGCTGGGTCTTGGCCGGCAGGCTGTAGAAGAGATACAGGCACCCCAGGATGCCGGCCGGGGCCACGATCTGCCAGGCCGGGGTCGAGAACACCCGCGGACGGCTGGGCTCGCGACGACGCAGCACGATCACCGACAGGCCCACGGCGATGAACGCCGCCAGGGTGCCGGCATTGGCCAGCTCCGCGATGTCCTTCAGCGACAGGAAGCCCGACAGCACCGCCGACAGGGCGCCGGTCAGCAGGGTCATGACCACCGGCGTGCCGGTCTTGGCGTTGACCTTCGACAGGGCGCGCGGCAGCAGGCCATCGCGAGCCATGACGAAGAAGATCCGGCTCTGGCCGTACATGAAGGCCAGGATCACGGTCGGCAGGGCGACGACGGCGGCCAGGGCCACCAGCTGGGCCATCTTGCCGTGCTGCAGGCTCTCCAGGATGAAGACCAGCGGGGCCTCGCTCTTGGAGAACACTTCGGTGCGCGAGGCGCCGATCGAGGCGGCGGCGACGATCATGTAGATGGCCGTGCAGGCGGCCATCGAGCCGACGATGCCGATGGTCAGGTCGCGCTTGGGGTTCTTGGTTTCCTCGGCTGCGGTCGACACCGCGTCGAAGCCGTAGAAGGCGAAGAAGATCAGGCTGGCGGCGGCCATGACGCCGATCTTGGCTTGGTCCGCCCCGCCTCCGGCGGGCACGTGGGCCGAGAAGCCGTTGGGCATGAACGGCGTGAAGTGGCTGGCGTCGAACGCCGGCAGGCACAGGGCCACGAAGATAACGAGCGCGATGATCTTCACGAAGACGAGGATCATGTTGACCGTGGCGCTCTCGCGGGTGCCCAGCGCCAGCAGGCCCGCCACCGCCATCGAGATGATCACGGCCGGCAGGTTGACGATCCCGCCGGCATGCGGGCCGGCCAGCAAAGCGTCGGGGAAGCCCGCCATCTTGAACAGGCCGTGGGCGTGGGCCGACCAGCCGACGGCGACCGCCGCGCAGACCAGGGTGTATTCGAGGATCAGGCTCCAGCCGACGAACCAGGCGACCGGCTCGCCCATCGCCGCGTAGCTGTAGGTGTAGGCGCTGCCCGCCGCCGGCATCAGGGTCGACAGCTCGGCGTAGCACAGGGCGGCGCAGGCGCAGACCGCCCCGGCGATCAGGAACGACAGGATCACGCCCGGCCCGGCCAGGCCCGCCCCGACGCCGGTCAGGGTGTAGATGCCGGTGCCGACGATGGCCCCGACGCCCAGGGCCACCAGGTGGTACCAGCTCAGGGTCTTCTTCAGTTGATGGCTGTCCGCGTGGCCAGCGGTGATGGTGTCGATCGACTTGCGACGCGTCCAGAAGCTCACTTTAGGGTCCCTCCGACTCTTGGAGCGGACCATGGAGTGGGTTTCGTTCCCCGCCAAGCCTTGATCCTAGAAGAAAATCCTCGTCAGGGCGTAGGCCAGGACCGCGACGGCCACGGTGACCGTCACCAGCATGATGGCCAGCCTCGGCTTGACCTCGAGCAAGGCCTTGGGGCCGAGCTTGGCCGAGATGGCCCCGACGCCGGCCAGCAGCAGGAAGCTGGAGCAGGTCGCCATGGTCGTCACCAGCGCCGGCGGGATCAGTCCCAGCCCGCGCGCTGCGGCGAGAGCCGCAAAGCCTAAAACGAAAAGCGGCGGGGCCTTCAGGCCGCCAACGACGCCGCCCTCCTTGGAGCGGGTCAGCATCAGGCCGATCAGGATGACCGCCGGGCCCAGCCAGACGATGCGGGCCAGCTTGGCGAGCGCGGCGGTGCTGGCCGTCTCGGGCGAGACCGAGGCCCCCGCCCCGGCCACCTGGGCGACATCGTGGATGGAGAGGCCGAAGAACACGCCGGCCTGGTGGGCGGTCAGGCCCAGCGCTTTGGCCAGAGGCGGATAGGCCAGCATGGCCACGGTCGAGAGCAGGTTGACCCCGACGATCACGAGGGCCGTCGTGCGCTGGTTGGCTGGGCTGGCCGGCGCGGCCTGCGAGGCCGCCAGCGCCGCCGAAGCGCCGCAGATCGAGCAGGCGGCGGCGGCGATCAGGGCCTCGGCGAACGGCAGGCCCAGGGCGGTCCCGGCCAGCGCCCCGATGCCCAAGCCGCCCAGCACGACGGCGCCGCTGGCGACGATGGCCGGACCGCCCAAGGCGGCGAATTCGCTCCAGCTGATCTGGGCGCCCATCATGGCCACGCCCAGCCGCAGGCCGGGCTTGGCGAAGAGGTCGAGACCCGCGCCCAGCTGGGCCTGCAGGCCCAGCGCACCGAGCATCATGCCCAGGATCACCGCGACCAGCGGCGCGGGGGCGTGCAGGTTCGTCGCCAGCAGCTTGGCCAGGACGGCCAGCAGCAGACCGGCGGCGAGGCCGGGACCCAGCTTGCCCGCATTCACCCGAAGGGCGGCGGCGGTCATCCCCGGACGGTGTCCTGGGTCGGGAAGTGCGCGTCGGCCTGATGCGACTGGGCCAGGGCGCAGCGGTTCGACAGCCGCTCGTTCAGCCGGCGCACCGTCTGGCTGCCGGTCTTCTCGAAGGCGAACGGCAGGATGCCGTGGACGATGCAGGCCAGGCCCGCGCCCAGCAGGGTGAAGCCGAAGCTCCAGGCCACGCCCATGTGCTCGCCATAGCTTTCGCCGACCGACTTGGGATGACGCGTGAAGGAGAGGTCCATCGGTGCTGCCCAGCTTGATTGTCCGAGCCTCCTAGGATGGCGAGGATTCGAAGAAAGACATGGTTTGAAAGGTTACCATTCGCGGGCTAAGGAGAATTCCATTCTCTCAATCGTGGGATCGCGAGATGATTGATCTCGATCAGATCGACCGCCGCCTGCTGGCCATCCTGCAGGAGGACGCCACCGTCGCCATCGCCGAGCTGGCCGAGCGGGTCGGCCTGTCCCAGACCCCCTGCTGGAAGCGCGTCAAGCGCCTGCAGGACGCCGGCGTCATCATGGCCCGCGTCGCCCTGCTGGACCGCGAGGCCCTGGACCTCAACCTGACCGTCTTCGTGGCGGTGAAGACCGGCCGCCACGACGAGGACTGGCTGACCACCTTCGCCGCCGGCGCCAAGGCCCTGCCCGAGGTCGTCGAGTTCTACCGGATGAGCGGCGAGGTCGATTACCTGCTCAAGGTCGTGGTCCGCGACATCGCCGCCTATGACCGCTTCTACAAGCGCCTGATCGCCACCGCCCCGCTGACCGACGTCTCGTCCAGCTTCGCGATGGAGCAGATCAAGTTCACCACCGCCCTGCCGATCTGCCCGGCCTGACACCGCGCGCGCGGCGGCGCCGCTTCACGCGGCCGGGCCGCTGAAGGGAGGGATGGAAAGGGACGCGGAGCGCCGGACAGCGTCCGGAGGATGAGTAAGTAGAGACCGTTTCGACGAAGCCAGACGCTCCGCGCGGCCGTTGTCCGAAAGCCTCCGGGGCGCGGGGTGTTGACCCGCTCCGGAAGAGGCCTTCGACGGGCGGAGGGATTGGCCATCCCGTCCGGACCGCAGACGCGATTTCAGCGCCTGCCTGCTGCGTCATCGGCCCGACATCCCACGTCGTTTCTGTGTTCCAGGGCCGACCGCCGCCAGAGGGATGCAGTTGTGGGGTTTCCCCCGCACCGACGAGCGCTTCCCGCTCGACCACCCCCGACAGCCGTCACGATCGCCGGCCGGACGTCCCTTCCAAGCCATCGGGTGAGGAAGAGTATGGGCCGGCGCTGAACGCGGATCATCCAGGGTCGCGTAAAATCGACAAGCGGTTGATTTCGCGAGGTTCGATCTCGCCAATTCCGAGGACCCAGCCCGCTGTATCCCCGTAGTCACCCTCTCCCACAGGGAGAGGGAGGGACCCGCGCAAAGCGCGGGAGGGTGAGGGGTTACACCCTCTCCGGCAAACCTGCCGGCCCCGCCGCCCCCCCAACCGTCATCCCGCGCTTTATGCGCGGGACCCATCGTTCAGCTTCCAGGTGAGAGCCCAGGCCCGCACCGCCCCTGCGGCGGACAAATGGGTCCCGCGCATAAAGCGCGGGATGACGGGATTGTTTAGATCAGCGAGAAGCCTTCCGCCCCGGAAGAGCGCCCATCTTAAATCTCACGGCGAGACGATCGCAGGGCTGTCCAGGTCACTCAAGGACGACGCTCCGCGTCGCCGCCACGCGGCCGCCGGAGGCGGTCCTTGACTGACCTGGACAGCCCTGCACGCTGCAGCCTCCAAGAGATTTAAGGAGGGCACCCGACGCTGGGGCGTCGGGCGTGACTTCACTAGGGAAGTTCGAAAGGGGCGCAGAGGACGCCCAGACGCAACCGAGAAAGGCTCGGCGCTAAGCGGCGATGCCTCGCCAGGTTTCAACCTTTTCGGGGCGCCTGACGTTTGGCCCGAAGATCATCACCTCAGACCCTTCATATCGACTGCGAGCAGACCAACTGAGCGCAAAGTTCTCGCGCTCATAGCCCCTATATAGATCAGTGATAGGATCAACATTATCGTACGATATGATCCATTTTTGCTCAATCTGACTGACGAGTTCCGCGATCGCTGCGTGGTCGTCGTGCTTATAGTGGTTCTGATATAGCTTCTTACCTTTTGTGTAGTAAGGCGGATCTAGATAGACAAGGGTGCGTGCTGGAAGGCTTGGGAGCCTTTGCTGAATGAATGCCGCCGCATCCAGATTTGTAAGGCTAATACGCGAGCCGTACTCGGCGACCTGCAAGATCCGCTGGATCAAATCATCCTTGTTGTATCTCGCATCGATCTTCCACTCGCTCGTCTGAGCGTTACCCCCAATCACGCCTCCTGCAAGAATGCCGGAACGGTTAGTACGATTGAGAAAGAAGGTCGAAAACCCAAGCGCCAAAGTTGAGGCGCTGGAATCTCGCTGCACGGCCTTTTGAAGCAGGCGCTCTTCGAGGGTGATCGGACGCTCCTCGATCAGGGCGCACAGCTCGTCTGGCTGATCGAGAACAGATCGCCAAAAGGCGTATACTGAGCGGTTCAAGTCGTTGAGGTGAACATGGCTGACATACTCAAGGTAGAGGAGCGTTAGGCCGATAGCGGCCCCCCCTGCATAGGGCTCCGCGTAGTGCCCACCCGTCAGTTCGTTCAGCTTAAGCAAATCAATCACATACTGCGATAGACGAGCCTTGCCGCCGGGATATCTAAGAGGCGTATTGAACTGCATGGCCCTCTCCAACGGCGGCACACTAGGGGCAAAAGGGTCGTGCTGGCCAGGGGCTCAACCGCGAATTTTGTCGTGGATTTTCATCAGGAGCGGATGCCAACGCTGCCAATTAAGTTTTATCTGACGCGGGTCTAGCACTTGATTGAGATCGTGCATTGCTCGATGGAGCGAACGGATCGAATGGCTCTGGCCCGTATCCTCCGAAAGCCCGTTTCGGGCATCTACAAGATCGCGATCACGGCTCTCAGCGTCCACAACGTTGAGAACCTTCCTAATCTTCGTGTCGAGATTAATGCCGTAGTCACTCCAGTGAGCGCGCCCACTTGGTAGCCGAATCCCTTCGTGGATCAGGAACGCTTCGCACGAGAGCTCAAGGAAGACGCGCAGAAGCATCGCGGATGCGTTCGGTCGTTCGTCAACGAGGATCTCTCGACACTCTCGGTAAAGCCCCGTGAGACGAGGGCCAGAGACATGGAGCGTATTCGCTCGATCGGCGGGCGCCAGCGTGGCCCGACTCAACGGATCGCGCTTGGGATGCCTACCACCCTTCTCGTCGCTTTTGCCGTCACTGCTCTCGCCGCGATTGGGATCACCTCTGTCCGCGTCAGAGTCCTCTCCGGAACCGCCACCGCCACCGCCACGATCGGAGCCACTTCCGCTGCCGCGTTCGTCACCATCGGAGTCGCGGTTACCCGTATTAGAAGCACCACCTTGTTCGTCATTAGCCCCGCTATTCTCATCTCGCTCAGTTTGCTCGCCCTCGAACTTGGCTAGCAATGAGGTCAGCAGGGTGTTGCGAAGCTGCTCGCTCTTGATGGCATCAACTGAGACGGCTGATGCGCTGAGAATTTGCTTCAAGACCTCAATAGATGTCTCGGGATTGAGGCCGAGCTCCAAGCGATAGGGCGCAACCCCAGTAAGTTTGATTCCGAATTTCCGGGCATAATTCTTGGAAAAAGTGCTTAGAAGACGATCCGCGTTCGTTGTGCGGTCTCGCAATCCAAGTTGTTCGGCATATACTTCCGCGCTGATCGGCGAGAGATGTTCCAAGACGACCATCGAGAGCGTTCGCCGTTTATCTTGAAACTTGTTCGCCCTGTCCTGCGCAAACGGGTCCCAATCCTCAAGGCCAGCGCCATCCTGTTCATTCGTATGCCTACGATAGACGTCAGGTCTCGCCTCATTGATCGATGTGTACAGGATGGCCCGCACCTGCCGGATCGGATTCTTCCGGAACTCCTTACCCAATTCGCGAAACGCGCTGGCCCAACTTGTGCCGTCAGCTAGGGCCGGTTCATTGAGAACCTTGATTGCCGTAATCCGACGATTCCCTTCGCAGACGATGAACTTACCCTTGTTTTCGGGCCTCGCGTCCGGTGCGACCCAAATGAATTCGCCACGGCTAGGTCGCTCACTCAACAAGCTCTGCGCGAGAGCGATCAGCTTTTTGCCCTGTCGGCGGACCATGGCCTTGAGCGCTGCGGGTTGATCAGGATTGGGCTCCATCCGAAAGTTGTCTTCGTCGACTAGAAGGTCGACAACGTTAAGAACCCGAACATCGTCCACATTCATAGACGCCCGCCTCGCGGTCGCGCTTCGCACCATCTCATCACCCCATCCGAGAGCGACAAGCTAAACCATTACTTTTCCGCGAGTCAAAGCGCCGATATATTGGAGGTACCGCCTCGTCCGTCGCTAAGTCAGCGCCTTAGGCAGACATCAAACCAAGTCTGCGTTCTGGCTGCTCCTGAACGATACCCCCTACTCCGGCCACAAATCCTGCACATCGCCCTTGCGGTTCAGCATGTGCGTGGCCCGCTTGATCAGCATCAGCAGGCGCTCCTTCCGGCCGTCCTTGTCATAGGTCAGGGTCGTGCGGGCCAGGCCCTCCAGCATGAACCGCGCGAGGTCGCGGCTGGCCTGGAACCTCGGACCCGCGCCGGCGTGGAGGATCTTCAGGAAGTGGTCGCCGGCCTGGGCGCGGTCGAACTCGGCTTGCGCCGGCGCGAGGAGGGCGTGGATGGCCGGGTCGGTGCGGCCGGCGTCCTCGAGCTCGCCGAAGGCCTGGAAGGGCGTCGAGTGCAGCAGGTCCCAGTAGCTGTCGATCGCGTGCTCGGTGACGTCGGCGCCGGCGGGCAGGTTCTCGGCGGCGGCGCGGAACAGGGTCGAGCGCTCGGCCTGGATGTGGGCCACGGCGGCCTCGACCAGGGCCTCGCGGGTCGGGAAATGGTAGAGCATCGCCCCGCGGGTCAGGCCCGCGGCGTCGGCGATCACCGGGTTGGTGGCGGCGTGGTAGCCGATCTCGGCGATCAGGCGCATCGCCTGGTCCAGAATCCGCGCGCGGGTCTTCTGGGATTTCGGCGTGTCCTTGGCGAGGCGGGCGGCGTCCATGGGGCTGATCTAGTGCCCGCGATGCTGCACCGCAACAGCGGAGGAACCCCAAGCCGCGAAAGGGATTGCTTATCCGTCCAGAATTTTGACGTTTGCGTCGAAACTGTTCAGTTCTCGGGCAGTTGGAAGCGGCTGAACGGTAAGCGGCGCCTTAACAACGGGTAAATCCGCCGCACCGCCATTTCATCAAAGCGACACGCAATCAGCTTAATCGCCAGCCGTTGGCCGCCATCGTTCCGATCCGGGGACTGAACGATTTGCGGCGCTTCAACGGGGGTTGACCATGAGCGCCGACGTCGCCGTTCGCCGCTACCGTTCCGTCTTCATCAGCGATCTGCACCTGGGCACCCGAGGGTGTCAGGCCGAGCTGCTGCTGGACTTCATCCGCCACATCGAGTGCGACAAGCTCTATCTGGTCGGCGACATCATCGACGGCTGGAAGCTGCGCAGCGGCTGGTACTGGCCCCAGGCCCACAACGACGTGGTCCAGAAGATCCTGCGCATGGCCCGCAAGGGCACCGAGGTCATCTACGTCCCAGGCAACCACGATGACCGCATCCGCGACTTCTGCGGCGTGCACTTCGGCGGGGTGATCGTGGCGCGCGACGTGATCCACGAGGCGGCCGACGGCAAGCGCTACCTGGTCGTGCACGGCGACGAGTTCGACGGCGTCGTGCAGCACGCCAAGTGGCTCGCCTTCCTCGGGGATTGGTCCTATAGAACCATCCTCATGCTGAACACTGTGGTGAATCGCCTGCGGCGTCGCCTGGGGTTCGGCTACTGGAGTCTCTCGGCCTATCTGAAGGTCAAGGTGAAGAACGCGTTGCATTTCATCGAGAACTTCGAGGCCGCCGTGGCCGATGAAGCTCGGCGTCGGGGGGTGGACGGCGTGATCTGTGGTCACATCCACAAGGCCGAGATGCGCGACATCGACGGCATCCGCTACATCAACGACGGCGACTGGGTCGAAAGCTGCACGGCCCTGGCCGAGCACGCCGACGGCCATCTCGAGATCCTGGAATGGGCCAAGCTGCGCTCGTGGTCGGTGATCGATCGCGCCCGTTCGCTCACCCCGCAGACCGCTGAAGGCGCCGAAGAGACGTTGCCGGAGCCCGCCGCCGCCTGATGAGAATCCTGCTTGCTACCGACGCCTGGGAACCTCAAGTCAACGGGGTGGTTCGCACCCTGAGCCGGGTGACCGAGGAACTGCGCGCCCTTGGCCACGAGGTCGACGTCGTCAGCCCCGAACAGTTCCCGACCTTCCCGCTGCCGACCTATCCCGAGATCAAGCTGGCGATCGGCGCGTACGAGCCGGTGCAGGAGCGGTTCAAGCAGTTCGAGCCCGAGGCGATCCACATCGCCACCGAGGGGCCGATCGGTCTGGCCGCGCGCCGCATCTGCCTGGAGTGGAAGCTGCCGTTCACGACCAGCTACCACACCAAGTTCCCGGAATATGTCTCGGCCCGCCTGCCGCTGCCGCTGGCGGCCGGCTACACCTACATGCGCTGGTTCCACAAGCCGTCGGGCCGGCTGATGGTGGCCACGCCGACCATGCGCGACGAGCTGGCCAAGCACGGCTTCCGCAACCTGTCGCCCTGGTCGCGGGGCGTCGACACCGACATCTTCAAGCCGCGCGAGCCGGGCGATCCCGACCCGTTCGAGGGCCTGCCGCGCCCGATCTTCCTCAATGTCGGCCGGGTGGCCGTCGAGAAGAACATCGAGGCCTTCGCCAGCCTGGACCTGCCCGGCACCCGGGTCGTCATCGGCGCGGGTCCCCAGCTGGAAGAGCTGGCCGAGAAGTATCCCGAGGTGAAGTTCCTGGGCGCCAAGTTCGGCGACGAGCTGGCCCGCTACTTCGGCGGGGCGGACGTGTTCTGCTTCCCGTCCCTGACCGACACCTTCGGCCTGGTGATCCTGGAGGCCATGGCCGCCGGCGTGCCGGTGGCGGCGTTCTCGGCCCCGGGCCCGGTGGACATCATCCCCGGCTCCAACGCCGGCGTGCTGGCCCCCGGCCAGACGGACGGGCTGAAGGAGGCATGCCT
Organism: Caulobacter sp. GW456-12-1-14-TSB4; assembly: GCF_059424195.1. Lineage (NCBI taxonomy): Bacteria > Pseudomonadati > Pseudomonadota > Alphaproteobacteria > Caulobacterales > Caulobacteraceae > Caulobacter > Caulobacter sp. GW456-12-1-14-TSB4. The sequence continues at coordinate 131,138 of NZ_JBWKZF010000008.1, forward strand.
GGCCTGCCTCGACCTCGACCGCACCGTGGTCCGCAAGTTCGCCGAGAAGTTCTCGTGGCGCGCCTGCGCCGAGGAGTTCTTCCGCAACCTGCAGCCCTATCCGGAGCCGGAGAAGACGCGGTTCTGGCGGCGACTGCGGCGCCTGGCGCGACTGCGGAAGAAGACGGCGGCCTAGAACACCCTGCCCTGCAGCCACAGGATGGCCGGGTAGGTCGCCAGCCAGGTCCAGAAGAAGCGGTTGAGGCCGAACAGGCACGCATTGGCCAGGTGGAAGGCCGCCGCGACCACGAGGCCGGCGATCAGGGCCGGCTGCCACAGCAGGGTCAGCGGGAAGGCCAGTTCGAAGCCCATCACCGCCCAGGACATGGCCACCAGCAGGCGCGGCCGCTCGGCGAAGCGGCGCAGGCCTTGCGAGACCGGATAGGCCGAGAACTGGAAGACGTCCCGCAACGCCCGGCCCGAGCGCCAGTCGGGGTTCACGATCTTCACCCCGCCGGAGATGAAGTAGCTGAGCATCAGCTGCGCCCCGAGATAGCCGAACGGCAGTTCCTTTAGCGCCGGGGTCGGCAGCAGGCGCGCGGCGACCAGGCACCACAGCGCCAGCAGGCCCATGCGGTCGCTGCCGCCGTTATAGGGTCCCTGGAAACGGTGCAGGATCAGCAGCGACAGCCCCGCCAGCCCGACCAGCGGCCAGGGCGCGGCGAGGCCCGCGACCACCAGGACACACAGCGCGATCCGGGCGCCGAACAGCATCCGCTCGTCGCGGAAGCCGCGCAGGTGCTCCAGGCTCTGCTGGATCAAAGCGAGCGCCAACAGGATTTCGGTCAGGCGGGCGGCGGCCTCTAGACTCATCGGACGTCGATGTCCTTGAACAGCCGGGGCGCGGGCTGGAACAGGATCTCCTCGGCGTCGCGACTGACGAAGATCAGGCGGAAGCACAGCCACGGCCGCGCGGGGTCCTGGGACCCGGCGGCCAGGTCGGCGGCGATGCGCTTGAAGAGCTCGGCCTCGCTGTGTTCCGGCGTGCGGTCCTCGGCCAGGCGCTCGGCGCAGCTCATCACGAACAGGGTCTGGCTCCAGTGCGGGTTCCAGACCAGGCGGGTCAGCAGGGTCGCGATCGAGACGTGCCGCGGCCGTGGCCGGAACTCCCGCCAGGTCCCGGTCGCATCCCCCGGCGAGGCCAGCAGGGCGTATTCGACGCGCGGCGCCGGCGCGATCACGTCGAAGAAGTTCCACGACGGGATCAGCGCGGGGAGCAGGAGCTTGAGAGGCGCGAGCAAGGGGCCCTACTTCAGCCCATCCTGCGCCAGCGTGTGCGCGACCACCGCATTGGCGTGGCCATGGCCCATGCCGTGCTGGTCCTTCAGAAGCGCGACCAACGCCATGTGCTTGGCGGGATAGCCGTCACGCACGATCTGTTGCCAGTGGCCGATCGGCTGTCCGTATTTCTTCTCGATCGACGGGAAATAGGACGCCGGTCCCTTCACGGGGTCTTGGGTCATGAGCAACTCCTGGTCGCTCCGGTATCGCACCGGGCGACCGAGGTTCGCAACGGCGGCCTTATCGTCCCTCTCCCGCAAGGGGAGAGGGATTGGACGCTTCCCCGTGATCAGACGGTCGGCACCGTCCCGCCGTCCACGACGAATTCCGCGCCGTGAACAGAGGCGGCGCGATCCGAGGCCAGATAGGCGATGACATCGGCGACCTCGAAGGGTTCGGCCCCGCGACCGATCGAAATGCCGCCGAGGCCCCGCAGGACGAGCTGGCGCGCATCCTCGATCGTTCCGCCATTGGCGTCCTGCAGACGCTTGAGGAACACCCCGGTCGACTCGGTCATGATCCAGCCAGGAGAGACGACGTTGACCCGCACGCCCTTGGGACCCAGCTCCTTGGAGATCGACTTGCTGTAGGTCCTGAGCGCGGCCTTGGCGGCGGCGTAGGCCGTGGTCGCCTCCGGCAGGGGCAGGACCGACTGGATCGAGGTGACGTGCACCACGGCGCCTGAGCCTCGCTCGATCATCTGCGGGATCAGCAGGCGATCGAGACGCACCGCGGCCAGAAGGTTCAGATTCAGCTCGGACAGCCAGTAATCGTCCGTCAGGGCGACGAAACCGCCGCCCGGTGTGGTCGAGCCGCCCATGACGTGGGCGAGGATGTCGATCCCGCCCAGACGCTCGAGCGCCGCCTTGGCGAAGCTCTCCCCGCCCTGCGCCGTCGTCAGGTCCGCCTGGACGAACTCGACGCCGTCCATGGGTTCCAGGTTTCCGCGGGCGGCGGTGATCACCCGGGCGCCGCCGGCCAGGAAGCGCTCGACGGTAGCGCGGCCCAAGCCCTTGGTGCCGCCGCTGATGAGCACGCGCTTGCCGGCGAATTCGGTCGGATCAGCCTTGAAGGTCATGCCGTGATCTCCAGGGCCTTGATGGCGTCATTCTCGAGCGTGAAGCGGTAGGTGAAGCGGATCGGGCTGCCCTTGAAATCGCCATGGGCGGGGCCCTCGACGACGACCTGACCGTCTTCGCGCCGGGCGGTATCCGGCATGAAGATCGCCTTCACGGGGACCACCTCTTCCTCGAACAGGCGCCTCAGTTCGGCATGCCCGCTAAAGACCGCGCCATTGTCCGTGACGACGGTGTCGGCCGCGAACGGCTTCAGCATGCCGTCCACGTCGAGCCGTGCATTCGCGGCCACATAAGCGGCGATCGGGGATGGAAGGTCGAGCGACATTGTTTCTGTCCTCCTTGCTGCACGCGCAGCCAGGACGGCTGGGAAGTGCGCTTGCCAATCAAGGTAGCGGTGGACAATCCTCGCGATAATCAGGACAATTCGGAACGTTTCGTCACGAAAATCGGGACAATAATGGAAAGCAGCCTGACGGAACTGGACGCCGTTCTCATGGTCGCCCGCCGAGGCAAGTTCCGCACGGCCGCGCTTGAGCTCGGGGTTTCAACGACCGCGCTCAGCAACGCGGTGGGAAAGCTGGAGCGCACGCTGGGCGTACGGCTTTTCAATCGGACGACGCGCAGCGTCTCCTTGACGGAGGCAGGCCAGCAATTCGTCGAGCAAGTAGCGCCGGCCGTCCGGGACATCCACGAGGCGATGGACGCCGCGCGCTCTCAACAGGCGACGCCTTCGGGCACCCTGCGCATCAACGCCTTCCCGACAGCCGCGCGGGAGATCTTCTCCTGGCTGGTCCTGCCGTTCCTGCGCGCGCACCCTCAGGTCCATATCGACATCGTCACGGAGGGGCGGCTGGTGGATATTGTCGCGGGCGGCTTCGACCTCGGCGTCCGTAGCGCCGACCTCGTGCCGGTCGACATGATCGCCCTCCCGTTGGGAGGCGCGCGGCGCAATGTCGTGGTGGGCTCACCGCGCTATTTGGAGGCGCACGGGACGCCCATGATCCCTCAGGACCTCAACAAGCATTCCTGTTTCCGCGTCCGGCTTCCCAATGGCGCGATCTATCGCTGGCCGTTCGAGAAGGATGGGCAATCGGTCCATATCGACGTCGAGGGGGCCATCACCCTCGACGAAGCGAGCCTGGCGCGCACGGCGGCCCTCGCTTCCGTCGGTCTGACCCTGGCGATGGAGTCCGACGTACGGGACGACATCGAGGCGGGCCGCCTTGTGCGCGTGCTTGAGGATTGGACGCCCACCCTGGCGCCCTTGAGTCTCTACTATCCGAGCCGGCGCAACCCGACCGCCGCGTTCAAGGCCTTCATCGACTTCGCGCGGCGGCATGGTGGAACCAGCGACGCCCCGAGACCTCCCGCCTAAGCCGCCGGCGGTTTCACCGTGCGGATCTTCTCGACCAGGTCCTTCAGCTGCTCTTCCGTCAAGGCGCTGCGGATCACGTAGCCGTTGATCACCAGGCCCGGCGTGCCTTGCAGTCTCAGCAGGGCGGCCTCGCGTTCGTTGCGCAGCAGGATGGCGTCGATGTCGGCGCCGTGGGCCTTCAGGTCGCTGGTGAGCTTGCTCCAGTCGACGCCGGCTTGCTTGGCGACCGTGTCGATCATGTCCCTGTCGCTCAGCCGCGTGGGCGAGAGCATGAAGGCCCGGTGCACCGCGTCGTAGCGGCCCTGATAGGTCGCCGCCAGCGCCACGCGGGCCGCGTGCTCGGACACCTCGCCGAAGATCGGCCATTCCTTGTGGACCACGGCCAGGCGGCGGTCGGCCTTCAGGGCGTTGGCCAGCACCGGCTCCATGCGCTTGCAGTAGCCGCAGTTGTAGTCAGCATAGATCACGACGATGACGTCCGGATCGGCCGCCCCGGCGCGGGGCGCGCCCGGGCCCTGGATGAGGTCCTTGAAGCCGTACTCAAGGGCGTTGGCCGGCGCGGACACGGCAAGGGCGATCAGCGTGGCGGCCAGCGCCATGACGTGACGGAAAAGCATACTGTACTCCGGGGAAGGCGGTCGGCCGGCCGACCTACCCCTCCTGCCCGCCGCGCTTGGGCTTGCAGGGCTTGAGGATCACCTTGTCGATCCGCGAGCCGTCCATGTCGACGATCTCCATGTCGAAGGCGCCGATGGCGACGTGCTCGCCCTCTTCCGGGATGCGGCCCAGGCGATCGAGGATCAGGCCGGCCACGGTGTGGTAGCCGCCGTCAGCCTCGAAGTTCTCGCCCAGGTGATCGTTCAGTTCCTGGATGTCGAGGCGGGCGTCGATCAGCCAGCTTCCGTCCTCGCGGCGGATGAAGCGCTTCTCGTCGTCGTCGTGATCTTCCGGGAAGTCGCCGGCGATCATCTCCAGCAGGTCCAGCGGCGTGATCGCCCCCTGCAGCGAGCCGAACTCGTCGACCACCAGGGCCATGTGCAGGCTGGTCTGCTTGAACACCGCCAGGGCCTTCAGCAGCGACATGGTCTCGGGGATGGCGACCGGCTGCTGGACGTGGGCCTTCAGGTCGAGGGGCTCGTTCGACAGGCAGGCGTCCAGCAGGTCCTTCTTGAGGACGACGCCGATGTCGCCGTCGAGGTCGTCCTCGGTGGCGACCAGGATGCGCGAGTGGGCGCTGGCGCGGATCTCGGTCAGCACCTGTTCGGGCGTGTCGGCCAGCGACACCCAGAAGAGGTCGCGGCGCGGGGTCATGGCCACGCGGACGGGGCGGTCGCCCAGGCGCAACACCTCGTTGATCATCGCCCGCTCCTCCGGCTCGATCAGGCCGGCGTCGGCGCCTTCGGCCAGGACGGTCTCGACCTCTTCGGAGGTGATGCCGCTGTTGCGCTCGTCGCGCACGCCCATCAGCTTCAGCACGGCGGCGGTGGAGACGGTCAGCAGGGTCACGAACGGGCGCAGCACCGTGGCGACGATGGCCAGGAACGGCGACATGCGGCGGGCGATGACGTCCGGGAACATCAGGGCCAGGCGCTTGGGCACCAACTCGCCCAGGATCACCGAGACATAGGTCAGGCCGATGACCACGATGGTGGTGGCGATGGCCTCGGAATATTTGGCCAGGGCCGGGATGCTGGTCTCGACCCACGCATCGAGCGCGCTGGCGATGGTGGCCTGGCCGTAGGCGCCGGCGAAGATGCCGATCAGGGTGATGCCGACCTGGACGGCCGACAGGAACCGCGTCGGGTGCTCGGCCATGTCGAGGGCCAGCTTGGCCCCCCTGTCGCCCCGCTCGGCGAAGCCTTGCAGGCGGGCCTTGCGGGCCGAGACGACGGCCAGTTCGGACATGGAGAAGACCCCGTTCAACAGAACGAGGAGGAAGACGACGGCGAGCGCGACGAGGATCATGGCCCTGCAGGGTCAAGGACGCGGGCCCGGACGGCGACCGCGGCGCGGGCATATGGGAGGCCCGGCAGTCGTCACTATACAAAGAAAAACGCCGTGGCCCATAGGACCACGGCGTTCGTCACGTTTTGAAACGTCGGCTGCCGCAGAACCTGTCCGTCACGAACAGGTTCTGCCTCTAAGCATTGGAGCTTGGCGGGCGCCGAAACCGGCGGCCACTTTCGGCTGCCAAGCTCCGATTACGAAGCCGGACGCGCCATCACGGTCTTGTTGGCGACGACGCCCTTCTGAGCGTCGTGCTGGCCCGGAGGCAGCGGGATCAGGCCACGGCCCTGCAGGTAGCCGCCACGGCCCGTGGCGGCGTCCGAGGTGAACTCCTTCAGGAAGTCTTCCAGCCCCGGGGTGACGCCGATATTGGCCTTCTTCACGTAGATGAAGAGGGTGCGCGACAGCGGGTAGCTGCCGTCCGAGATGGTCTGGGCCGAGGGCTTCACGCCGTTGACGGTCGCGCCCTTGATCTTGTCCATGTTCTCTTCGAGGTACGACCAGCCGAAGACGCCGACCGAGCCCGGGGTCTTGGTCAGGGTGCCGACGATGGCGTTGTCGTTCTCGCCGGCGTCGATCCAGCCGTCGTTGCGCAGCGGATCGACCTGGGCCTTGAACTTCTTCTCGTTGTCCGAGCGGATGGCGTCCAGGGTCGGGTACTTGCGGGCGCCGGCCTCGATGGCCAGCTCGACGAAGGCGTCGCGGGTGCCCGAGGTCGGCGGCGGGCCGTAGACCTGGATGCGGTTGCCCGGCAGGCCGCCGGCCACGTCGTCCCAGGTCTTGTTCGGATTGGCGATGAACTGACCGTTCTTATACACGACCTTCGACAGGCCCATGTACAGGTTCTCGGTCTTGAAGTTGTAGTCGGCGCCGTCCTTGTCGGTGGCGATGACGATGCCGTCGAAGCCGACCTTGATCTGGATGATGTCCTTGATGCCCTTGGCGGCGCAGGCGTCGAACTCGGCCTTCTTCATCGGGCGCGAGGCGTTGGCGATGTCGGGGAAGCCTTCGCCGGCGCCCGAGCAGAACAGCTTGATGCCGCCGCCGGTGCCGAGGCTTTCGACCTTCGGAGCCTTCTTGCCCGACTTCTTGGCGAAGTTCTCGGCGGTGCGGGTGGCGAACGGGAACACGGTCGACGAACCGGCGGCCCACACATAGTCGCGGGCGGCGTGGGCGGGCGCGGCGGCCAGGCCCGAGAGGGCGACGGCGGCGGCCGCGCAGGACAGGAGCTTCTTCATGGTGAGTTCCTAGGGATGAAGCAAAAGGGTCGGACGGACCGCCACGGCCCGCCCGGAAACTTGGCGTGGCTTAGAAGTCCAGCTGGGCGCGCAGCTGGAACTGCTTGATGTCGTAGTCCTGGTTCAGGCCGATATTGTCCGACTTGCCGTCGGTGTAGTTGGCCTGGAAGCGGACGTACGAGACCGGGTAGTAGTTCAGGCCGACGGTCCAGCCCGTGTACTTGCCGGCCTGCGAGACGGCCGGTTTGACGTTCAGGGTGTCGTAGGCGTCGGTCAGGTCGGCGTAGTCGTAGCGCACGGCAAGCTCGATGCCGCCCATGCCGCCGGCCGTGACCGGGTTCAGGATCTTGGGACGCTTGATCTCGCCGGCGACCGGATCGTAGTTGCGCATCTCGCCGGTCGGCCAGAACGACACGAAGGCGTAGCCCACCTTGGCCTTCGGGTCCTTGCCGACCGCCGCGCCGCCCGTGCGGGTGATGTCGATGTTCGAGTACTCGCCTTGGATCGAGAACGGGCCATGGATGTACATGCCCTCGACGGCCAGGGTCTTGTCGCGGTTGCCGATGGCGCCCGTGGTGTAGAACGTGGTGCCGTTGGTGTAGGCGGTCGTCGTGCGGCCCGTATAGGCGAAGGCGCTCTCGTCGCCGCGGTTGCGGTAGCGGTACGACAGGGCGACGTGCAGCTTGTCGGTGTCGGTGTTGATCGGGGCGAAGTGGCCGCGCGCGGTGACGCCGAAGCGCTCCTTGCTGTCGGCGCCGGCGTTGGCGACGTCGGCGGTGTTGATGCTGTTGCCCTGGACGGCCAAGGTCGCTGAATAGTTGTAGCCCTGGTACTTGGCGACCGCGCTCAGCAGATAGGTGTCGATGCCGAAGTCACCGTACGGACCCCGGTCCATGAAGGTGATGAAGCGGGTCGAGGTCAGGTTCTCCAGGCCGGCGGCCTTGAGGTTCCCGAACAGCAGGGAGACCTGTTCGTTGGGCTTGTATTCGATGACGACGTCGTCCCACGAGGCCGCGCCGCCGTTCACCCAGCCGCCCTCGGCCTTGTAGGCGAAGTAGTTGTTCAGCTTGCCCTCGACGCCCAGGAACACCTGGCGACCGCGCCAGTTGCTGGTCTTGAAATCACCGCCCGGACCGTCGCGGCTCACGTCCTGGTTGACGTAGTCGACCAGGATGCGACCCCGAAACTTGAACATCGTGTCGTCGTTAGAGAACTGCGGCGCGCCGCTCCACTTGTAAGCCATATCCTGAGCTTGGGCCGCGACGCCCAGGCTCAGAGCAAGCGCGACGCCCAGCGCCGAACCGGCGACCAGCGAGGTCTTGATGCTCATGTGAGATATCCCCTTGAAGGCCCTGACTCTCACGCCCGTACTCGGACGGGATCAGGACACTTGCGGGCTTAACACGCGGGATATGACGGTTCGGCGAACGTTGTATTGCGAACGAGTGACAAGTGTTTTCAACCGGTTATGCTGTGTCGCCATCGCAACAAAATTTAACGTTCGCGGATTTGGGAAAAGTCCGGACGCAGAGGGTTTCCGGCGGATGTCTCGCGCACGGAAATCGGCGCAAAGAAAAAGGGCGGCTCATCGCTGAGCCGCCCTCCGTCATTTCAGGACCAGAAGCTGGATCCTAGTACTTCACGCGCAGCTCGATGCCGTAGGTGCGCGGCGGGTTGAAGTTCGCATAGTCACCGATCGTGCCGCGGTTGGCGGCCGAGATGCGGTAGATGTGCGATTCATTCAGCAGGTTGCGCGACCACAGCGACAGGCTGGCCGAACCGGCGTCGCCCATGGCGATGTCGGCGAGGGTCAGGTTGCCGTTGACGATGAAGCTGCTGTCACCCTTGACCGCGACGTTCTGGACCAGCTTGCCGGTCGGCGAGACGTCGGCGAACTCGGTCTGGAACGAGTACTGGGCGTCGGCGTAGTTGGCGTCCAGGTGAGCCTTGAACGTCATCGAGCCGACCGGCTGCTTGAAGTCGATATAGGCCGAGGCGGCGTTCGGCGGCGTGTAGACCACGTTGACCGGGAACGGCGTGCCTTGCGGGACGTCGGCGTTGCCGGTGAACGGGAACGGCGCGGCCGGGACCTTCACGTCGGTGTAGGCGTACGAGACGCCGACCACGATCTGGTTGGTCACCTGGGCGGTCAGATCAGCTTCGAAGCCGCGGATCTTCGAGGTGCCCGGCGCATTGCGGGTTTCCTCGGTGTGCGCGCCTTGGGTCGGGCTGCCGGGGGTGGTGTCGACGTTGTCGAAGTCGATCTGGGTGCCGTCGCGGTTCATGGCGTAGGCGGCCAGGTTCAGACGGACGCGGTTGTCGAGGAAGTCCATCTTGGCGCCGATTTCGTACGCCTTGACCTTTTCGGCGTCGAACGCCTGGAAGGTCTGCGAACGGTCGTTGGCGCCGCCGGCGCGGTAGCCGGTCGAGTACTTGGCGTACAGGTTGACGCCTTCGGCGGCGTCATAGGCCAGGTTCACCAGCGGGTCGAAGCGGCCCTTGTCGTAGGTGAAGGTGAAGTTCGTGGCCTTGCCGTTGACGATGTAGAGCGTGCCGTCGCGCTTGTCCTTCGTGTAGCGACCGCCAACCGTCAGGTGCAGCTTTTCCATCGTCGCCGGGGTGTAGGTGCCCTGGCCGTAGATGGCGTAGCTCTCGGCGTCGGCTTCCGAGGCGCGCGTCAGGAAGCGCGTGCCGCGCTCCCAGCCGGCGGTGCCGGCGGCGGCCTTCGACGTGCCGGCCGACGAGCGGATGGTGTAGGCGGTGCCGTCGGCGTTCCACTGGTTGGTGAACGGCGTGGCGGCCGATTCCTTGGCGTGTTCCTTGAAGTAGTACAGGCCAGCGACGTACTGGAAGGTGTCGCCGAAGTCGCCGACAGCCTGGAATTCCTGGCTGTACTGGTTCTGATACAGGTCCGACAGGCTGTAGCGGCCGAACGTGGCGTTCGGGGCGAAGACGTTACGGGCTTCGACGCCCGAGTTGTCCCACTGGTTCGTGCCGACGGCGCGGGCCGCGGTGATCGAGCGCAGCTGCAGGTTCGGCGAGACGTTGTACTTCAGCGTCATCATGGCGCCGCCGGTCTCGTCGAGGCTCGGCTGTTGCACGGTGCCGATGTCCGAGGCCTTCTGGCGGCTGGTGTGGATCTGCACCAGCGGGGCCAGCGGGTTGATCGTGCCGGCCGGAGCGCTGGCCGAGGCCGTGACTTCAGCCAGGGTGCGGACGCGCTTGCCATAGGGGTTGTAGTTGATCAGCTGGCTGAAGAACGGGGTGTTCTCGTCCTTGGCGTAGTCGATCGCGATCAGGGCGCTGAACTTATCGTTCGGCTTGTAGAGCGCCTGGATGCGGCCGCCCTTGCGGTCGTACTGGTTCCAGCCGGCTTGGCCCGCCATCGGGTTCTTGATGGTCGGATCCTGGTGTTGCAGCAGGCCGTCGACCTTAATCGACAGGCCGTTGAACTCCGCGAAGTCCTGGTGCAGCTCGGCGGTGTAGGCGCCGTAGTTGCCGACGCCGGCGACGATGCGGCCACCGGCCACGCCCGACGGGCCCTTCGAGACGATGCTGACCGCGCCGCCTTCGGTGTTACGGCCGAACAGCGTGCCTTGCGGGCCGCGCAGCACTTCGACGCGCTCCAGGTCCAGCAGGGCGACGTTCAGGCCTTGTTGGCGGCCCAGATAGACGCCGTCGATATAGACGCCGACGCCTTGGTCGCGGGCGGTCTGGTTGGCGTCGAACGGGACGATGCCGCGGATGCCGACCGTCAGGGCCGACTGGCGGGCTTCGAAGGTGGCGACGCGCAGCGAGGGGATCGCGCCGTCCATCAGGCTGATCAGGCTCTCGGCGTGGCGGTCGGCCATGGCCGTGGCGCTCAGCACCGAAACGGCGATCGGCGTGTTCTGCAGGTTGGTCTCACGCTTCGTCGCGGTGATGACCACTTGGTCCAGCGAGGTGTTGTCCGAAGCGGCGGCGGTGTCGGCGGCGTAGGCGGCTTGAGCCGTAGCCATCACGAGGGCGATCACGGCCGCCCCTTCGAGATATTTACGCATCTAGAGGTATCCCCTTGTTGGTGCCCGGGGGATAGGCCGTCAGCAGTGATGCTTCAGTGACACCCATATGTACGTTTTACGACGTGATAATTTTGCGCCACAGACACCGTGCGTAAAAGCATCCCGGTTTGTGTCAAAGTGTTTCCGGAACATTTCAGAGAACGGCGATAGCCGAACAACTGAAGATTGCGGTTCGCACGTCGGGTACCGCTTCGCTTTCTAATCACCACTAGAATTATATGGTTGTGATTATCTCGACGCGGCGCGCCCAAACCTCCGGCCCCGCTTCCGGGATCTAGGATAACCAGGCACGGATGCACGGATCCGCGCGCCGTCATCTCGCCGACGCGGTCTTGGAATCTGAGGGAACACGGAACAGTCCGCCCGGGCGAGCACACGCGTCAGGGGGCGCCCGCCACAAAATGGGGACGTCGCCTACAGCAGACGGGTACGGATGATCTGCGACAGCAGGTCGATCAGCGACACCGCGACCACGATGACCAGCACGATGCAGCCCGTCTGGTCGAACTGGAAGGCGTTGATCGAGTCGAACAGGATCTGGCCGATGCCGCCCGCGCCGATGATACCCAGCACCGTGGCCGCGCGGCTCGACGACTCGAAGCGGTAAAGCGCGTAGCTGGTCCACAGCGGGGCCACCTGCGGGATCACCCCCCAGACGATCTCCTGCAGCTTGACCGCGCCGGTGGCGCGCACGCCCTCGACCGGCCCCTTGTCGATCGACTCGACGGCCTCGGCGAACAGCTTGGCCAGCACGCCGCCCGTGTTGAACATGATCGACATCACGCCGGCGAAGGGCCCCAGGCCCACGGCGGTGATGAAGATCAGCGCCACGACCAGGTCGGGCACCGAACGGATCAGGTCCAGGATCCGGCGCACCGGCTGCTGGATCCAGACGGGGGCGATGTTGCGCGCGCCCAGCAGGCCCAGCGGGATGGCCACGATGATGGCCAGGGCCGTGCCCCACAGCGCCATCTGGACGGTCTGCCACATCTTGCCGATGAACAGGCCCCACTCCATCGACATGAACAGCGCCGGATCGGTGAACGGCTTGAAGAACAGCTTGGCGAAGTTGCCGGTCCGCTCGGTGTCGGTGAACAGCTGCGGGAACTTGTCGATCTCGGCCGGCTTGAAGCTGAGGATCAGCAGCAGGATGACCCCGCCCCAGAGGGCGGTGTCGAAGGCCAGGGCCGAGGCCGAGCGCTTGGGCGGCGCGGGAATCCCCCCATCATTCTTGGCGGCGTCGCTCATCTAGGACCTCAGTTGGCCGGCGTCGCGGCGACGCCCGCCTTGCCCTCGGCCGCCAAACGCTGGGTCTTGATGGCTTCCAGCGCCTTCTGGGCCTCGGCGATCTTGGCCTGGTCGCCGGCTTCACGGGCCAGGCCCAGCTGCTCGGTGGCCTCCATCTCGCGCACGACCAGCAGGTGGGTGTCGTCGGCCGGCTTGAAGCCGCCGATCGACAGCTTCTTCAGATAGCCGCGCTGCTGCTGTGCTTCCGGGGTGTCGCCTTGCGCATAGGTCAGGAAGAACTGGCGCAGCTTTTCCTTCACGACCGGGTCGAGGTCCTTGCGCCAGACGATCGGATCCTCGGGGAGGGTCGGCGATTCCCAGATCACGCGAATCTTGTCGGTGACGCCCTCGCCGCGCGCCTTCGACAGGCCGATGGCGGTGGAGTTGTTGGTCGCCGCGTCCAGCTTGCCGTTGGCCACCGCGAACAGGTTGGCCTGGTGGTTGGCGCTGATCACGGTCTTGAAGCAGGCTTCCGGCTTCTTGTTGGCCGGGATGAACACGTAGGTCATCGGGGCCAGGGTGCCCGAGGTCGACTTCTTGTCGCCGATGCCGAAGTTCAGCGTCTTGTCGCACTTCAGCAGGTCCTGGATCGTCTGGATCTTGCTGTCGGCCGGGACGATGATCACCGACTTGTAGCCGTCGGTGCCCGATGGATCGAACGTGCGGGCGAAGACCTCGCCGTTCGAGCGGCGCACGGCCTCCAGGCCCGACTGGTTCGAGAACCAGCCCACATCCGTCTGCTTGGCGCCCATGGCCACGATCAGCGACGAGTAGTTGGACGAGAAGAACGGCTTCACCTTGAGGCCGGTCTGCTTTTCCATGTCGGCCAGGATGGGCTTCCAGTAGCCCTCCATGTTCTGGGCGGACTCGGTGGACAGGATCGAGAAGGTGATCGTGTCCTTGGCGGCCGGGGCGTCCGACTTCTGGCCGCACGAGGCGAGGGCCAGGGCCGAGCAGGCGGCGGCGATGACGAGGGCCGAGCGGCGGCTGATCATTGTGGGGCTCCTTCCCAGAAGACGTCTTCGAATTCCGGGCCGTAGATATCGATGAGTTGTTCGCGCTTCAGACCGTCGGCCGGGCCGTCATAGACCTTCTGGCCGGCCTTCAGGGCCACGACCCGGTCGCAGTAGCGCAGGGCGTAGTCCACCTGGTGCAGGGTGACGACGACGGTCAGGCCGTCGCTTTGATTGAGATCACGCAGGATCTCCATGACCTTGCGCGCCGAAACGGGGTCGAGCGAGGCGACCGGTTCGTCGGCCAGGATGATCTTGGCCTTCTGGACCAGGGCGCGGGCGATGGCGCCGCGCTGCTGCTGGCCGCCCGACAGGGTGTTGGCGCGCTGGCCGGCATAGTCCGAAACCCCCACGCGATGCAGGGCCGCCATGGCCGCCTCGCGGGTCTCTTTCGGCCAGCGGCCGAACAACCCCTGCAGGAAGGGAATGCGACCCAGCGAGCCGAGGGCGACGTTGCTGAACAGCGACAGCCGGCCGACCAGGTTGAACTGCTGGGCGATGAAGCCGATGCGGATGCGCGCCTTGCGCACCTCGCCCGACACCCGGCCCTTGGCCTGGACCGGTCCGCCGAAGGCGTCGATGTGGCCGCCGTCATCGATGGTCTGCAGACCGTCGATGGAGCGGAGAAGCGTCGATTTCCCAGAGCCGGAAGGCCCAATGAGCGCGATCATCTCGCCTCGAGCGACGTCGAGGGAGACGGTGTCCAGCGCGCGTCGCGACCCGAAGGTCTTGGAAGCGGCGCGGATCGAAAGAACAGGGTCCGACGTCATGGTCGGGGCGAATCCTTAACGTGGTTTCGGTGCTTGGGAAATGCGTTCTCCGGTTTGGGGCAGGTAAGCAATGGATTTGTGACGGCCCGTGGATCGTTTGGCCTCAAACCGGGGCTGCAAAAGGGACTTTACATCCCGGTTCAATGACCCTATTTCGCTCGCTCCGGCGGACCCGAAGTCCTCTAAAACGCTGCTAACGCCGGCCTGGGTTTAACTTCCAACAGGGGGTTACGTGAATTGCGCACGTACCAATCTCCCCTGGACCTGGTCCGTGAGCGGTCACCGGAACGTCCCGTCGCACTCGTGCGGCCTGACGCGGTTTCCGTAGCTGCGCGCTGGTTCCAGTCCGAATTTAAAGGCGACGTCTTCTATGCGGTAAAGGCCAATCCTTCGCCGTGGGTGATCCGTGACCTGGCCGCGGCCGGCGTCCGATCGTTCGACGTCGCGTCGCTGAACGAGATCGAACTCGTGGCCGAACAGGCCCCGGGCTCGCGCATGGCCTTCATGCACCCGGTCAAGAGCCGCGCCGCCATCTCGGCCGCGTATTTCGACCACGGCGTGAAGACCTTCTCGTTCGACACCCACGAAGAGCTGGCCAAGATCCTGGACTCCACCGGCCAGGCCAAGGACCTCAACCTGATCGTCCGCATGGGCGTGCAGGCCGAGGGCGCGGCCTACAGCCTGTCGGGCAAGTTCGGCGTCGAGCCGCACAACGCCCCGGGCCTGCTGCTGGCCGCGCGTCGCGCCACGCAGGACCTGATGGGTCTCAGCTTCCACGTCGGCAGCCAGTGCATGCGGCCTACGGCTTACCAGGCGGCGATGGCCCAGGCCTCGCGGGCCCTGGTCCGCGCTGGCGTGCTGGCCGACGTCGTCGACGTCGGCGGCGGCTTCCCGTCGATCTATCCGGGCATGGTCCCGCCGGACCTCTCCGAGTATCTGGCGGCCATCGACCGCGGCTTCGCCGAGATGATGGTCCACGAGAGCACGCAGCTCTGGTGCGAGCCGGGCCGCGCCCTGGTGGCCGAAGCCTCGTCGCTGCTGGTCAAGGTCGAGCTGAAGAAGGGCGACGCGCTCTATCTGAACGACGGCTCGTACGGCTCGCTGTTCGACGCCGCCCACATGAAGTGGCCGTTCCCGGTGAAGCTGTTCCGCAAGAACGGCGAAGTCGAAGCGGTCGAAGAGGGCCTCAAGCCCTTCCGCTTCTACGGCCCGACCTGCGACAGCGTCGACCACATGCCCGGCCCGTTCTACCTGCCGGAAAGCGTGGACGAAGGCGACTATATCGAGATCGGCATGCTGGGCGCCTATGGCGTGGCGATGAACACCCGCTTCAACGGCTTCGGCGAGACCGACACCGCGCAGGTGCACGACGCCCCGATGGCCTCGATGTACGGCCTGGCCAAGCGCTCGATCCCGGCGGTCCGCCAGGAGAACGAAGAGCGCAAGATCGTCCGCTTCTCGCGTCCCAAGGGCGCGGCCGGCAAGCGCAAGCGCCGCCGCTAGGACGATCGTCCGCACACGACTTCAACGGCCAGGGCTCATCCCCTGGCCGTTTTCGTTTCAGCCTGGACTTTTGCCCGGCCGCCCGACAAACGGGACTTCCGGTTGAGCGGAGCAGGTATGACCACGGCGTCGGCGCAAGAACACGATCATCCGTCCGTCTCGAACGGTCGGATGAAGCCCTTCATGATCCTGGTCGTCTTGCTTCTGGCGGCCCAGTTCCTGGCTGGCGGCACCCTGCTCAGGGGCGTCGGCCCCAGCGACAGCGTCGTCTACAACACCATCTGGGTGCACGAGTTCAACGCCGCCCTGAGCCGAGGCGAGTGGCCGCCCCGCTGGTTGCCCGGAGCCTTCCATGGCCTGGGGGCGCCGTCGTTCTATTATTATCCGCCGCTGGCGTTCCAGGTGGCGGGCCTGGTCGATCTCGTGACCTTCCACAAGCTGGACACGCTGGTGGTCACCGCCTGGGCCTGCTTCCTGCTGCTGCTGGCGTCGGGCGCCGGCATGTTCTTCTGGCTGCGCGCCCGCACGGGCGACCGCTGGGCCCTGGTCGCCGCGGTCGTCTACATGCTGGCGCCGTACCACACCGTCGACTTCTACCTTCGCGGGGCCTTCGCCGAGCTCTCCGCCGCCGCGGTGCTGCCCTGGGTGCTGTGGACCCTGGACCGCGCGGCCTCCAACTGGCGCTGGATCCCCGGCCTGGCCCTGGCCTATGCGGCCCTGGCCCTGGCGCACCTGCCCAGCGCCATGCTGGCCACCCTGTTCCTCATCCCCGTCGCGGCCTTTTGGCGGCTATGGACCGCGCCCGCCGCCGAGCGGATCGCCATGGCCGCGCGCTGCCTGGCGGGCGGCGTCCTGGGCCTGGCCCTGGCGGCCGGCTATCTGGGCCCCGCCATGACCATGCAGGGCGCGGCGCAGATGAACTGGCTGTGGGCCAATGACGCGGCCTCCTGGGGCCTGCTGGCCTGGAAGCACTGGCCCGCGAACAACTTCATGACGATCGTGGCGCTGTGCAGCTGGACCGCCGGCGCCACCGGCCTGGCGGCGCTGCTGGCGGCCTTCGATGCGCCGAACCGCCAGGCCGCCGTCCCGGCCACGGTGTTCGGCGGCGTCGCGGTCCTGGGCACGGTGCTGCACGCCACGCCCTGGGTCTGGAGCATCCACCTGCTGTCGCAGGTGCAGTTCTCCTATCGGATCATCGTGGTCAGCGAGGTCTGCGCCGTCGCCGCGCTGGGCCTGGCCATCGCCGCCGGCCGACCGCGCCGCCTGATCGCCCTGCTCAGCGTGCCCGCCGCGCTGTTCCTCTGGACCCTGGCCACCGCCGCGCCGAACCTGCGCAACGTCAACATCTATCCGGTGGACCCGGTCGGCCTCAGCCTGATCGAGGCCGGGCGCGCGCCCAACGAGCATCTGCCCGCCGGCTATGGCGCGTTCTATCCGGACTTCACCAATCCGGACCTGGTCAACGGCTTCCCCGGCCTGCCCTTCGTCGATGTCGGACCCGGCGGCAAGGTGCTGGCCGCCAACGGCTACCCGGACGGCAGCGTGGCCATGGACCTCGACCTGCCGGCTCCGGCCAAGGTCGTGGTCAAGCGGTTCTACTTCCCGACCTGGCATGCCGAACGGGTGGACGGCCGCGCCAAGACCCCGCTGAAGGCCCAGGCCGACGGCCCGTGGCGGTTCGTGTCCTTCGAGGCGCAGGCCGGTCGCCACATCTACCGCATTCGCCAAATCGCCACGCCCACCGAGCGCATCAGCGACGCCGTCGCCCTCATCGCGCTCCTGGCCGTCGCGGGCCTGCTGATCGGCCCGATCGTGGTCCAACGGCGACGCGCGAGGCAGGAAAAGTCGGAAACCGCGATTGGGACTCGATAATCGTCGCAAACCTTCTATATAGCGCGCCCTTGCAACCTATCCCCTCGCCGGTCGCTCCGTCCCGGCGTGCTCGCGGGTCACGACGGGCGCTCACCTTCAGAGGAACCTCTGTCATGAACGCTCCCGTTCCGAACAACACCAAGGCCGAACTGCTGCAGAACGTCGTCGAGCACATCGACATCACGTCGTTCGACGCCCGTCCGATCATCGACTCCATGCGCAAGATGTCGTTCAGCTCGCGCGACACCGCCCGCGCCGCCGACATCTTCAACATGGCCCTGGCCGACAAGGCCTGCTCGCCCTGGCTGATCCTGGCCGGTTCGACCTCGGCCGGCGGCTGCATGCACGTGTACCGCGACATGGTGAAGAACGGCATGATCGACGCCGTGGTCGCCACCGGCGCCTCGATCGTCGACATGGACTTCTTCGAAGCCCTCGGCTTCAAGCACTACCAGGCCGCCGGCCCGGTCGATGACAACGTCCTGCGCGACAACTACATCGACCGCATCTACGACACCTATATCGACGAAGAAGAGCTGCAGAACTGCGATCACACGATCCTGGAGATCTGCAACCGCCTGGAGCCGCGCGCCTACAGCTCGCGCGAGTTCATCTGGGAAATGGGCAAGTGGCTGTCGGAAGGCAACGCCAAGAAGCCCGGCTCGCTGATCCAGACCGCCTATGAAGAAGGCGTGCCGATCTTCTGCCCGGCCTTCGTCGACAGCTCGGCCGGCTTCGGCCTGGTCAAGCACCAGAAGGAACGCATCGCCGCCAAGCAGCCCTATCTGATGATCGACGCGGTCGCGGACTTCCGCGAACTGACCGACATCAAGATCGCGGCCGGCACCACGGGCCTGTTCATGGTCGGCGGCGGCGTGCCCAAGAACTTCGCCCAGGACACCGTCGTCTGCGCCGAGATCCTCGGCGTCGAGGCCGACATGCACAAGTACGCCATCCAGATCACGGTCGCCGACGTGCGCGACGGCGCCTGCTCGTCGTCGACGCTGAAGGAAGCCGCTTCGTGGGGCAAGGTCGACACCACCTACGAACAGATGGTCTTCGCCGAAGCCACCACGGTCGTGCCGCTGATCGCTTCGGACGCCTATCACCGCGAAGCCTGGAAGGGCCGCGAGAAGCCGCGTTGGAACAAGCTGTTCGGCAAGTAAGCTTGATCCGACTCTAGCGAAAATGCAGGGTCCCCGGAGTTTCTCCGGGGGCCCTTTTCGTATGCGTGTTCTGGCCCTTGCCGCCGTCCTGACCTTGGCCGGCTGCGCCACCTTGAGCGGCGATGACGCCCCGACCGGACGCTACCTGACCAAGGCGCAGTTCGACGCCCGCGACCACCTGGCCCCGCCGCCCGCCAAGGGCTCGCCGGAAGCGGAGAAGGATCGCCAGATCTTCCTGGCCACCCGCAAGCTGGAAGGTACGCCGCGCTGGGCGATCGCCCAGGCCGACGACAACGAAGAGCATCTGCTGGCGGACTACACTTGCGCGCTGGGCTACACGCCGACGCGCGAGCGCAATCCCAAGCTCAACGCCATGCTGCTGCGCCTGGGCCGCCAGGTCGATGGCGAGGTGGCCCGCGCCAAGCTGAAGTACCGCCACCCCCGCCCCTTCCGGTCCGAGAAGGGCGCGCTCTGCATCAAGCCCAGCCTGGGCTTCGCCCTGACCCCGGACTATCCGTCCGGCCACGCCACCTGGGGCTGGACCGTGGGCCTGCTGCTGGCCGAAGCCGCGCCGGACCGCTCCGAGGCGGTGCTGGCCCGCGCCCGCGCCTTTGGTGAGAGCCGGGTGATCTGCGGCGTCCACAACGCCAGCGCCGTCGAGGCCGGCCGCAAGACCGCCGAGAACCTGATCGCCGCCCTGTGGAGCTCCGAGGCCTTCAAGACCGACCTGGCCGGGGTCCGCGCCGAGCTGGATGCGACCCGTGCAGCGGCCTCCCCGCCCGACCCGGCGCGCTGCACCGCCGAGGCCAACCTGCTGAGCGCGCCGCTGCTCTAGAGCATGGCAGCCGAAAGTGTGGGCGGTTTCGGCGCCTGCCATGCTCCAAGTATTTGACGAGAGCCTGTCTGTTTCAGATTTCATCTGAAACAGACAGGCTCGGGCGGCAGCCTTGCGACTGTCACGTTCCAGGCGCAGTTTCCCCCGCACCTAGTTCGGGGAGATCTTCCGTATGCGCTTCAAGCTCGCCCTCGCCGCCGGCGCGGCCGTCGTCATCGCCGCCTCCGGCTTCGCCGTGGCCCGCCAGGCCGCTCCGCAGCAGCAGGGCTACCTGCCGCCCGGCGCGCTGGACACGTCCAAGGTCCTGCCGCCCGCGCCCAAGGAAGGCGAGCCGCGCTACGAGAACGACCGCAAGATCTTCCTGGCCACCCGCGCCCTGAAGGACACCCCGCGCTGGACCCTGGCCCAGAACGACGTCGACGAGCGCAAGATCGTCGGCGACTTCGCCTGCGCCATGGGCTTCACCCCCGATCCGGCCAAGTTGCCCAAGCTGACGGCCCTCTTGATGAAGCTGCGCTTCGACGTCGGCGACGCGGTCAACAAGCCCAAGGACCTCTACCAGCGCAAGCGCCCCTACCTGATCGACGAGGGTCCGATCTGCGTCGACAAGAGCGACGCCCTAGCCAAGAGCCCGGACTATCCGTCGGGCCACACCACCTGGGGCTGGACCGTCGGCCTGATCCTGGCCGAGGCCGACCCAGCCCACGCCACGCCGATCCTGGCCCGCGCCCGCAGCTTCGGCGAAAGCCGCCTGGTCTGCGGCGTCCACAACTCCAGCGCCATCGACGCCGGCCGCACCAACGGCGCGGCCCTGGTCGCCGCCCTGCACGGCTCCAAGGCCTTCCGCGACGACCTGGACGGTGTGCGTGAAGAGATCGCCGAAGCCCGCAAGTCGGCCGCCGCCCCGGCCCAGTGCGACGCCGAAGCCGCGCTGATCGCCAAGTCGCCGTACTAATTCCCCTCTCCGCTCATCCCCGCGAAAGCGGGGAGCCAAGTGGACGTTCAGGATCAAGCTGGGCCGAGGTGCGAAATCCCTCGGCTCAGCTTGGGTCCCCGCTTTCGCGGGGATGAGCGGATGGGGTGAGTGGTTGCGCACATGTGCGCGGCGCTCTACCTGTGGGGCATGGCCCACGGCTCTCCTTGCGGACACGATCATCATAACCACGGCGTCGCTGGCGCCTCCCTGGCCGCCGAGCTCGCGGCGGCCGAGGCCCGCTGCGCGGCCGCCGAGCAGCGCCTGACCGCGCCCCGTCGGCGGGTGCTGGAGCTGCTCCTGGAAGCCGGCCAGCCGGTGAAGGCCTATGACCTGATCTCGACCTTCGGGGGCGACGGCCCGCCGGCCAAGCCGCCGACCGTCTACCGCGCCCTCGACTTCCTGGAGAAGCAGGGCTTCGCCCACCGGATCGAGAGCCTCAACGCCTATGTCGCCTGCCGCAAGGAGGCCGACGGCCACGCCGCCGCCTTCCTGATCTGCGACTGCTGCGGCGCGACCCGCGAGATCGAGCCCAAGGCCAGCGCCGACATCATCGCCGCCGGCGCCTCGGCGGGCTACGCCCTGACGGCGGTGACGATCGAGGCCCACGGCCTCTGCGCCGATTGCAAGCAGGGCTAACGCCCCCTCCTCCGCTCATCCCCGCGAAAGCGGGGACCCAAGCGGCGTGGAAAGGTCTGGCGCAGCGCGAAATCCCGAACTCAGCTTGGATCCCCGCTTTCGCGGGGAGGAGCGGTTGAGGTATTGGCGTTATTCAAAGCCAAGATCGGGACAAAGAATGACGACCGCTGAGACCCTCCCCGGCGTCGAGATCTGGCGCGGCGGCGTCAACACCTGGGACTGTGACGAGATGGGGCACATGAACGTGCGCCACTATGTCGTCCGCGCCCAGGAGGGGCTGATCGGCCTGGCCGCCGAACTGGGCATGCCGCAGGCGTTTTCGCCGCACGCCAACGCCACCCTGCTGGTCAAGGAGCACCACGTCCGCTTCCTTCGCGAGGCCCATGCCGGCGCGCCCCTGACCATGCTGGGCGGGGTGATCGAGATGGGCGAGACGGAAGCCAAGCTGCTGCAGCTGCTGGTCCATCCGGGCTCGGGCGAACTGGCCGCGACCTTCCAGACCACCGTCGTCCACGCCACGCCACGCGAGGGCCAGCCGTTCCCGTGGCCGAAGATCGCCCGTGAGCGCGCGGCGGCCCTGAAGGTGGAAATCCCGGAGAAGGCCCAGGCCCGCAGCATGGACCTGTCGCCCTTCACCCCGACCGCCAGCCTGGACCGCGCCGAGACGCTGGGCCTCTCGCGGATCGGCCTGGGCGGCCTGCTGCCGTCCGATTGCGACGTATACGGACGGATGCGCGCCGAGCAGTTCATCGGCCGGGTCTCGGACGGCATCGGCTCGTTCATCCACCCGTTCCGCGACGTCGTGGTCGCGCACGCGGACAACAAGCCGACGCGGACCGGCGGCGCGGTGCTGGAGTACCGGATCGTCTACCTGGCCTGGCCGCGCGCCGGCGACCGGGTGGAGATCCGCTCGGGGCTGATCGGCACGGACGCGCGGACCATGCGGGTGGCGCACTGGCTGCTGGACCCGGCGACGGGCGAGCCGTGGGGGACCTCGGAGGCGGTGGCGATCACGTTTGACCTGGATGCGCGCAAGGTGGTCCCGGTGAGCGAGGCGGCGCGGGCGGCGTTGGCCGTGCATGAGGTGAAGGGTTTAGCCCTCTAGAACCCCCAACTCCGTTTCCCCGGCGAAAGCCGGGGCCCAGATTCAGCCTGAGCGGTTTGGGATGACGCGCCAGATTCCGAGCTATTCGGTTTCGCGCCCTGGGTTCGATCTGGGTCCCGGCTTTCGCCGGGAAGAACGGGTTTATGGAGCCGTCGCCATATCGAACAGCGCGTCCCGCACCACGTCCGGCCGCTCCATCGGCAGGAAGTGGCTGGTCCCCTCGACGACCTCGATCTTCACGTCCCGCCCCCGCCGCGCGAACCGCTCGCCCACGACGCAGGTCGAATGCTTCTGAGCCTTCAGGATCCGCACCGGGGCCTTCACCTGCTTCACCGCCCGCCACGGATCATGCGCCTGAGCGGCGTAGTTCGAGGCCTCCCACGCGGGCGCGCAGGCCAGCTCGACCTTGCCGTCCTGGCGCTGGACGAAGCCGCCGGCGACATAGTCGGCCAGCATGGTCTCGGGCCAGGTCTTGAAGGCGCCACGGCCCTTGTAGCCGGCGAACACCTGCTCGCGGTCGTCGAACACGGCCCGGCGGCGCAGGGCCGACTGGACCAGCGGCATGTGCTTCCAGAGCCGTCCCGAGGTCCACGGCGCCTTGGCGTAGAGGGTGGCAAGCCACGGCATGATCACCGGGTCCAGCAGGACGAGGCCCTTGACCCGGTCCGGACGCTCGGCAGCCCCCAGCAGGCTGACCGTGCCGCCCATAGAGTGGCCGGCCAGCACCAGCGGCGGGCCGTCCAGGGCGTCCAGCAGGCCGGTCAGGTCATCGCGCAGGTCGCGCCACGAGCGGCGGCCCTCGGGATTGGCCGGCAGGGTCGTGTCGCCGTGGCCGCGCTGATCGATGGCCAGGATGCGCAAGCCCGCCGCCAGGGGCGACAGCAGCACGCGATAGGTCTGGGCGTTGAAGCCGTTGGCGTGGACGAAGACCACGTCGATCGGCCGGTCCTGGGGTCCGAACTCAAGGCCCGCGATCTCGCCGCCGGGAACGGCCACGGAGCGCTTGCGAGGTTCGCGAAAGACGGCCGCGTCCATCGGCTGGGCTCCTGTTACCGGCGTGTGACTAAGGTAGGCCTCCGAACCCCCGCCGTCCATGGAGCCGTGTGACGATACGCCATTCCCTGTCATCCCGGCCTTGGCCGCGTCAGCGCGGAGAGCCGGGATGACAAGGGTCTAGAGCGTTTCAGTCGGCTCCTAGGCCTGGGTCACCTGCCACTCGCCGCGCGCGTCCTTGCAGGCGCTGTAGCGCTGGCTGGAGGCGCGCTGGCCGCCGCCGGCGACCGAGGCGTCGATCACGCGGCAGCTGGCGACCTGCTGGCCGTAGGGACGCACCAGCGACGAGGCCGCGTAGCCGGTCGCATAGCCGTTGCGGCCGACCAGCACCCAGCCGCCCGTCGGGACCACGCCCAGGGCGTCGAAGCTCTCGCCCGCCGCGACCTTGCCGACCACCGCGCTCTTGGTCGACGGACCGGCGCGCAGGTTGGCGTTCGAGCTGGCGACATAGGCGCCGCCGGCGGCCTCGAAGCTGGGCAGGCTCTGGACGCCCGCGCCGTAACGGATGTTGCGGCCGTCGATCGGCGGGCCGTAGCTGGACGACAGCACGTCGATGCGGCCCGAATTGCCGGTGCGGCTGTTGGTCCAGGTCTGGGCGACGCCGGTCTCCAGCGCCTTCTTGGTGGCCTGTTCGGCCAGGTTGGCGTCGGTGGTCTGCATGCGGCAGCCGATATAGCCGCCCGCCGCCGCGCCGGCGGCCGCGCCGACCAGGGTGCCGAGGGTCTTGTTCTTGCCGCCGACCTTGTTGCCGAGCAGAGCGCCGGCCGCCGCGCCGATCAGGGCGCCGCCTTCCTGCTTGCCGCCCGAGCCTTCGCAGGCGAACAGTCCGCCCAGGCCGCGCGACTGGGCCAGCACCGGAGCCGGCGCGGCGATCAGGCTGGAGGCCGTGGCGGCGATGGCCAGGGCGGTGAACATGTTGCGGGTCATTGGCGGAGATCCTCTTCCGTCAGGTCAGTGTTGTCGTCGTCTCCCGCCCGGTTGATAGTGTTATCAACGATAAGGGAGACCAAAGGCATGAGCGGCCACGATCAGGACGAGTATAGCTGTTTCAAGGTCGAGATCGAGGCCGGCGTCGCGCACATCCAGTTGAAGCGCCCCGAAGCCATGAACACCATGACACGGCCCTTCTGGAACGAGCTTCCCGCAATTGTAAAAGATATTGATGACAATGCGCGGGCCCGCTGCATCGTCATCTCCTCGACCGGCAAGCACTTCAGCGCCGGCATGGACCTTTCGGTGTTCACCGACGACGAGGGCGTCACCGCCAGCCGTGACGGCGACCGCCACGTGGCCGGCGAGAGCTTCCGCCGCTTCGTCCACGTGCTGCAGGACAGCTTCAGCTGCCTGGACAAGGCCCGCATGCCGGTGATCATCGCCATCCAGGGCGGCTGCATCGGCGGGGCGGTCGACTTCGTCAGCGCCTGCGACATCCGCTACGCCAGCGCCGACGCCTTCTTCCAGATCCAGGAGATCAACATCGGCATGACCGCCGATGTCGGCACCTTCCCGCGCCTGTGCAAGCTGATCCCCGAGGGCTGGGTGCGCGAACTGGCCTATACGGGTCGCCGCCTGCCGGCCCAGCGCGCCAAGGAGATCGGCCTGGTCAACGAGGTGTTCGACACCCACGAGGCGCTCGTGGATCACGCCCTGGCCACCGCCCGCGAGATCGCCGAGAAGTCGCCCCTGGCCGTGGCCGGCAGCAAGGTGATGATCAACTACGCCCGGGATCACTCGATCGCGGACGCCCTGGACTACATCGCCACCTGGCAGACGGGGATGTTCTCGGGCGCGCACATGGCCGAGGCGTTCACCGCCAAGGCGCAGAAGCGGGACGCGGTGTATCCGGACCTGCTGCCGCTGAAGAAGAAGATGTAAGGACCTGAAGCCCTCTCTCTATGAGAGAGGGTTTTCTTTCGCCCTACCCCGCGTACGTAAACGCCATCGGCGCATCCGCCGCCGGCAGGCAGCTGCGGTCGATCGGCTTGGTCGGGTCCTGGAAGAAGCTGCGGATCGCCTTGCGGGCGCACGGGCTGTTGCGCGACACGCCGTGGGTGGCGTTGGTCACGATGACCACCTGCGAGCCCTGGTAGCCCTTGGCGGCGGCCAGGGTCAGGGGCGGCGGGCAGCCGGGGTCGATCTCGGCGGCCAGGAACAGGGTCGGGATGGCGGTCTTGACCGGTTCCTGTTCGGCCTTGGAGATCGGACCCACGTCCAGCGCCTTGCAGACGTCGTGGATGCGCTGCATCGACACCACCATCAGGCGGGCGACGGGGTCCTTCTCGGTGCCGTCCGCCACGGCGGCGCGGCTCTCGAACGGGATTTCCTCCTTGCAGAGGTGGGTCATGAACTGGCCCTCGCTGTAGTAGTCGCGGTTGTCGACGAACTCGGCGACCGGCGACAGGTCGCCCTCGATCACCTTCCAGATGTCGCGCGGCAGCACGCCGGCGGTGAAGTAGCTGGCGTCCATCAGCCAGCCGCCCAGGTCGTCGGCCGTGTAGGTCTTGCCGCCCACGGTCTGCGGGCCGGCGAGGTAGCGCTCGGCGACCACGGCCAGCTTGGCCTTGAGGTCCGGATAGCGCTTGGCGCACTCGGCCACGACCGCGCACTTGGCCATGACGATGTCGATCGAGGTCGAGACCATGGCCGGACCGCCGACGGTCCAGTCGGCCTCGGGCGGCCACGGCGAGTCCTGCACCACCGCCCGCACGCCCTGCGGCTCATGGGCCTGGATCGCGGCCTCGATGCGGGTGCCGTACGAACCGCCGAACAGGTCGATCTGCTTGTAGCCAAGCAGCTTGCGGATGTCCTGGACGTCCTTGGCCACCTCGACGGCATTGTAGCGCGAGATATCCACGCCCTTGGCCTGGAAGGCCTTCAGGCAGGCGACAATGCCTTGGGCGTCCTGGTCGGTCGGCGGGCCGGCGTCGGTCAGGTGGGTGCCGGGGCAGTCGAGATTGGGGCTGGAGAGGCCGCCGCCGCGCTGGTCGATGAACACCCAGTCCTGGTCCAGCGCCACGAACTCGCGCGAGGTCTTGCTGGCCAGCAGGCGCGGCAGGCCCTTCAGGGCCGAGCCGCCCGGACCGCCGTGCAGATAGATCACCGGCGGCTGGCCGGCCTTGGGTTCCGAAGCGTGGACGACCGCGAAGGCGACCTTGATCCGGCGGCTCTTGGCGCTGCCCCGCGTCTCGTCGACGACCAGGTTCATGCAGTCGACCTTCAGGCCTGTGGCCTTGTAGTCGCCGGCGCAGGCGGTCTTCTGGAGTTTCGGCGCGGTCGCGTGGGCGGCTCCGCCCAGGGCGGACAGGGCCAGAACGCCGGCGGCGGCGATCCAGGACAAACGCGACATCGAACACTCCTGCGATTTTTCGTGCATCAACACCAAGGTTAATGCCCACCGCAAGACCTCTCTCTAAAAGCGATAGGTCATCGAGACGACGGCCGAGGTCTGCGTCCGGTCGCGGACGATCGGACTGTTCCTGGCCTCGCCGACGATGTTGCCGAGCGCGCCCGTCGCGACGAGGTTGACCCGGTCGTTCACGCGATAGATGGCCGCCAGGCTGGCCGTCACGTCCTTGACCCCGCCGCCCGGATGGAAGACCGGCAGGCCCGAGGCCGCGGACTGGACCCCGGTCACCCCAAAGTAGCGGTCGTTATAGCTGCGGTCGGCCCAGGTCGCCGAGACGGCGGGCATCAGGACGAGACGCCTGGACAGCGGCACGGGGACCGCGAGGCTGCTGTCCACCAGGGTTCCGGCGACGCCGCCGGACAGGACCTTGGTCGCGCCGAGGCTCAAGCGCACGCCGTGCCGCTTGTAGTCGACCGCGACCCGCGCGCCGAGGCCGCTGCCCAGGCGCCCGATCCCGACCGGCGTGTCCGCCTGCCGATAGCCGCGCACATAGGTCGTCGCCGCCGAAACGATCAGCCCGTGGGTCTTGACCACCTGGTAGCCGATCCCCTTGCGCGGATTGGCGAAGAAGCGACCGTAGCGCAGCTCGACCACCGGCACGACGGCGACACGGTAGCGGTCGGAGCCCTGGTAGCGGGGGACGCTGAGCACGGCCACGCCCAGCACGGTCCGGTCCTGCATGATGGTCGGGACGTTGAACGCCGGCGCAGCGGCTTCGGGCGCGCCGCCCGAAGCGGGATAAAGGATCATGTCTGGCCTCCTCGCCCCATAGACGCCGCCGCGGCGGCAGTCCCCCATCGGGCGGCAGGCGAGAGGCTAGAGGCCGGGCGGCATCTCGGCGTCGGTCAGGTCGGCGCCGTCGAGGCGGGCGCGGCTCAGGTCGGCCTCGATGAAGCGGGCGCGGGGCGCGCTGACGCCCTTCAGATTGGCGCCGCGCAGGATGGCGCGGGTCAGGTCGGTGCGGATGACCCGGCCCTCGGCGATCTTCAGCGGGCCGAGCTTGGCGCCAGTCAGGTCGGCGCGGGTCAGTTGGGCGTCCACGAGGCGCGCGCCGCGCAGGTCGGCCCCGCGCAGCTTGGCCCCGCGCAAATCCGCGCCGGCCAGGTTCGCGCCTTGCAGCTGGGCGCCGTCCAGGTCCATGCCGAAGAACACCGCCTTGGGGGCGTAGAGGCCCGACAGGCGGCGATCCTTCAGACGGCGCAGCGGACGGAAATCGACCTCGGCCGCCTTGGCCGCCCAGCCCTCGCGGCCGTCCGACTTGCAGAACAGCTCGTGGGCTTCCAGCACCTCGTTGAGGGGCAGGTCGTCGACATAGATGATCGGCGGCGGGGCGCGCAGCACCTCGGTCAGGTCGGCGTCGGTCAGGTCGGCGCCGCTGACGTCGACGCCCACCATGATGGCCCGGCGCAGCGAGACCTTGGCCATGTCGGCATTATGCAGGTTGGCGCCCGATAGGTCGGCCCCGTCCATGACCGCGTTGGCCAGCTTCGCGCCCTGCAGGGTGACGTTGGAGAGGTCGGCGTCGGTGAAGTCGGCCTGGCGCGCGAAGGCCCCCGACATCTGGGCGCCGTTCAGGTTGGCCCCCTGCAGCATGGCGTAGTCCAGCTCGCCCGGCCGCTTGGAGTGCTCCAGGATCCGCAGGCCCTTCTCGCCATCCTGCACGGCGGTGACGCCCTCGCGCAGGTCGCAGCTGGAGAGGTTGGCTCCGCCCAGATTGGCCCCGCGCAGGCAGGCTCCGCGCATGTCGCAGCGGGAAAGATCGGCGTCGCGCAGGTCGCTGTCGCGCAGGTCGGTCCCGTACAGCGTCGCGCGGGTCAGCTTGGCCCGGCGCAGCGAGGCGCCGCCCAGCAGCGCCCCGGTCAGGTCGGCCTCCGACAGGTCGACGCCGTCCAGCTCGTAATTGTTCAGGTTGACGTACTGCAGCACCGCCCGGCGCCCCTTGGGCAGGCCCTTCAGGTACCGAGCATGGCTTTCCAGCGCCTCACGCACCGCGGACGGGTGGAGATTGCGGATCAGGCTCGGTCGTGAAGACGCGGCGGACGGCATAGCGGTAGCGGAGCGCTCCGGCGGGTACGCGGTGAACTGGGGAACGGTCTCCAAGGTGCCAGATCAGCTTTAATCCATCGTTTAGAGCGCGGTGGATTGTCGCGGAGAGGTGTGGATTTCTGGGTCCTGAAACCCCTCTCTCATGGAGAGAGGGAGGGGCCCATCGCGAAGCGATGGGAGGGTGAGAGGGTACGCCCTCACCAAATGAAACTCTGACCTAGCAGCGCGTACTTCAAGGATTTCCGGATTTTCCGGCAGGCGGTGAAACCTCTCACCCTCCCACGCCTTCGGCGCGGGCCCCTCCCTCTCTCTAAGAGAGAGGGATTTTACCCCCTACAGCCACCCCTTCCGCCTGAACCACAGCAGCGGCGCGGCCGCCGCCAGGATCATGAAGCCGATGGCCATGGGGTAGCCCTCCAGCCACTGCAGCTCGGGCATGTGGACGAAGTTCATGCCGTAGATGCCGGCCACCAGGGTCGGGGGCAGGAAGATCACCGAGAACACCGAGAACACCTTGAAGATCGAGTTCTGCTCGATGTTGATCAGGCCCAGCGCCGCGTCGAGCAGGAAGGTGATGTTGCTGGCCACGTAGCTGGAGTGGTCGGTGATCGACTGGACGTCGCGCTGCAGCGATTTCAGGTGGTCGCGCAGTTCCTTTGAGCCATCGAACTGGTCGGCCAGGGCCGCGAAGCTGAGCAGGCGAGCCAGGCTGACCAGGCTGTCGCGGGCCTTGGAATTGACGTTCTGGGCCCGGCCCAGGCGGTTGAGGATGCTCTCGAACGCCGCGCCGCGCGGGCGGCTGAAGATGGCGCGCGACTGCACCTCGACCTCGGCGGCGGTGCGCTCGAGGATGTCGGCGGTGCGGTCGACGATGGCGTCCAGCAGACCCAGGAAGGTCTGCAGGCCGTTAGGGCACAGGCTGGGCTGGCGCTCGGCCTGGGCGGCGAACACCGAGAAGGCCTTGGGCTCGACATAGCGGATGGTGATCAGCCGCGCGCCGGCCAGGACGAAGGTGACGGGGGCGGCGGTCGGCAGGTCGCCGTCGGCGTTGACCAGCACCGTGGCGGTC
The DNA here is from genome assembly GCF_059424195.1 of Caulobacter sp. GW456-12-1-14-TSB4. Taxonomy (NCBI): domain Bacteria; kingdom Pseudomonadati; phylum Pseudomonadota; class Alphaproteobacteria; order Caulobacterales; family Caulobacteraceae; genus Caulobacter; species Caulobacter sp. GW456-12-1-14-TSB4. The sequence continues at coordinate 160,955 of NZ_JBWKZF010000008.1, forward strand.
ATGAACGTGCCGCCGTCCTCCTGGTAGAGGCGCGAGGAGGCCTCGATCTCGGCCATCTCTTCCCGCGTGGGCAGCAGCAGCCCGATCGACTGCTCGACGGCGACTTCCTCGGCGCGGGTGGGTTCGACCAGCTCGATCCAGACGGCGTCGGACGGCACCCGCCAGTCGGGCGACAGACCGCCGGCCTCGAAGCCCGGCGCGCCATGACGGAGAATTCTAAGCATTGAGCCGCCCCTCAAGCCTGCCCGTCGGGCAGGCTTGCTCCTTGAGAGGCGCGTTCTAACGGCGAAACCGAATACACTTTCGCCTAACGCGCTGCGGGTCGGGTGTGCCCCGGCCCGCGTTCAAGGTCAACGCGCTCCCGATTTAGCGGGGAGCGTTCTGCTTGTTGCTCGTGTCGCTCGACGAACCACCACCAGCGGCGGCCTCGATCAGGGCGGCGATACGATCGGTCGAGTCCGCGGCCTGGCCGATGATGTCCAGCGGCGAGGAACGAACCGAATTGGCGACCTGGTTGGCGGCCTGCTTGGCGGCCGAGACCACGGCGTTCTGGGCCATGGCGATCTTGCTGGTCGCGACGGCGATCTTGGTCGCCTGGGCGTCCTGGTAGATGAAGCCGTTGGTCGGATAGACGCTGGTGCCGAGGTCGCGGATCGGGTCGTACCAGACCTTGACCTGCGTCCAGTCGCCGTTGGGCGAGACGTCGACGACGGTGACGTCCTTTTCGATCTGGCCGCGATCGCCTTCGATGATCGACCAGTTGGCGTGGGTGACCTGGATGACCCGATCCGTGAGCACCTGGCTCACGAAGGCCACGTGGCCAAGGTTCATGCGGGCGGTGGGCTTGAAGGAGAGGACGGAGCCGATCTTCGGCACCGAACCGGTGTCATACTTGCCAGCGGCCTGGCCCCACCACGTCCGGGCGTCGCCAAAGATCTGGATACCCGACATCAGACGGGCGAACGGTACGCATTGCCAATAGCCGTCAGCACTGGCCGTCACCGGCGCAAAGCTGATCATGGCGGCGGCAAGCAGGGAACCCAGAAGGGCCCTGGTCCGTTTCGTCATGCTGTGGGTACTCCCCCGCGTCACTGGGCAAGGGATAACCTTCTCAGAAAGACGTGAAAAGAGTGTTTATGCCGCACCCGCGAGCGCCAAGCGGCGCTGTTTCCAGTGCGCCGCCCAAGTCTTCATGCGCTCCCGACACGGACTTTCGATGATGTGGTAGGAGATCGCCGACAGCGGGACCAGCGAGGCGACAATCAAGGCCCAGACCAGAACCGGCAGCTTGTCGCCATCGATATTGAGCAGCTTGCCCGCCGCATTGATCGCCAGGATCTTCCACGGGATGCAGATCATGTAGGTCGAGTAGCTGATCTCGCCGAGATAGACGAAGACTGCCTGTCCAGCAAACTCGAAACCGGTCTTGGCGAGGCTGGCGAGCATGAAAATAAGCCCCCCAAGAAGCATCACAATAACCAGATCGGGTGCGGAAAACTGGATCGCGCCAAGCGTGGCCATGCCCAATAAAGCGGCGCCGTAGCCGGCAAGTCGGCTGGGGAATCGGTCCGAGCGCCACAAGGCGTGCAGCGCGCAGCCGAAGGCGAAGCACGGCACGATGCGCAAGGCGCCCCACTGGATGGTCGCCTCGGTCAGCGGGAAACCGGCCAAGGCCTGGAAGACGGGATAGATCACGGCGATGAACGCCAGCGCGCCCAGCACCGCGATCAACGGCCGCTCGCGCAGCCTCCACGCCGCGAAGGCGAAGGCCGGGAAGGTCAGGTAGGCGAACCACTCGGCCGAGATCGACCACGAGGCGTGGTTCCAGCCCGATACGGGGGCGAAGCCCCAGGCGTGGACCAGCAGCAGGTTCGCCGGCAAGGCTTTCCAGGCCAGGATGTTGGCGTCGACGGAGATCCCCACGAGGCCCGCGACGATCGCCATGGCCCCGACGCCGGCCAGGGTGGCCAGGTGCAGCGGATAGACCCGCGCCAGCCGGTTCCACAGGAAGTCACCGTAGCGGAACCGCCCCTCCCCGAAGCCGCGCAGATAGACGTGGCAGAGGATGAAGCCCGACAGGACGAAGAACGCCTCGACCCCCAGATAGCCCTTTTCGGCGATCGCCGGCGTGAAACCGACGTCCAGCTTGGGCCAATAGTGGAACATCACCACCCAGAAGGCGGCGAAGAACCGCAGCGCGGTCAGGGGCTTGATGTGGGCGGCGTCCTGCATCGACGGCGTTCCTTAAGGGCCCGGTCCTTCCGCCCCCACGGTGGAAAGATCAGCGTTACCCGCCTATCTCGCTGTGTTACATGTATGCGTACGCGAAACGACGGCTTGGCCGATAACCTTAGAGAGGACCGATGAACGAACTCCTTAGCCTCGTCGCCGACCCGGCCGCTTGGGCCGCGCTGGTGACCCTGGTGGTCATGGAAGTGGTCCTCGGCATCGACAACCTGGTCTTCATCTCGATCCTGTCGAACAAGCTGCCGCCCGAGCACCGCACGCGGGTCCGCCGCATCGGCATCTCGCTGGCGCTGATCATGCGCCTGGTGCTGCTGTCGACCATCGCCTTCATCGTCGGCCTGACCGCGCCGGTCTTCGACCTGGGCATCGCCGGCCCGGTCGGTTCGCACGGCGAGCCCGGCTTCGAGACCGCCTTCTCGTGGCGCGACCTGATCCTGATCGCCGGCGGCGTCTTCCTGATCTGGAAGGCGACCAAGGAGATCCACCACAGCGTCGATCCCGGCAAGAGCGACGACGTGCTGGAGAAGGACAAGACCACCCAGGTCATCTCCAACGTCGGCGCGGCGATCTTTCAGATCATCCTGCTGGACCTGGTGTTCTCGATCGACTCGATCCTGACCGCCGTCGGCATGACCGACCACCTGCCGATCATGGTCGCCGCCGTGATCATCGCCGTGACCGTGATGCTGCTGGCCGCCGACCCGCTGGGCAACTTCATCAACGACAACCCGACCGTCGTGATGCTGGCCCTGGGCTTCCTGCTGATGATCGGCACCGTGCTGATCGCCGAGGGCTTCGGCGCCCACGTGCCCAAGGGCTACATCTATACGGCCATGGCCTTCTCGGCCGGGGTCGAGGGCCTGAACATGCTGTCGCGCAAGCGCGGGGCGAAGAAGGACCACTAGCGGCTCCCACCGAAATTGCGCTTTTGCCCTCGAAGGCCCCCTGAAGCGCGACGCCCCCTACATCCGCGCCCTGGAGCGTGGTAGTCGGCTCGCCCGGTTACCACGCTTCCCAGGGCCACGATGACCTCGCAGACCTTTACCGACGCCGAGCGCCGCCTGACCCTGACGGCGCTGATGATCGTCTTCCTGCTCAGCGCCCTGGACCAGACGATCGTCTCGACGGCCATGCCGCGGATCATCTCCGAGCTGAACGGCCTGAACCTCTATTCGTGGGTGACCACGGCCTACCTGCTGACCTCGACGGTGATGGTGCCGATCTGGGGCAAGCTGGGCGACATCTTCGGTCGCAAGCCGGTGCTGATCACCGGCATCTCGATCTTCCTGGCAGGCTCCTGGCTGTCGGGCCTGTCGGGCGAGTTCGGGACCATCCTGGGCATGCCGGGCATGGTCCAGCTGATCGTGTTCCGCGCCCTGCAGGGCATCGGCGGCGGCGCGCTGTTCACCACCGCCTTCGCCATCATCGCCGACCTCTATCCGCCGCGCGAGCGGGGCAAGTTCGCCGGCATCTTCGGCTCGGTGTTCGGCCTGGCCAGCGTGCTGGGCCCCATCATCGGCGGCTATTTCACCGACCACGGCACCGTGCAGATCGGGACCCAGACGATCGCCGGCTGGCGCTGGGTGTTCTACATCAACCTGCCGCTGAGCTTGCTTTCGCTGTTCATGGTCATCGTCAAGATGCCGCCGCTTGAGCATCGCCGGGCCGGCAAGATCGACTTCCTGGGCGCGGCCCTGCTGATCGCCGCCTTCGTGCCGCTGCTGCTGGCGCTCAGCCTGGGCGGCCACAACTTCGCCTGGCGCTCGCCGCAGAGCCTGGGCCTGTTCGCCCTGGCCGCCGTGTCGCTGGCCGCCTTCGTGGTGGCCGAGACCAAGGTCTCCAACCCGATCCTCCCCATGCACCTGTTCCAGAACAAGGTGTTCACCACCGCCAACCTGGCCGGCTTCCTGATCTCCATGGCCTTCATGGGCGTGGTGATGTTCCTGCCGCTGTTCCTGCAGCTGGGCCGGGGCGTGCCGGCCACGGTCAGCGGCATGACCATGCTGCCATTGATGGCCGGCCTGATCATCAGCAGCACGGTCGCCGGTCAGCTCGTCTCCAAGACCGGCAAGTACAAGCCCTACATGCTGGGCGGCGCGACCATCCTGCTGGTGGCGGTGTTCCTGCTGCACGACCTGTCGAAGATCCACAGCCTGCCGCTGCTGTGCGCCCTGCTGGCCTTTGTCGGCCTGGGCCTTGGCCCCGGCCAGAGCCTGTTCAACATCGCCACCCAGAACGCGGTCGACCCGCGCGACATCGGCGTGGCCACCAGCTCCAACCAGTTCTTCCGCCAGATCGGCTCGACCGTCGGCGCGGCCCTGGCCGGGACCCTACTGACCGCGCGCCTGGCCAGCCTGCCCGGCGGCGGCCTGGACCTGGGCAAGCTGGAAGGCATGGCCGTCCAGGCCGCCGCCAAGGGCCAGGCGGCCCACGCCGACCCGGTGCTGCAAGGCGCGCTGATCAACGCCGTCAGCGGCGTGATGGTCGCGGCGCTGTTCGTGATCGCCGCCGGCCTTCTCGTGATCCTGATGATCCCCGCCCTGCCCCTGCGCTCGCACCAACCGGCGGCGGGCGCCCCAATTTCAGGCAAGGATGGGCTGGTCAAGGACGAGCCGACGAACTGAGCTATTTCCAGCGGGCCTGCACCGCCGTCTTCACCGAGGCCGGCACCGGCGCATAGCCCAGGGCCGTGACGTCGGCGTCGCCGTTCGCATAGCCCCAGGTGAAGAAGTCGCGCACCCGCTTGGCGCGGTCGGGCGCGGCGTCGTCGCGCAGCAGGCCGTAGCTGACCAGGACCAGCGGCCAGGTGGCCTTGCCCGGCCGGTCCAGGGTCTGGACGCCGAAGCCCTTGCTGGCCGTCCACGGCGCGCCGCTGGCGAAGGACGAGAACGCGGCCGGCGACGGCGTCACGAACGCCCCGTCGTGGTTCTTCAGCGCCACCAGGTCCAGCTTGTGGTCCAGGGCGTAGGCGTATTCGACATAGCTGATCGTGCCCATGGTGCCGGACATGATCTCGCTGATCCCGGCATTGCCCTTGCCGCCCAGACCGGTCGGCCAGTTCACCGTCTCGCCCGCGCCGGGGCCGGACTTCCATTCGGGGCTGACCGACGACAGGTAGCTGGTCAGCAGCAGGCTCATGCTGGCCGGGTCGTTGCGATGGGCCACGGTGATCGGCCAGTCGGGCAGCTCGAGGCTCGGATTGAGGGCCTTCAGCGCCGGGTCGTTCCACTTGGTGATCTTGCCCAGGAAGATCGCCGCCACGGCCGGGGCGTCCAGCTTCAGCTTGCCGCTCTCCAGGCCGGGGACATTGGTGACCAGCACCGTCCCGCTGATCACGAACGGGAACTGGCTCAGGCCCTTGGCCTTCAGGTCGGCGTCCGACAGCGGCATGGCGGTGACGCCGAAGTCGGCGGCCTTGCTTTCGATCTGGCTGATGCCGAAGGCGGAGTTCTGGCCCGTATAGGCGATCGGTTCGCCGCCGGCCTTCTGGTAACCGGCGATCCAGGCCTTGAACAACGGCGACTGGATCGAACCGCCGGATCCTGTAAGCGGCGCGGGCGCCGTCTGGGCGGATGCGGAGCCGACAACGGCCAAACTCAACGCGAACGCCACCGACGCAAAAGCCGACTTCATGGGGTTTCCTCCGACCGCGACGGGTTCATCCCATCGTCAGGCGGCGGACAGTGGGCTCACAGTCCAGCTCGCGGGAATGTGGCGCGAGGCCGCATTACCTAGAGGAAGCTGTAGGGGTCCACATCAATCACAACGCGAACGGAGTTCGGAACCTTGGCCCGCGCCCGCCAGGCGGCCATGAAGCCTTGCAGGTCGACGGTGCGCTCGGCGCGGACCAGGAAGCGCTTGCGACGGCGGCCGCGCACCAGGGCCAGCGGCGCGTCGGCCGGGCCGAACACCTCCACGCCCTCGGCGTTGGGGATCACGGCCGCCAGGGCCTCGACATAGGCGTCCAGCGCCGCGCCATCCGGGCCCGAGGCGATCACCGCCGCCAGGCGTCCGAACGGCGGCAGGCCGGCGTCCTGGCGCATGCCCATCTCGGCCTCGATGAAGGCGTCGCGATCCTGGGCCTTCAGAGCCTGCATCACCGCGTGGTCGGGGGAATAGGTCTGCAGCAAGGCCCGGCCCGGTTTCTCGTGACGCCCGGCGCGGCCGGCGGCCTGGGCCAGCAGCTGGAACGTCCGCTCCCCGGCCCGCAGGTCGCCGCCGCGCAAGCTGAGGTCCGCATCGACCACGCCCACCAGGGTCAGGTTCGGAAAGTTGTGGCCCTTGGCCGCCGCCTGAGTGGCGACCAGGATGTCGATCTCGCCCGCCGCCATGGTCGCGACCAGGGTCTTGGCCGCCTCGGCGTCCATCACCGTGTCGGACGAGAACACCGCGATCCGCGCGTCGGGGAAGATGTGCCGCGCCTCTTCTTCCACGCGCTCGACGCCAGGGCCGATCGAGACCAGCGAGTCCTTGGCCCCGCAGTGCGGGCAGGCCTCGGGCTTCTTCATCGAGAAGCCGGTCAGGTGGCAGACCAGCCGCCCGGTGTAGCGGTGCTCGACCAGCCAGCTGTCGGTGTCGGGCGACTTCATCTTCTCGCCGCAGGCCTTGCACAGCACCAGCGGCGCATAGCCTCGACGGTTCAGGAACAGCATGGCCTGCTCGCCGCGCTGCAGGGTTACCGCCATCGCCTTGATCAGCGGCGGCGACAGCCAGCGGCCCGGCTCCGGCGGCGTCTGGCGCATGTCGACCAGATCGATGTCGGGCAGCTGCGCCGCGCCGTGGCGAGCCGATAGCCGCAGCCAGCGGTAGCGACCGGCCTGGGCGTTGAACAGGCTCTCCAGCGACGGGGTCGCCGAAGCCAGCAGCACGGAAGCGCCCTCGATCTTGGCGCGGGCCACGGCCAGGTCGCGGGCCTGGTAGATGAAGCCCTCTTCCTGCTTGAACGAGCTGTCGTGCTCTTCGTCCACGACGATCAGGCGCAGCTTGCGGAACGGCAGGAACAGCGCCGAGCGGGCCCCGACCACGATGCGGGCGTTGCCGCTGGCCACCGCCTCCCACACCTGCCGGCGACGCGGCGGCGAGACGCCCGAGTGCCACTCGGCCGGCAGGGCGCCGAAGCGCTGCTCGAAGCGGGCCAGCACGGCCTGGGTCAGGGCGATCTCCGGCAGCAGCACCAGGATCTGGGCCTCGGGGTCCTCCAGCGCGGCGGCGACGGCCTCCAGATAGACCTCGGTCTTGCCCGAGCCGGTCACCCCGTCCAGCAAAGCCGCCTGGAAGCCGCCGGCGTCCAGCATGTCCTTGAGCACATCGACGCAAGCCGCCTGGCCGGGGTTCAGGGTGCGCGGCGGCAGGGAGAGGTCCGGCTGCGGCAGGCCGCGCTCGGGCTCCACATAGTCGGCGACCAGCGCGCCTTCGTCGACCAGGCCCTTCACGACGCCGGCCGAGACGCCGGCGGCCGAGGCCAGGGCCGTGCTCGACAGCTTCACGCCCTCGGCGGCGGCCAGCACCTTCAGGCGCGCCGGGGTCATGCGGGCTGGCTGGGTTCCGCTCAGGACCAGCACCTTATCGGGCTTGGGCGGCGGATGACGCAGGCCGCGCAGGGCCATGGCCAGCGGCCAGCCGGGCAGGTCCACGGAGTAACGCGCCGCCCACTCGACGAAGGCCAAGACGCCCGGCGGCAGGGGCGGATCGTCCACCCGGCCCTGGATCACCTTCAAAGGCCGATTGCCGCCGGTCCCATCGCGCAGGGCGGTGACCACGCCGCGAATCACGCGGGGTCCCAGGGGCACGGCAACGTGGTCCCCGATGCTCAGATCGAGTCCGTCCGGCTCGGCGTAGTCGAAGGCCTCCGGCAACGGCATCGGCAGCAGGACGGAAGCGATACGGGACATGACGGGATGCTTTTGCCGCCAAACGCTCCCCAGGTCGAGAGCGGCGTCGCGGTCGTCATCAAGCGGACATTAACCGTCTTGCCCGCTTCATCCGGGTGGAGTGCTTTTTACCGTGGGGACGACGATGAGCGACGCGACGAACGCGAGCAGGAAACCGGTCGACGCCGACAGCGTGCGCGACTTCCTGCGCGTCCAGCCCGAATTCCTGCGCCAGAACGAGGACCTGCTGGGCGAGCTGGGCCTGCGGATCGACGCCGCCAATGTCGTCGACTTCGGACCCCGGGCCCTGGCCCGCGCCGCCGCCGCCCACAAGCGCGAGGCCAGCGTCCGCCAGGCGATCGAGGCCAATGCTCGCGCCAACTACTCGGCCCAGGCCCAGACCCACGCCGCGGTCATCGACCTGCTGGACGCCCGCAACCACTCGGACCTGGCCCGCCGCGTCGACGAGATGGCCCGCGCCCGCTTCGGCCTCGCGGCCGGTGTCGTGGCCCTGGAAGGCCCGACCCGCGTCCCGGCCGGCTGGTACATCCTCGCCGAAGGCCAGGTCGACATGATCCTGGGTGAAGCCCCGATCGCCCGCATGGGCTTCTTCGCTCCGGCCCTGCCGCTGTTCGGCGACGAAGCCGAGACCATCCGCAGCATGGCCCTGGTCCGCATGGCCCTGTGGGAACCGCGCCGCGAGGCCTTGATCGCCTTCGGTTCCAAGGACCCGGAAGGCTTCTCGGCCGACATGGGCACCGAGCTGGTGAACTTCCTGGCCCGCGTGGTCGAGCGCACCGCCGAACGCTGGCCGGTGTTGTGACCCAAGGCGTCGGGAGCGCCCGCCAGGCCTATGCCGCCTGGCTGGACTACCTGACGCTGGAGCGCCGGGCCTCGCCGCGCACGGTGCGGGCCTATGGCGACAACGTCCTGGCCTATCTGAACTTCCTGGAGCGACACCGGGGCGAGGCCGTCAGCCTGTCGGCCATGGGCGAGATCTCGGCCGCCGATCTGCGCGGCTATCTGGCCTTCCGCCGCCAGGGTGAGGACGCCCTGGCCCCGCGCTCGATCAGCCAGGCCCTGTCGTCGATCCGCGCCTTCCACCGCTATCTCGACCAGCGACACGGCGTGGCCAACGCCGCCGTCGAGCTGGTGCGCGGCCCGCGCCTGAAGGTCGGCCTGCCGCGTCCCGTCTCCGAGGACCAGGCCCGCGACCTGATCACGCAAGCCGCCGACGACACCGAGCGCGATCCCTGGGAGACCGCTCGCGACGAGGCGGTGCTGACCCTGCTGTGGGGCTGCGGCCTCCGCATCAGCGAAGCGCTGTCCTTGACCTTCGGCGCCGCCCCGCTTGGGCAGGCTATCCGCATCACCGGCAAGGGCGGCAAGACCCGGATCGTGCCGGTGCTGGACGCCGTGCGCGAGGCGATCGACGTCTATCTGAACGAGCTGCCGTTCGTGCTGACCGCCGACGAGCCGCTGTTCCGAGCCAAGCGCGGCGGGCCGCTGTCGCCGCGCCACGTCCAGGGCCTGGTCCAGACCCTGCGCGGACGCCTGGGCCTTTCGGACCGCGTGACGCCCCACGCCTTCCGCCACGCCTTCGCCACCCACCTGCTGGGCGCGGGCGCGGACCTGCGGGCGATCCAGGACCTGCTGGGCCACGCATCCCTGTCGACGACCCAGCGCTATACCCAGGTGGACGCCGCCGGACTACTGGCCGCCTATGCCGCGGCGCACCCGAAAGCTTGACCACTCGCGCCCAGGCTGCGTCAGTCTGTCGCGATTATTCATTCAAGCCTGAGCATTAACCGCGATTTTACGGCGTTGGGGTCTTGTAGCGGCGAAACGTGTGTTTTCGCCGGGCCCTCCCCCCGTCGCCCGCGCCGCATGAGGCTGTGATGAAGTTCGACGACCTGAAGATTTCCACCAAGGTTATGACCCCGGCGATCGTGCTGGCCCTGGTCGCCCTGGCTTGCGTCGGCGCCGGCGTCTGGCAGGTCAAGCGCGTCGAGAAGGCCGCCCAGATCCTGGTCAGCCAGCGCGCGCCCACCGAGCTGAACGCCGCCCGCTTCAACCGTCAGGTCGCCACCGTCGGCTACGCGGCCTACCGCACCGTCGCCAATGACGGCGCGTCGGAAGCCGCCAAGTCCGGCTCGGAAGACATCGAGAAGGCCTTCGCCGGCGGCAACGCCTTCCTCGACAAGGCCGCCCAGGCCGATCCGAGCGCGGCCAAGGACCTGAACGCCTTCCGCGCCCGCTTCAAGGCCGTCCACGACAACGCCCGCGCCGGCGCCGACATGGGCCTGCAGAACGCCAACGAAGCCGCCGTCATGATGATGGGCGGCATCGACACCGACATCGCCAAGCTGACCAAGGACGTCGCCGCCTGGATCGACCATCACAGCGTCGAGACCCAGGCCATGGTCGACAAGGCCAAGAAGGACGCCGCCTCGGGCGCGATCGTCCTGCTGCTGTTCGGCCTGCTCTCGGCCGGCGGGGCGCTGCTCTACGCCATGTGGGTCGGCTCGGCCAAGATCGCCAAGCCGCTGACCAACCTGTCCAAGACCATGGAAATCCTGGCCCAGGGCAGCGTCGACGTCGACGTCACGGGCGCCGAGCGCAAGGACGAGGTCGGCGCCATGGCCCGCTCGGTCCAGGTGTTCAAGGACAACGCCCTGGCCCTGCGCACCGCCGAAGCCGCCCAGCTGCGCGCCAGCGCCGAGACGGAAGCCGAGCGTCGCCGCAACCAGGAAATCGCCGAGGCCTCGGCCAAGGAACAGGCCTTCGTCATGGAAGCCATCGCCGGCGGCCTGGCCAAGCTGTCGGACGGCGACCTGACCTACCGCCTCGATCAACAGTTCCCGGAAGCCTACAAGCGCCTGCAAAGCGACTTCAACGGCGCCATCGCTCAGATGGAAGAGGCCATGGGCACGATCGTCCATGCCGCCAACAGCATCGGCGCGGGCTCGGACGAGATCGCCTCGGCCGCCGACGACCTGTCGCGCCGCAGCGAGCAGCAGGCCGCCAGCCTGGAAGAGACCGCCGCCGCCCTGGACGAGATCACCGCCACGGTGCGTCGTTCGTCGGCCGGCGCCCAGGAAGCTTCGAAGGTGGTCGGCTCGACCCGTGGCGACGCCGAGCGCTCCAGCATCGTCGTGCGCAACGCCGTCGAGGCCATGAACCAGATCGAGAAGTCGTCGCAGTCGATCAGCCAGATCATCGGCGTCATCGACGAGATCGCCTTCCAGACCAACCTGCTGGCCCTGAACGCCGGCGTCGAAGCCGCCCGTGCGGGTGAAGCCGGTCGTGGCTTCGCGGTCGTCGCCCAGGAAGTTCGCGCCCTGGCCCAACGCTCGGCCGACGCCGCCAAGGAGATCAAGACCCTGATCTCGACCTCGTCGCAGCAGGTCAACCAAGGCGTCAGCATGGTCGGCCAGACCGGCGAGGCCCTGCAGTCGATCGTCGGCAAGGTCAGCGAGATCGACGCCCTGGTTTCGGAGATCGCGGCCTCGGGCCAGGAGCAGGCCACCGGCCTCAACCAGGTCAACGCCGCCGTCAACCAGATGGACCAGACCGTCCAGCAGAACGCCGCCATGGTCGAGCAGTCGACCGCCGCTTCTCACTCGCTGAAGGGCGAGGCGGGCGCGCTGATGCAGATGATCGGCCGCTTCCGCGTCAATGGCGCGGTCGCCCAGACCACGACCACCAACCGCTCGACGCATCGCCCGGCCGCTCCGGTGCCGCGCGCGGCGGCTCCGGCTCCGAGCCGTGGTCCGGCCGCCGCCAGCGCGAGCAGCCGTCCGGGCGTCAACCCGGTCGCCGCCGCCCAGGCCAAGCTGGCCAAGGCCGTCGGCGCCAGCGATGACTGGGAAGAATTCTAAGACCCGCCCCAGCCCCCAAGGGATTGGCGGTGATCCGAGGTTCAGTAAGCGTAGCGTAAGCGCCTGCCCCCCTCGGGCGTTCCTCCCCTCTAAGACGCGTACGAGCCCCGCCGGTCCGCCGGCGGGGCTTTTTCTTGGGATGCGCCAGCCCCATCTCAGCAGGGATGCAGCCCGACCTGTTCGCGCCCGTACCGCCGCCCAACCTGCCGGCGGGATTTCGCTACCACCCCGACCTGATCACGCCGGACGAGGAACGCGCCCTCGTCGCCGCGTTCGAGGGTCTGGCGTTCAAGCCGTTCGAGTTCAGGGGCTATACCGGCCATCGTCAGGTCGCGTCGTTCGGCTGGCGCTACGACTTCAGCCGCCGCAGCCTCGATCCCACCACGCCGATCCCGGATTTCCTGCTGCCGCTGCGGGACAAGGTCGCCGCCTTCACCGGCCATGCGCCGGAGGCCTTCGAGCAGGCCCTGGTGTCGCTGTACGAGCCCGGCGCGGCGATCGGCTGGCACCGCGACCGGCCGGAATTCGACCAGGTGGCCGGCGTCTCGTTCCTGACGCCCTGCCGCTTCAGGCTGAGGCGTCCGGTCGAGGATGGCTGGGAGCGCAAGACCTTCGAGGCGGCGCCGCGCTCGGCCTATCTGCTGTCGGGCCCGTCGCGCACCGACTGGGAGCACAGCATCCCGCCGCTGGAGGCGCGGCGCTACTCGGTGACGTTCAGGACGCGGGCTTAGTGCAGCGGGTCGTTCTGGGCGATCAGCACGGAAACGGGACAGCCGTCGACCAGACGCGCCACGGCCCGTTCGCCATGGGCCTTGGGCAGCTTTGAAAGGGGCTGGGCTTTCAGGTCCTCAGGGTGGCCGGCCCGCTGCATCGGGTTGCTCCCGCAGCCCGTTATATAAGGCATACGGACAACTCGCTTCTTGGGTGGCGGCGCGGAGGTCCGGCCGATACGCGGCGAGGTGCTCCACGGGATCGAGCCGCGTTCCGCCTCGTCCATGATCGGCTTGGCCTTCTTAGGGAACGGCATCCGCAGCTGATCCACCCGCTCGTCCGTTGCAAACGGCTTCTGCTGCAGCAGGTAGCCCTTCTGGCCGGCCACGGGCGCGGCTTGCAGCAGGGCGGCGAAGGTCAGAGCAGTCAAAAGCATGGCGGGGCTCCCAAGGAACCCCGCCACTCTACGTCCGATTGACGAACGTGGGTATCAACTATCGTTAAGGCCGGTTACGCCGGCCTTAAGCCTGCCCAGTTACGCCTGCATCGTCCAGCCTTCGACGCCCATCGCCGCCTGGCGGAAGGCTTCCGAACGCGTGGGGTGCGGGTGGCAGGTGCGGGCCACGTCTTCCGAGGCGCCGCCGAACTCCATGGCCACGCAGATCTCGGCGATCATGTCGCCGACGTTCGGGCCGACGGCGTGGGCGCCCAGGATGCGGTCGGTCTTGGCGTCGGCCAGCACCTTCACGAAGCCGTCGGTCTCGTGGTTGATCTTGGCGCGGCTGTTGGCCAGGAACGGGAACTTGCCGACCTTGTAGGCGACGCCCGCGGCCTTCAGCTCGTCCTCGGTCTTACCGACCGTGGCGACTTCCGGCTTGGTGTAGATGACGCCCGGGATGATGTCGTAGTTCATGTGGCCGGCCTTGCCCGCGATCAGCTCGATGCAGGCCACGGCCTCGTCCTCGGCCTTGTGGGCCAGCATCGGACCCGAGGTCACGTCGCCGATCACCCAGACGCCGTCCACGCCGGTCTTGTAGTGGTCGTTGGCGATCATGCCGCGCTTGTCCGGCGTGATGCCGACCGTTTCCAGGCCCAGGCCTTGGGTGAACGGACGGCGGCCGATGGCGACCAGCACGTAGTCGGCCTCGATCGTCGTGGCCTCGCCGCCGGCGACCGGCTCGTGGGTCAGCTTCACGCTCTTGGCCGAGGCCACGGCGCCGGTGACCTTGGCGCCCAGCGAGAACTTGAAGCCCTGCTTGGTCAGGATCTTCTGGAAGGCGGTGGCGACCTCGGTGTCGGTGCCGGGGACGATGCGGTCCAGATATTCGACGACGGTGACTTCCGCGCCCAGGCGCTTCCACACCGAACCCAGCTCCAGGCCGATGACGCCGGCGCCGACCACGATCAGGCTCTTGGGCACTTCCGGCAGCGACAGGGCGCCGGTCGAGTCGACGATGCGCTTGTTGTCGATCGTTACGCCCGGCAGCGGGGTCGGCTCCGAGCCGGTGGCGATGACGATGTTCTTGGTCTCGAGCACGGTTTCGCTGCCGTCCTCGGCCTTCACGACCACCTTGCCGGGTCCGTCGATGCGGCCCCAGCCCTTCACGTAGTCGACCTTGTTCTTCTTCATCAGGAACTCGACGCCCTTGGTCAGGGCTTCGACGCTCTCGGCCTTCTGGGCCATCATCTGCACGAGGTTCAGCTTCGGTTTTACTTCGATGCCCAGCTTGGCGAACTCGCCACCGCTGGCGGCTTCGTACATTTCCGAGGCGTGCAGCAGGGCCTTCGACGGCATGCAGCCGACGTTCAGGCAGGTGCCGCCCAGCTTGCCGCGACCTTCGACGATCGCGGTCTTCAGGCCCAGCTGGCCGGCGCGGGTCGCCGCGTTGTAGCCACCGGGACCACCACCGATGATGACGACGTCGTACTGAGCCATGGGTCTTTCGCCTTCAGGACGCGCCGATAGCGGCGCCGGACAAAATATAAGGCCTCGCCGGCCATATTGTCAGACCTCTGGAGGCGGGTGTTCCTTAGAGGTAAGCGGCCCAAAACGGAACCCGCTTTCGACGCGCGCGGCCTTGAAAATCAAGGGAAATGGCCGGTTTGTCCAAACGGGCCGCCCCATGGCCGCGTCGCCCTGCCGCAGGCTTTGCCACAAGCTTGACATCAGACCGCCTGGAGAGCGTCACCGCTTGGTGGCGTCTTACCAGCATGACCTTGCGCGCCCGCCTCCTCGCCGCCTTCGCCGCCGTCGCCTTGAGCGGCGCCGCCGCCCTGCCCGCCGCTGCTCTCCCAGGCTTTGCCGGCGACCAGATCCCGGTGGCCAGCAGCAAGGCCGGCGACACCCTGGCGGTGTTCTATTCGGGCGACGGCGGCTGGGCCGCGCTGGACCAGAACGTCACCCAGTACCTGGCCGACAACGGCGTGCCGACGGTGGGCTTCAACTCGCTGAGCTACTTCACGACCAAGCGCTCGCCCGCCGGCGCGGCCGCCGACCTGGCCCAGGCCCTGCGCCAGTACGAGCGCCAGTGGGGCCGCTCGAAGGTGACACTGATCGGCTATTCGTTCGGGGCCGACGCCCTGCCGGCGATCATCCCGCAACTGCCGGCCGACCTGCGCGGCCACATCGGCCGCCTGGTGCTGATCGGCACGGGCCCGAACGGCGACCTGCAGTTCCATCCGACCAGCTGGCTGAACATCGCCACGCCGGACTCCTATCCGGTGCGCCCAGCGATCGCCGCCCTGGCGGGGATGAAGATCACCTGTGTCTACGG
Source organism: Caulobacter sp. GW456-12-1-14-TSB4 (assembly GCF_059424195.1). Lineage (NCBI taxonomy): Bacteria > Pseudomonadati > Pseudomonadota > Alphaproteobacteria > Caulobacterales > Caulobacteraceae > Caulobacter > Caulobacter sp. GW456-12-1-14-TSB4. The sequence goes on from NZ_JBWKZF010000008.1 coordinate 176,438, forward strand.
CGACAAGGAGAAGGCTGACATCTGCGCCAGCCTGCCCGACGCCCAAGTCGAGAAGGTCCGCCTGGCCGGCGACCACCACTTCAACCGCGACTACGCCACGCTCGGCGCGGCGGTGCTGAAGGCCAGCCGCTAGGGCCCGTTCCCAACGCTTTGAGACCATGACCACCCGCGTTCCTTTCTCCGCCGCCCTCTTCGCCCTCGCCCTGACCGTCGCCGCGCCCGCCTCGGCCAAGACGGTGGTTGTCACCCCGAGCGACCGGGCCAGCGACAGCCTGGCGGTGTTCTACTCGGGCGACGGCGGCTGGGGCCCCTTGGACCAGAAGGTCGCCAAGCGCCTGGCCGCCGACGGCGTGCCGACCGTCGGCATCAACTCCCTCGCCTATTTCAGCGCCAGGCGCTCGCCCCAGGCCGTGGCCGACGACCTCGCCGCCGACCTGCGCGACTATGGCCGCCAATAGGGCCGCTCGAAGGTGGTGCTGATCGGCTATTCGTTCGGCGCGGCCGCCCTGCCGGCCATCATCCCGCGCCTGCCCGAAGACCTGCGCGCGCAGATCGGCCACGTGGTGCTGATCGGGACCGTGCCCCACGGCGACCTGCGGTTCCACCCGGCCAGCTGGCTGAACCGAGCCAGCCACGATTCCTTCCCGGTCGTCCCCGCCATCGCCGCGCTGAACGGTCCGAAGATCACCTGCGTCTACGGCGACAAGGAACGACACGACGTCTGCCCCGACCTGCCCTCCACAGAGGTCGCCAAGGTCCGCCTGCCCGGCGGCCACCACTTCAACGGCGACTACGCGGCCCTGGGTGAAGCGGTGGCGAGGGCTAGTCGCTAGGCGGACCAGTCTTCGAGTTGGAGACCCGGCACACGAGAGAACTCCCGGGTGTTGGACGTCACCAGCGTCCATCCTCTCGCCAAAACCTGACCAGCGATGAAGGAATCGGCCACCCCAATGACCTCGCCACGCCGCCGAAGGATCGCGCGCACCTCGGCTGCGACCCGAGCGTCATCGGTCGTCCAGTCTTCCAATCGAAACAGCGCGGCGAGCGCGAGCAGCCTTTCGCGCTGATAGTCGGGTCGGGCGCTAACCTCGACCCCGAGCATCAACTCATGGAACACAACAGCTCCCAGGTGAAGGGTCGTGTCACCACCGGCAAGCGCCTGTAGCCGCCCACGCAATCCCGCCTGGCGCTCCCTGAGAATATCGACCAGGACGCAGGTGTCGAAAGCCAGGGCCATCAGTCGAGGTCGATGATGTCGCGTTCGAAAGACGGCTGAGGCTCGCGCTCGGGGAATGGCTCATCGGTCATCGCGTCGATACGGTCCCAGAACGCCTTCCATTGCTCAGGTGTCTGGGGGCGCGTCGGGATTGGCTCCAGAATGACCTTGTCGCCTTCGCGGCGGACCGTCACTTCCGATCCTTCAAGCCGGAAAGCCTTGGGCAGGCGCACGGCCTGGCTACCGCCATGCATGAAGAGTTTGGCCCGAGTGGGCGTGATGTCGAGCTTTCCCATGGAGATGCCTCGTATCTATGAATTATAGATACATCATTTCCAGCCGAACCTCAACGTGGCCAACCGCTAGAGCGGCGCGGGCAGTCCGTACTTCGCCGCCAGCCAGCGCGTGATCGGGCGGGCGTCGCTCAGGAACGACAGGCCGTTAGCGGACTGGATTTCGCCGTGCGGGCCGGCGTCGGGCGCGGCCTGCGCCAGGATCAGGGTCGGGGCGTTCTGGTGCTCTTCGCCCAGGCGCTCGACCAGGGCCGGGCGCGGCTTGGGGTAGTCGACGCGGACGATGTCGAGCACGTCGCGCAGTTGCGGATAGGCGGCGAGGTAGCCTTCCATCATCGCGCAGTCGGGGCAGAAGCGTTGCTGGCCTTCTTTATCGAAGCCCATCGCCAGCAGGTAGAGGGTGTCCTTGGCCATCACCGGCTCCAGAAGCGAAGAAGCCCGCCGGTGAGGGCGGGCTTCTCGTTGGTTCTTAAAGGGTCTCTTAGAGGTCCAGCAGCAGGCGCTGCGGGTCTTCCAGGGCTTCCTTGACCTTGACCAGGAAGGTCACGGCGCCGGCGCCGTCGACGACGCGGTGGTCGTAGGACAGGGCCAGGTACATCATCGGGCGGATCTCGATCTTGCCGTTGACGACCATGGCGCGTTCCTTGATCGCGTGCATGCCCAGGATGCCCGACTGCGGCGCGTTCAGGATCGGGGTCGACATCAGCGAGCCGTAGATGCCGCCGTTGGTGATCGTGAAGGTGCCGCCCTGCATGTCTTCGATCGACAGCTGGCCGTCGCGGGCCTTCTTGCCCAGGGCGCCGATGGCCTTTTCGATCTCGGCCAGGTTCAGCGTGTCGGCGTCACGGACGACCGGAACCACCAGGCCCTTGTCGGTGCCGACGGCGACGCCGACGTCGTAGTGGTTCTTGTAGACGATGTCGGTGCCGTCGATCTCGGCGTTGACGTCCGGGATCGCCTTCAGCGCGGCCACGACGGCCTTGGTGAAGAACGACATGAAGCCCAGCTTCACGCCGTGGCGCTTCTCGAACACGTCCTTGTACTGGGCGCGCAGGGCCATGACCGCCGTCATGTCGACCTCGTTGAAGGTCGTCAGCATGGCGGCCGTGTTCTGGGCTTCCTTCAGGCGACGGGCGATCGTCTGACGCAGGCGCGTCATCTTCACGCGCTCTTCGCGCTCGTGGATCGGACGCGGCGCGGCCGGGGCGGCGGCCGGAGCCGGGGCGGCCGAGCGGGCTTCCAGGGCGGCCAGAGCGTCGCCCTTGGTCACGCGACCGTCCTTGCCGGTGCCCGCGACCTTCGACAGGTCGAGGTTGTTCTCGGCGGCGACGCGGGCCGGAGCCGGGCTGACCGGCGCGGCGGTCGGGGCGGCGGCGGCGACCGGAGCCGGCGCGGCAGCGGCCGGAGCCGGGGTCGGCGCGGGCGCGGGAGCAGCGGCCTTCGGCGCGGCGGCGGCCGGAGCGGCCGACGCGGTCGCGCCTTCGGTCACGACGCCCAGGATCGTGCCCGGAACGACGGTCGCGCCTTCTTCGGCGCCGATGGCCGACAGCACGCCGTCAGCGGGCGAGGCCACTTCCAGCGAAACCTTGTCGGTTTCCAGCTCGACGAGGATCTCGTCCTTCTTCACGGCCTCCCCGACCTTCTTGGTCCAACGGGCGACCGTCGCTTCGGTGACGGATTCGCCGAGGGCGGGGGTGTTGATGTCGGCCATGGGGCTTTCCAGGTCTCTCTTGTTTGGTCCGGCGGATGTCTAGAACGAGGGCGCGACGCTTACGCGAAGGCCTCGTTGAGGAAGGTCTCGAGCTCTTTCAGGTGGCGGCTCATCAGGCCCGCGGCGGTGGACGCCGAGGCCGGACGACCCACATAGCGGGCGCGCTTGGCCTTGATGTCCAGCTTGTCGAGCGTCAGCTCCAGCCACGGATCGACGAAGGTCCAGCCGCCCATGTTCTTGGGCTCTTCCTGGCACCAGACCAGGTCGGCATTCTTGAACCGTCCAAGCACGCCCATCAGCGACTTCAGCGGCCACGGATAGAACTGCTCCAGGCGCAGTAGATAGACGTCGTCGCGGCCGTTCTTGGCGCGCTGGTCGACCAGGTCGAAGTAGACCTTGCCCGAGCAGATGATGACGCGCTTGATTTGATCGTCGCTCTTCAGCGTGATCCCGCCCACGTCGCAACCGGCTTCGGCGCCGTCCACCATCACGCGGTGGAAGGTCGAGCCTTCGGCGAAGTCGTCCAGGTTCGAGACGGCGCGCTTGTGGCGCAGCAGGCTCTTGGGGGCCATCACGACCAGCGGCTTGCGGAACTCGCGGTGCATCTGGCGACGCAGGGCGTGGAAGTAGTTGGCCGGCGTCGTGCAGTTGACGATCTGCATGTTGTCTTCGGCGCACGACTGCAGGAAGCGCTCCAGGCGCGCCGAGCTGTGCTCGGGGCCCTGGCCTTCGTAGCCGTGCGGCAGCAGCATGACGAGGCCGCTCATCCGCAGCCACTTGCGCTCGCCCGAGCTGATGAACTGGTCGATGACCACCTGGGCGCCGTTCACGAAGTCGCCGAACTGGCCTTCCCACAGGGTCAGGGTGTTCGGGTCGGCCAGCGAGAAGCCGTATTCGAAGCCCAGCACCGCCTCTTCCGAGAGGGCCGAGTCGATCACTTCATAGTGGGCCTGGCCGGCGCGGATGTTGTTCAGCGGCGTGTAGTGCTCTTCGGTCGTCTGGTCGATGACGTCCGAGTGGCGCTGGGTGAACGTGCCGCGCACCGAGTCCTGGCCCGACAGGCGGACCGGGAAGCCCTCGTCGAGCAGGGTGGCGAAGGCCAGGTGCTCGCCCAGGCCCCAATCGATGCCCTCGCCCTTCTCGACCGCGTCGCGGCGGTTGTCGATGGCGCGCTTGACGGTCTTGTGGGCGTTGATGCGGTCCGGAACCGTGGTGATCTGACGGCCGATTTCCAGCAGGCGGGTCTTGGGGAAGGCGGTCTTGCCGCGACGCTCTTCGTCGCCCGGCAGGGCCAGGCCCTTCCACTTGCCGTCCAGCCAGTCGGCCTTGTTGGCCTTGTAGCTCTTGCCGGCGTCGAACTCGACGTCGAGGAACTTCTCGAACTCGCCGACCCAGGCGTCGGATTCTTCCTGGGTGATCAGGCCTTCGCCGATCAGGCGGTTGGCGTAGAGCTCGCGGGTCGGCAGGTGGCCCTTGATCTTGGCGTACATGATCGGCGACGTCATGGTCGGATCATCGCCTTCGTTGTGACCGAAGCGGCGATAGCAGACCATGTCGATGACCACGTCCTTGCCGAACTTCTGGCGGTACTCGGTCGCGACCTTGGCGGCGAAGACGACGGCTTCCGGGTCGTCGCCGTTCACGTGGAAGATCGGGGCTTCGACCATCAGCGCCATGTCGCTGGGATACGGCGAGCTGCGCGAGTAGCGCGGGCTGGTCGTGAAGCCGATCTGGTTGTTGACGATGAAGTGGATGGTGCCGCCGGTGCGGTAGCCCTTCAGGCCCGACAGGGTGAAGCACTCGGCCACCACGCCCTGGCCGGCGAAGGCCGCGTCGCCGTGCAGCAGCAGCGGCAGCACGTGGCCACGGCCGGCGTCCGGCTGTTCGCGCAGGGTGAAGGCCTGCTTGGCGCGGGCCTTGCCGATCACGACAGGGTTGACGATTTCCAGGTGCGACGGGTTGGCCGTCAGCGACAGGTGGACCTTGTTGTCGTCGAACTCACGGTCCGACGAGGCGCCCATGTGGTACTTCACGTCGCCCGAACCCTCGACGTCCGAGGGGACCGACGAGCCGCCTTGGAACTCGTGGAAGATGACGTGGTAGGGCTTGCCCATCACGGCGGCCAGCACGTTCAGGCGGCCACGGTGCGGCATGCCCAGGACGATGTCCTTCACGCCCAGCGCGCCGCCGCGCTTGATGATCTGCTCCATGGCCGGGACCATGGATTCGCCGCCGTCCAGGCCGAAGCGCTTGGTGCCGGGGAAGCGCTTGTGCAGGAACTTCTCGAAGCCTTCGGTCTCGATCAGCTTCTTCAGGATGGCGACCTTGCCCTCCTTGGAGAAGGTGATCTCCTTGTCGCGCCCCTCGATACGCTCCTGCAGCCAGGCCTTCTCGGTCGGATCCGAGATGTGCATGTACTGCACGCCGACATTGCCGGCGTAGGTGCGGCGCAGGATCGACAGGATCTCGCGGATCGTCGAGGTCTCCATGCCCAGCACGAAGTCGAGGAAGATCGGGCGATCGTAGTCAGCTTCCGAGAAGCCGTAGGTGGCCGGGTCCAGTTCCGGAGCGGCCTTCGGCGGCTCCAGGCCCAGCGGGTCAAGGTTGGCGGCCAGGTGACCGCGCATCCGGTAGGCCCGGATCATCATGATGGCGCGCAGGCTGTCCAGCGTGGCGGCGCGGACGGCTTCGGCGGAAGCGCCGGCGGCCTTGCCCTCGACGGCCTTGGCGATCTTGGCTTCGACGGCGGGGGCGACGCTGGCCCACTGGCCGTCCAGGGCCGACAGCCAGTCGGGACGGACCGACGGCACCTTCTTCGGCGTCCAGGCCGGGTCCTGCGCGGCGCGCTTAACCTGGTCGGCCTGCTCGGCGAGGCTGGCGAAGAAGGCGTTCCACGAGGGTTCGACCGATCCCGGGTTCTCCGCCCACTGGGCGTAGAGGTCTTCCACGAAGGCCGCATTGGCCCCGTAGAGGAAGCTGGTCTCGGTCAAGACCTGGTTGATGATGCCTGCGTCGTCCGCCATCGTTCTGTGCCTTCGGATCCGGTGCTCTACGGGAGCGCTACCGCACTGCCCGTAAATATAGTCTCTCAATCACCCGAGCGCCCGTCCGCTTGGCGGGGCCCAGGTGATTTTTTCGGATCGTCGACTGGCGGTCGCAAAAAACCTGGGCCCCGCGCGGGGCGGGGTTTCGGTGTCTAGTTAGCCCTTCAGGACTTCCAGCAGGGTCTCGCCCAGCTTGGCCGGCGACGGCGAGACGCGGATGCCCGCCTCTTCCATCGCCGCGATCTTGTCCTCGGCGCCGCCCTTGCCGCCCGAAACGATGGCGCCGGCGTGGCCCATGTGACGACCGGGAGGAGCCGTGCGGCCGGCGATGAAGCCGACCATGGGCTTCTTGCGACCGCGCTTGGCTTCGTCCTTCAGGAACTGGGCCGCTTCTTCTTCGGCCGAGCCGCCGATTTCACCGATCATGACGATCGACTTGGTGGCTTCGTCGGCCAGGAAGAGTTCGAGCACGTCGATGAACTCGGTGCCCTTGACCGGGTCGCCGCCGATGCCGACGGCCGTCGTCTGGCCGAGGCCAGCATTGGTCGTCTGGAACACGGCTTCATAGGTCAGGGTGCCCGAACGCGACACGACGCCGACCGAGCCTTCCGAGAAGATGCCGCCCGGCATGATGCCGATCTTGCACTGGTTGGGCGTCAGGACGCCCGGGCAGTTCGGGCCGATCAGGCGCGACTTGCTGCCGGCCAGGGCCTTCTTCACCTTGACCATGTCCAGCACCGGGATGCCTTCGGTGATGCAGATGATCAGCGGGATTTCCGCGTCGATGGCTTCCAGGATCGAGTCGGCCGCGAAGGGCGGCGGGACGTAGATCACCGAGGCGTCGGCGCCGGTGCGGTCCTTGGCTTCGGCGACGGTGTTGAACACCGGCAGGCCGATGTGGGTCTGGCCGCCCTTACCGGGCGTGACGCCGCCGACCATCTTGGTGCCGTAGGCGATGGCCTGTTCGGAGTGGAAGGTGCCTTGAGCGCCGGTGATGCCCTGGCAGATGACCTTGGTGTGCGAACCGATCAGAACCGACATTAACGGGCGCCCTTCACAGCGGCGACGATCTTCTCGGCGCCGTCAGACAGATCGTTGGCGGCGATGACGTTCAGGCCGCTTTCCGAGATGATTTTCTTGCCGAGTTCGACGTTGGTGCCTTCCAGACGGACGACCAGCGGAACCTGGAGACCGACTTCCTTCACGGCGGCGATGACGCCTTCCGCGATGATGTCGCAGCGCATGATGCCGCCGAAGATGTTGACCAGGATGCCCTTCACGGCCGGATCGGCGGTGATGATCTTGAAGGCCGCGGTGACCTTCTCCTTCGAAGCGCCGCCGCCGACATCCAGGAAGTTGGCCGGCTCGGCGCCGTACAGCTTGATGATGTCCATGGTGGCCATGGCCAGGCCCGCGCCGTTGACCATGCAGCCGATTTCGCCGTCGAGGGCGATATAGGCCAGGTCGTACTTCGAGGCTTCGATTTCCTTGGGGTCTTCTTCGCTCTCGTCGCGCAGCGCCTTGATGTCCGGGTGACGGAACAGGCTGTTGCCGTCGAACGACAGCTTGGCGTCGAGGACCTTCAGGTGATCGTCAGCGGTGACGATCAGCGGGTTGATCTCCAGCATGGCCATGTCCTTGGCCATGAACGCCGTATACAGCTGGTTCAGCAGCGCGGCGGCTTCCTTGGCCAGACCGCCGGTCAGGCCCAGGGCGTTGGCCAGGGCGCGCGCGTGGGTCGGCCACACGCCGGTCGCCGGGTCGATGGTGAAGGTGTGGATCTTCTCGGGCGTCGAGTGGGCGACGTCTTCGATGTCCATGCCGCCTTCGGTCGAAGCGACCACCGAGACCTTGCTCGAGGCGCGGTCAACGAGAAGCGACAGGTAGAATTCCTTGGCGATCGCCGCGCCTTCTTCGATGTAGAGGCGGTTGACCTGCTTGCCCTTGGGGCCCGTCTGGTGGGTCACCAGCACGCGGCCGAGCATTTCCTCGGCGTTGGTGCGGACTTCCTCGACCGACTTGACGACGCGGACGCCGCCCTTGGCGTCGGGGCCGAGGCCCTCGAACTTGCCCTTGCCACGGCCACCGGCGTGGATCTGGCTCTTCACGACGAAGACGGGCGTGCCGAGCTTTTCGGCGGCTTCCGCGGCTTCGGCGGGCGTGAAGGCGGCGAAGCCGCGCGGCACAGGAGCGCCGAACTCGGCGAGTACGGCTTTGGCTTGATGTTCGTGGATGTTCATGAGGGCCCGGTCTCGACGACGGCTTTCTGAAATGTGGCCGGGTTATAGGAGCGCTGTTTCGCAGGCGCAACCGCGCGAAGACGATAAGGTGAAGGCTTGCGCCGATATCTTGTCCAACAAGACACCCGGACCGGGCATCTGCACGCTCCGGGCACGGGAAGCCCTTGACCCGACGGAACTGTTACCGGTCACAGCTTTTGGAGCGTGAACAGCTGTCTACCGGTGTCAAAAATCGCCTGTGCCGTTGACGCGAAGGTCAACGCTGGCGGCCAGGGTCCTTGAAGAAGATCAGGATCAGCGACAGCACCGCGACCGCGTCCCGGTCCTTGGCGCCCTTGGGCGGCAGGTAGGCGGTGGGCTGCATGCCGCCGATATCCACGGCCCCGACATCGACCCCGTCGCGGCTGAAGACGTAGCCGATGGGCGTGCCGCCGCCGATCGGCATGCCGCCGACCTGCTCGGTGCGGGCCCGCACGTTAAGTCCGCCGAAGCGCAGCTCGGCCGCGCGCTGCGGCTGCTGCAGGTTCTTCAACAGGCCGCCGCCCTTGGCGCTGGCCAGGGCGAACGCAGCGTCCGAGCCCGCGCCGGGGCCCGACAGCGTGCAGAGGAACTGCAGCTTGTCGCGGTCGAAGGTGATCCAACCCAGGCCCAGGCGGCTCTGGCCGCCGCCGCAGGCCACCTCGACAGGGCCGAGGCCCGGGCCGTTGATCGTCATCTCGACGCTGGCCTTGTTGCCTTGGAAGACGCCGGTGACCGAAGAGCTGCTGCTCTTGACCGTGGCGTTGCCGTCGTACTCGCCCAGCTGGAAGCCGGGACGGAACAGGCTGGGCCCCTTCTTGCCCGACAGCTTGACCTTCTCGGTCCCGGCCGGCGGCGCGGCCTGTGCCGGAGCGGTCGCGATCAAAGCGACGGCAAGCGAAACGGCGATGGCGATGGTCTTCATGGCAAGCTCCCCCGAGCGTCGGCTAGGCGACGCGGCGGAGCTTGCCACAGATCGACGTTATCTCAACCTCTCGGTGCGGTCGGGATCGGCGCGGGCGGCTTGGAGCCTGGTCGAGCCACCGCGTACATCTCCCAGGCGATCGTCTTCATCAGCGCCTGGCGATCGTCGCCCACCGCGTAGAGATCGCCGTGGGTCTTGTCCTTCAGGTAGCGGAAGTCGGTCTTGGCCCCGAGACCCTGCATCACCGCCTCCAGCTTGTGGGCGGCGCCGTCCAGATAGAAGGTGTCGGCCGTGCCGACGATCAGGCGGACCTTGCCGTCCAGGTCCGGCTTCAGCGCCGGCCAGTTGGCCTTCAGACGGGCGGCGATGTCGTAGTGCTGGCTCCAGTAGGCGACGACGGCGGGATCGACCGCGCCGGTCGCCCGGTCGAACATCGGCACGGGCCGGCCGGCGGGACCGCGCGGCGAGAACACCCAGTCGAACGAGCCGAACTGGCCGCCGTACTCACCCAGCACCTCTTCCAGCGCGACCATGTCCTTCAAGCTGGCCAGCACCTTGCCCTTGTCGCGGGCGATCGGGCGCAGGGAGCCGTCGGACTTGTAATAGACGTTGGCGTTGGGCGCGTAGAGATCGACGCCCGTGAAGTCGTGGAAGTCGCTGGGATCGGGCGAGGTCGACCACGTGCCGCCGAACACCTTCGGATAGCGGGTCTGCAGCCACAGGGTCGCCCAGCCGCCGGACGAGTGGCCATTGAGGAAGCGACCGCCGACCTTGGCGTCCATGCGCCAGGACTTCTCCAGGCTCGGGATCAGCTCCTCGGTCAGGGCCTTGCCCCACGGACCGTTGTTGAGGCTGTCGGCGAACTCGTGGGTGCCGGTGGCGCTGCTCTCGTCGAGATAGACCCAGATCATCGGCGGGGCCTCGCCCTTGGCCATCAGGTCGTACATCCGGGTGGCCTGGTTCACAAGGTACTCGTTCGAGCCGCCAAAGCCGTGGGTGTAGTAGGCGGTCGGATAACGGTCCTTGCCCTTCTCGTAGCCGGGCGGGGTCAGGACCCAGCCCTTCATGGTGATCGAGCGGCCGAAGAAGGCGCTCAGCGCGGGGCTGACGAAGTTCACCGGCGCGATATGCGGCTTGGCCGCCGCCAGGCGATCGACGGCCGCCTTGGGCGCGTCGGCCGGCAGGTTGAACGGGTCGTAGGCTGCCTCGACCTTGTCGAGGACCAGCTTGGTCCCGGCCGCCAACGGCAGGGTCACGGTGGTGACCGGGCTGACCAGGTCGCCGCCGCCCCGGCCGTTGTAGTTGTAGCTGTGGTTCTGATCGAGCACGGCCTGGACCGCGTACTGGCCCGGCGGCAGCTGCGAGAACAGCTTGGGCGCGGCGATGCCGTCCAGGTCGATGTCGATGGTCGCGCCGGCCTTGATCGTGCCAACCTCGCGCGCCGCGACCTGGCCCTCACCCGAGAACGGGTCGGCCTCGACGCTCTCGATCACGCCGCCCTTGGCGGCGGCCTTGGCCGCGTCCAGCGGCTGGGCGAAGACCAGCAGGCGGCCCGAGACGCCGCCCGCGATCTGCGGCCCGACCTGGACCTGCAGGATCGGATGGCCGTCAGCCGCCCAGGCTTGAGTCCCGCCTACCGCCAGCAGCATCGCCGCCGTAATCATCGCCCGCATGGTCGCTCCCCCGTAAAACAGGGCGGGAGATTGGCTACGACCGCATCGGCTGGCAAGCGCCCCCTCCGTCTCGCTGCGTATCCGCAGCGATCCACCTCCCCCGCAAGCGGGGCAGGAGGGAGTGTCTTCTCCTCACCCGTGAAACGGGGGAGGTGGCGCGGCGCCGATAGGCGACGTGACGGAGGGGGCGCTCAGCCGAAACTCAGCTACTCTTGCCCACGGACGCCGACCCGCGCCGCTCCAGCCTGCCCCAGCCGACCCGGCCGCCGCGGATGGCGGTGACCACCGACTTGACCACGACGTAGTACATCAGCTGGCGATAGCCGAACCGCTGCACGGGCAGGAACGGCAGGTCGGCCCACGGCGCGCGCTTCTCCAGGGCCATGCCCAGGGCGCCGGCCGACAGGTCCACGGCGATGAACACCGCCCAATAGACCAGGCCCAGCAGCATGTCGTCGGGACGCCACTCCACCGGGTGGGCCACCGCGCCATAGAGGCCGGCGATCAGGCTCCAGACCACAGCCAGGTCGACCAGCGGCGCGGCCACGGCCAGGATGATCTGGAACAGCCAGATCTGCGGCAGGGCCACGAAGCCCAGCACCGGGGTCTTGGCGCTGAACATCGCCTTGCGGTGCTTCCACACGCATTGCAGCGTGCCGAACGACCAGCGGAAGCGCTGCTTCAAGAGGCCGCCGACCGTGTCGGGCGCCTCGGTATAGGCGCGGGCCTCGGGGTCGAAGGCCACCTTCCAGCCGGCGCGCTGGCAGGCGATGGTCAGATCCTGGTCCTCGGCCAGGGTGTCGGCCGGATAGCCGCCCAGGGCGTCCAGCACGCTCTTGCGCCAGGCCCCGACGGCGCCCGGCACCACGGTCACCGCGCCCAGGGCCGAGAGCGCCCGGCGCTCCAGGTTCTGGGCGGTGACATATTCCAGGGCCTGCCAGCGGGTGACGATATTGACCCGGTTGCCGACGATGGCGTTGCCGGCCACGGCGCCGACGTCCTCGTCCTGGAACCAGCGGGCCAGGCGGCCGATGGTCTCGGGCGGGAACAGGGTGTCGGCGTCCAGGGCCACGACATAGTCGCCCTTGGCCACGGCCAGACCCCGATTGACCGCCCGCGCCTTGCCGCCGTTCTCGAAGCTCAGCAGCGTCACGCGCGGATCATCGGCGAAGTGGTCGCGGACCTCCTGGGCCGTTCGGTCCTTGGAGCCGTCGTCCAGGACCAGCACCTCGAGGTTCTTCCAGTCGCTCTCCAGGATACGCGCCACCGAGGCGGCGATCACCTTCTCCTCGTTGAAGCAGGGGATCAGCACGGAGACCAGCGGACCGTTCTCGCTGTCCAGATCGGCCGGCTCCTCATGCGTCCAGAAGCGATGGACCAAAGCGAGGCTGGCCAGGAACACCAGCCGCGCGACGCCGAGGAAGATCGCCGTGATGAACAGCGCCACCATGCCCGTCTGGGCCCAGCGGAAGAAGTCGAAGCCCAGGCGGTCCAGGAACAGGTCGGCGGCCGTGCGCGAGGTCGGCGGCATCACCTGCTGCGGGGTCATGCCGGCCAGCTCGCCGATGGTCACCAGGCGATAGCCGCGGGCGCGGATCTGGTCGATCAGCTGCGGCAGGGCCGCCACGGTGCGGCTGCGGTCGCCGCCGGCGTCGTGCAGCAGCACCACCTGGCCGGGACGGTTGCCAGGGTTGTCCAGGCGATCCAGCGTGCGGTCGATGATCTGCTGCGGGGTCGGCTTCTGCCAGTCGTCCGGGTCGATACGCAGGCCCACGGTCATGTAGCCCAGGGTCTGGGCGATCACGAGCGGGGCCACCTCGTGCGGGGTCGAGGGCTCGGCGTCGCCGAAGAACGGCGGCCGGAACAGGCGCATCGAACGGCCGGTGATCACCTCGAACAGACGCTGGGTGGCGTTCAGCTCGACCTGCACCTGCGGCAGCGGCGTCTCGCCGATATTGGGGTGGGTCCAGCTGTGGCCGCCGACATTGTGGCCCTCGTCCACCTCGCGCTGCACCAGGTCGGGGCGGCGCTGCATGTTCTGGCCGATCACGAAGAAGGTCGCGGGCGCGTTCTTCTTCTTGAGGATGTCGAGGATCTTCGGCGTCCAGCGGCCGTCGGGGCCGTCGTCGAAGGTCAGGGCCACCAGGCCCTTCTTCTGGCCATAGCGCTCGATCACATAGTTGCTGGGGATGACGTCGTAGCTCTCGCCCGAGACGAGGCCCGTGTCGGGATCGAACTCCAGCGAGCGCTTGCCCGGCGTCGGCAGCTGGGCCACGCGCAGCACCTCGCCGCCGCCGTCGAAGTCGACGCCCTGGCCGTTGGCCAGGCTGGTCAGGCCCGCGGCCGAGGCCTGGCCATAGGGCTTGCCCAGCAGCGACCAGACGCCCGGATCCTCCATGCCCATCCGCCACAGGCCATAGCCGCGCGGCTTCCACGGATCGGAGACCTTGATCTGGTTGAACAGGGTGACCGCGTCCAGGAACCAGACGACGTGGTTGTCGCCATTGTCGTCAGTGTACTGATAGGTCGGGTTCAGGGCGTTGTCGTCCATGCGGATCGTCGCCCCGGCGTCCTGGGCGTTGCGCATGGCCTCGTGGAAGGTGGCCGGCGCGCCGGACGACCGCGAACCGTCCTTGTTCAGCGTCCAGTCGTAGCCGTAGGCGCCGAGCGCCAGCACGGTGTGGTTGGGGTCCAGCTGCTTGGCGAAGCGCTTTTCCAGCTCGCTCTCGTACCAGTCCTGGCCGGTGTTGGGGCCGGGGTCGCCCAGGGCGTAGTGCTCGTCATAGGCCATCAGCACCAGGGTGTCGGAAGCCTGCTCCAGGCGCTTGAGCGGCCAGCCTTCCTCGTCGAACGGGGCGGTGACCCAGACCTCGCGGCCAGTGCCGGTCAGGGCGGCGCGGGCCTCGTTCAGGAACAGCGGATAGGCGTTGAGGCCCTTGGCCGACAGGTTCTCGAAGTCGAAGACATAGCCGCCATAGCCGCGCTGGTCGGCCAGGGTCTTGAGGTTGTTGATCAGCTTGGCGCGGGCGGCGGGATCGGTCAGCAGCGCATCCGCCAGCGGGCCGTTGAAGGCGGCGTTGGCCGAGTTGTGGACCAGCGGCAGCACGGCCGGCTTGTTGGGGGCGTTGGCGATGCGCGCCGCGCCTTCCGGATCGTCGACCAGGCTGATGTCGCCCTTGGCGCCGTTGATCGCCACCCACTGGGGCGAGACCACGTCCAGCTTGTCGATGTTGCGGCGCAGGCTCTCGCGGCTGTCCTCGTCCCAGGCGACGTAGAAGCCGACGGACAGCGGATGGGCGGCGGCGTCGTTGGGCGCGGCCTTGGGACGCGGCACCCGGCGCCAGGATTTGACGACCTTGGTCTTGCGCGGCGTGTCCTGGTGCAGCGACGTCAGGATGTGCGGATCCTTCAGCGGCGCGTCGGGCAGGCGCGGGGCGAAGGCCAGGGTGGCGACGAAGCCGGCCACGATCGCCGCGACCAGGGAAATGACGATGCCGAGGACCAGCTTGGCCCGGCGCTCGCGCTTGCCGGTGGGGTCGTGAAAGATGTGGCGGTCTTCGGGTGTCATTCGGGCGCTCTGGTTTGGCCGCCCTTTGATACCCGAAATTGACCGAACCGTGGCGCTATACCTGAGTGTGGTCGGGGGTGCGGCGAGTCGCCGCGCCCTACTCCACCCAATCCTTGTCCAGACGGCGCGAAGCCAGGAAGAACAGCAGGGCCGCCAGCAGGTAGAAGCCCATGCCGGTATAGATCGCCCAGCGCAGGGATTCCGCCCCGAAGGTCGGCTTCAGGAAGTCGGCCATGGCCCCGAAATAATAGACCCCGACGGCGATGCCGAGGAGGTTGTTGATCAGCAGGAACAGGGCCGAGGCCGTGGTCCGCATCGGCGCGGGGGCCAGGTGCTGGACGGCCGCCGTGATCGGTCCCAGCCACGCCAGGTTCAGGCCCGTCGGGACCAGGAAGATCACGAAGGCCAGGGCCAGGGAGGCCGTCCCACCCAGCCCACCGACCAGCGATCCGCTGTTCATGGCCAGCAGGAAGCATGGCACCGAGATCAGGAAGGCCACGGCTGGGGTCAGCGGGTAGCCGGCCTTGGACTTGGCGCCCAGGCGATCGGCCATGACGCCGCCCATCCAGATGCCGACCACGCCGCCCAGGAAGGCGATGCCCGAATAGTACCAGGCGGTCTGGGACAGGGTCAGGCCCAGGCTGCGCATGAAGAACGACGGCAGCCAGGCCGCGACGCCATAGCCACAGACCGACGACGACGCCGCGCCCAGGGCCAGCAGCCAGAAGCTGGGCTTGCGCCCCAGCAGGCCGGCGACCTCGCGCAGCGGCGCGGCGGGGGCCGGGACGACCGGCGGCGCTTCCGGCGCACGGTCGGCGCCGCCACGCGGCGGGTCACGGACGACCAGGCGGAAGATCGGAGCCAGAACCACGCCCAGCGCGCCGACGACGATGAAGGCGGTGCGCCAGCCGTAGTGCACGGCCAGCAGGCCGCCCACCAGCGTGCCGGCCGCCGTGCCCAGCGGGATGCCGAAGGCGTAGGCGGCGAGCGCCCGGGCCCGCTGGTGCTTGGGGAAATAGTCCGAGATCAGCGAATAGGCCGGGGCCACGCCGCCCGCCTCGCCGATGCCCACACCCATCCGGGCCAGGAAGAGGTGGCCGAAGCTGCCGACCACGCCGCACAGGGCGGTGAAGCCGCTCCACAGGGTCAGGGCCGCGGTCATGATCCAGACGCGGCTGAAGCGATCCGCCAGCCAGGCGATCGGGATGGCCAGGGTCGTATAGAGCAGGGCGAAGGCCAGGCCGCCCATCAGGCCGAACTGGGCGTCGGTCAGGCCGAACTCGTCCTTGATCGGCTTGGCCAGGATGCCGAGGATCTGCCGGTCCAGGAAGTTGAAGGTGTAGGCGAGGATCAGCATCGCCAGGACCACGTAGCGATAGCCCGACCCTTGGGTCTTCGTCGCCGTCTGTTGCTGCTCGCTCATCGCCGCCCCCCCGTTACGCTACCGCTTACATAAAGAAAGGGCGGGACTTGTTGCAGCAAGTCCCGCCCCAGCGTTTCGCCTAGATAATTAGAACGCCACCTCGATCGAGCCGGCGAAGGTGCGCGGCGGACCGTAGAAGCCGATCACCGAGTTGTTGTAGGTGGCCCCCGCGAAGTTGTAGCCGCCGGTGCGGTACTTCTCGTTGGTCAGGTTCTTGCCCGTGAAGGCCAGCTTGTACTTGCCGCCCGGGGCGGTCCAGATCGCCGTCAGGTCGATCAGGGTGAAGGCCTTCTGGTCCAGGGCCGGCAGCGGTTGTTCGAACTGCTGGTACTTGTCGCGGTAGCTGACCATCGGGGTGATAGCGATGTCGCCGCCCGCCAGGTCCGTGCGCCAGGTCAGGCTGGCGTTGGCCGTGATCTTCGGCGTGTTCTGGAAGCCGTAGAGGTCGGCGACGTTGATCACCTGGCCGGTGGCCAGGGTCGTCGACGGGTTCAGCGGGTTGGGCGCGCCGGCCGGCACGAAGCGGCTGAAGGTGTCGTACTTGGCGTGGATGTAGCCCAGCGCGACATTGCCCGAGAGGTGCTGGCTGAACTTCGTCGAGGCTTCGAACTCGGCGCCGTACAGGGTCGAGGCGCCGGCGTTGTCGACCGAGCTGGCGATGCCCGAGGGCACCACGACCTGGGTCGTGACCTGCTGGTTCGTGTACTTCGACAGGAAGATCGCCGACGAGAACGACACGCGGCGGTCCAGGGCGTAGCCCTTCAGGCCGGCCTCATAGGTCTTCACGACTTCCGGCAGGTAGCCCTGCGTCGTCTGCGGGGTGATGAACGCGTCGCCGCGCATGTCCCAGCCGCCCGACTTGTAGCCCTTCGAGAACGAGGCGTAGGTGTTCAGGTCGTCGGAGAGCTCGTACGAGACCGAGATGCGCGGCGTGAACTGCTCGAAGGTCCGCTCGGCGTTGTAGTTGGTGCGCACCTGCAGGATCGGACGGTTGGCGCCGCCCTGATACGGCGACGGCGTGGCGCCCAGGTAGAAGAAGCGGAACACGTTGGCGCGCTTGTGGTCGCGGGTGGCGCGGGCGCCCAGCGAGACCTTCAGGCGGTCGGTCAGGTTGGCGCTGAAGTCGAAGAACGCCGCGAAGCTCTGGGTGTTGACCTTGCCGCCGTCGGCGATCGAGACGCCCAGGTTGCCGGCGATGGTGTCGAACTCGCCCGAGGCCTGGCTGTTCATGTAGTACAGGCCGAAGACGCCCTGGACGTTCTCGTCCGAATAGACCGCCTGCAGCTCCTGCGAGAACGAGCGGTCGTCATAGGTGGCCGGCACGTCCAGGGTCGGCAGCGGGGTGCCGTCGAAGTCGATCAGGGTCTGGGTGTGGCCCTTGCGGTTGGCGGTGATCGACTTGAACGTCAGGTTCTGGGTCGCATCCCACTGGCCGGTCAGCGACAGGCCCTCGGTCGTGACGTGGTTCTTGTCGCCGAGGCCCGCCTGCGTGTCATAGACGCCGAGGATCGGGTAGTTGCCGGTCGTCGGCAGGGTCTCGCGGTGGCCGTGGCGCGGGTTCGAATCGTCGGTGACCTTGTCATAGGCCAGGCGGAAGAACAGGTCGTCGGTGGGCTTGTACTCGGCGCTCAGGCGATAGGCCTGGACGTCCTTGTCGTAGTGCTCGGCGCCCGTGGTCAGATTCTTTCCGTAGCCGTCGCGCTTGTAGAGCGCATAGGCGCCGCCCACCGACAGGCCGCCGCCGACCGGCGTCTGGCCCGAGACCATCACGTCGGTCTGGTTGTAGCTGCCATAGGTGGCGCGGACCTTGGCCCCGGCTTCGTCGCCCAGCTTCTTGGTCACGTACTTGATGGCGCCGCCGATGGTGTTGCGGCCGTACAGCGTGCCCTGCGGGCCGCGCAGCACTTCGATGCGCTCGATGTCGAAGATGTCGAGCACCGCGCCCTGCGGACGGTAGATGTAGACGTCGTCGACATAGAGGCCGACGCCGGGCTCGTAGCCCCACAGCGGATCCTGCTGGCCCACGCCGCGGATGTAGCTGATCAGGGTCGAGTTCGAGCCACGGGCGGTCTGCACCGTGATGTTCGGGGTCGTCTGGGACAGGACGGTGATGTCCGTGCCGCCCGAGCGCTCCAACTTCTCGGCCGAGAAGGCCGAGACGGCCACCGGCACGTCCTTGAGGTTTTCCTCGCGGCGACGGGCGGTGACGACCACCTCGTCGACCGAGACCGTATTGTTCGCCGCCGGAGCCTCTTGCGCCGACGCTACGCCCGCGATCGTGCTCCACGCCGCGCCAGCCAGCAGCGCGGCCTTCCACATCGAAGTCATGGGATTCCCCTTCCCTTTGCGTTCCGCCCTTCCCGAGCCGGATCCGTCTGAAGCGGAGGCGTGCGCGGGACGTTCGCCATTTCATCGAACAGCGAATTGCAAGCACCATCACCTGAACCGGCGACGAGCGCCAGAACTTTTTCATCAAGTGATGAAAAAGAGCGGTGGGCGGATGGTCTGGGGTCGGAGAGCGCCCCCTCCGTCACGATGCGTATCCGCATCGCGCCACCTCCCCCGCTTCGCAGGGGAGGAGAAGACACACCCTCCTCACCCGTAAAACGGGGGAGGTGGATCGGCGCCGATAGGCGACGAGACGGAGGGGGCGCTACGCCTAGCGCTTAGCCTTGGCGATCACCGCCTCGAAGCCCGCCGCGCAGTACGAGAACAATCGCTGGCGGACCGCTTCCAGGTCGGACGAGTGGCACTCGCCTTCGGACAGGCTGTCGATCCGTCCGGTCTCGGACAGCGACAGCATCATCGATCCGGTCAGGAACTGGTAGCACCAGTAGAGGTCGCGATACTCGGCCTGGGGACGGACGGTCTTCAGGGTCTCGACCAGCTGGTGGACCACGGGATCGAAGAACCGGGCCATGGTCTCGCCGCCCCAGGCCGGCGTGTTGTTCACCTGGGCGACCAGGGCGAAATAGCTCTTCCAGCCCGGCCCGCCGTCCTGCGAGATGCGCAGCAGCGGGTCGATGAAGGCCTCGATCACGCCCTCGACGGTCATGGTCGCCGCATCGTGGGCCGCCACATAGGCGTTCATCGACGCCTCGCGCGCCAGGTTCAGGATCTCGGCCCGGCGCACGAACACGGCGTCGAACAGCTCGCGCTTGGCCCCGAAATAGTAGTGGATCAGCGCCGTATCGACGCCGGCCTCGGCCGCCACCTGGCGCGTCGTCACCCCATGGAAGCCGTGACGGGCGAACAGCCCCTCGGCGGCGTCGAGGATGGTTTCCTTCAGGTCCAGGCCCTTGGCCTTGGACGGTCGGCCCCGGCCGACGGCGCGGGGCTTGGCTGCGGTCATGGAGTGGGAGGTCCGCCGTGGTTGCGCTCCGTCCTCGGATAGGCGCATCCCGGCAGACCTGGCAAGTGACCCTCGTTAGATGAAGACACCGTGGAAGGTCACCGGCAGGGCCACGGGAGCCCGCCAGGAGACCACGGGGCCTTGCTGGACAAGGCGCGCGTCGAACACGTGCAGCTCGGTGGCCTTGGCGTCGAGATTGACGGTCGTGCCGACCAGCCAGCCGTCCAGTTCCGCCGAAGAGCCCGGACGCGGCACGAACACGACCTCCTCGACCAGGTGACGCGGACCGAAGTCGAACACCTGGTCGCGGTCCTTCTTCCAGTCGCGGACGGCCACGCCCTGGAACAGCGGACGATCGGGGCGCTCACCCGTGACGTGGACGGAGTAGCGGCGCGCGAGGCCGGCGAAGCGGGCGTCGCCGCGCGGGAACTCGGCGCTGACGGCCTCCTTGGCGATCTCGCCACGGCCATTGGCATGCAAGGTGATCAGCGCCCGGCGCGGCGGGGCCGCCCGCAGCTGCTCGCCGCGCAGGATCGCCCCGCCATTGGCGGCCGTGCCCGACGGGTCCTCGTCGACACAGGCGTCGAAGCGGATCGTCCCGTCGGCTTCCTCCCAGGCGTCGCCCAGGTGGAAGAAGAAGAACGGCGGCAGCTCGAACACTCGGCGCTTGGACAGGTCGTCCTTATCGAGCACCAGAACCTGGGTCCCCAACTCCGGCTTCCAGCTCATGGAGGCGGTGACCGGCACGGCGAAGTGGTCCTGCACCCAGGGCTGCAGCACCAGGATCAGGTGGCGCGCCGTGGCGGTGAAGTCGTGCATGTAGCTGGCGCGCGGCAGGCCGATCATCTCGGCCTTCTGCAGCGCGCCGTCGGGGGCCAGCTTCCAGACCACAGCCTGCTTGCCGCCCAGGCCGATGTTCCACACCGTCCCGTCCGGCTGCACGCGCGGGTGGGCCGAGAACGGCATGCCCTTGAGGTCCGGCCGCAGGGTCTTGAAGCCCTTGGTCTCCAGGCTGACGGGGTCCAGCGCGGTGGCCGAGCCGCTCTCCCACAGGGCCCACAGCTCGCCGCCGGCCATCATCACCGAGGTGTTGGCGGCGTTGGCGTCGTCGGGACCGGTGATCACCGAACCCTTGCCCGGCAGGGTGCCGAAGCCGGGGGTGATCGCGGCGTTGGCGGCCGTGTCGTTGCGGCGCTTCACCGTATCGACAAAGCGGGCGCTCATCCGCGCCTGACCGCCGGCGATCTGGAACTTACGGACCAGGCCGTCGCCGTCGAACCAGTGGCCGACATTGCCGCCCGACCGGCGGAACTTGGCGGGGCCGTTGCGGAACAGGGTCCCGGTGAGGTCGGCCGGGGCCTTGCCGTGCAAGCGGGTCAGGCCCGTCGGCGCGATATCGGCCTCGACATCGGCCAGGCCCAGGGCCCAGTCGTTGGCCGCCGCCGCCCAGACGGCCTCGGGGGTCAGCAGGCTCGCGCCGCCCAGCAGGGCCGCGCCGCGCAGGATGTCGCGCCGGTTCATCGCTTCCGCTCCCTAGTGCAGGTGGATGGCTTGGGTGGCTGGGCCGGCCTTCACCGCGAAGGCGGCGGCGTCGAAGCTGGGCGGGCCCATGTTCGGCTTGGCGTCGTTGGAAAAGCCGTAGGGCTCGACGGGCATGCCGAAGGGGTTGGCGCCCATCTTGCCGTCGCCGTCGACGTCCTGGAACGCGCGCACCGCATAGGTCCCCGGCGGCAGGGCGACGATCTTGGCCGAGGGCTCGGCGTCGGCGGCGTCGGCCTGGGCGATGCGGGCCGGCTTGCCGGCGCTCCAGCCCTGGGCGCTGTCATAGACGGCGATCATCACCTTGCCCTGCTTGGCCGCCAGGGCCGGGAAGGTCAGGGTCAGGTCGGCGTCCTGGGCGTGGGCGGCCGAGGCGAAGAGGACGGCGGCGAGGGCCAGAGAAGAGGCGAGGGTCTTGAACATGGTGGGATCCTTTCGAGGAGAGGGGGTCAGCCGAAGAACACCGCCCACATCAGGCGGCCGGGAATGAAGGTGAACAGGCCCGCGACCAGCAGGCCGCCGACGAACATGCCGGTCATGGCCCGGCGGTGGTTCGCGACCTTGCCGCGCTTGATGGCGTAGACCGCGCCCGGCAGGCCGACGATCGTCCAGCCCGACAGCAGGTGGATGAAGCTGAAGTGGCCGGGATTGATCTCGTGGATGAACAGCGAGCTGACCGCCGTCGTCCCCATGGCGATCACCCAGGTCCAGCCCAGCAGCTTGTGCAGGGCCGTGCCCTTGACCCGCATCATCAGCACGATCCCGATGGCGAGGGCGATCAGGGCGGCGGTCAGGTGGACCTGGATCACGGTCGGAGCGGCGGCGATCCGCGAGACGTCCGGGGCATGGGGTCGGAAACTGGCGTGCGTCAGGGCGCCGCCAACCACCTTCGGCGCCGCGATGACGACGGTCAGCACCGCCAGGACGACGCCGACGATGGCGTTGCGCAGACCATCGCCGCGCATGATTGACTTGCCGTCCGCATCCATCTTCCCTCACTCCCGCTTCGAGCGGGGCGGTTCGCCTCGCCGTCGAGACCTTGAGTGGAGTGGGCTGGCCTGTGTCTCAATCGTCGTTGCGCCAGTCGCCGGCCTCGTTTCGTGAACGGCTGGGGGACGCCGTTCACGCTTCGCGAACGACCATGACCCGCAAGGAGGCCCTGCGTGGCTTCGCGGTCTCGGCCGTGGCCGGCGCGTTCCTGGCGCTGCTGGGCGCGTTCGGGACCAACGCCCTGCCGATCGGCATCCGCCTGGCCTACTGGGTGGGGCTGTGCCTGGCCGGCGCGGTCGTGGGCACGGCGGTCAGCCAGATCATCGGCCGCGACGGCCGGGCCGATGCGAGGCCCTGGCTCTATGGCGGTCTGACCGTGGTCGGCGTCACCCTGCCCTTCACCGTGGTGGTCTGGCTGGTCAGCGAGCACGTGTTCTACGGCCATCTGCGGCCGGAGGCCCTGCCGTTCTACCTGGCTCCGGTGCTGATCGTGACCGTGGCGATGACGGGCCTGAACTTCCTGGTCCAGCGCGAGCCGGTGGCGACCCACGCCGCGCCCGTCGGGGCGCCCGCGCCCCGCTTCATCGACCGCCTGCCGGCCAAGCTGCGCGGGGGCGAGCTCTATGCCGTCGAGGCCGAGGACCACTATCTGCGCCTGCACACCTCGCGCGGCCAGGACCTGATCCTGATGCGGCTGTCCGACGCGGTGGCCGAACTGGAAGGCATCGAAGGCGCCCAGACCCACCGCTCATGGTGGGTGGCCAAGGGCGCGGTCGAGGGCGCCCAGCGCGGCGACGGCCGCGCGACCCTCCAGCTCAAGGGCGGCGTCGAGGCCCCGGTCAGCCGCGCCTACGCCAAGGCGTTGCGCGCGGCCGGCTGGTTCTAGGCGGCCCGGCGCCCCGCAGCGCGAGCGGTCTGCCCCACACTGAACTGGCCCATCAGCTGGGTCAGGTTGTCGGCTTCACGCGAGAGGGCGTGGCTGGCGGCCGTGCTCTGCTCGACCATGGCCGCGTTCTGCTGGGTGGCCTGGTCCATCTGGGTGACGGCGACATTGACCTGCTCCAGGCCGGTGGCCTGTTCCTGGGCCGAGGCGGCGATCTCGACGACGACGCCGTTGATCTGGCCGACCTGGGCGACGATGCGCGCCAGGGCCTCGCCAGTCTTGCCGACCAGGTCCACGCCCGCGTCCACCTGGTCGGTCGAGGCGGTGATCAGGGCCTTGATCTCCTTGGCCGCTTCGGCCGAGCGCTGGGCGAGCGCCCGCACCTCTTGCGCCACGACCGCGAAGCCACGGCCAGCCTCGCCCGCGCGCGCGGCTTCGACGCCGGCGTTCAGGGCCAACAGGTTGGTCTGGAAGGCGATCTCGTCGATCACCCCGATGATGTTGCCGATCTGGGCCGAGGACTTCTCGATCTCGCCCATGGCCGCGACGGCGTCGGCGACGACCTGGCCGCCGGTCTCGGCGTCGGTCTTGGCCGCGCCGACCACGCGACGAGCTTCCTTGGCGCCCTGCGCGGTGCGCTTGACGGTGGCGGTGATCTCTTCCAGCGCCGCCGCCGTTTCCTCCAGGCCGGCCGCCTGCTGCTCGGTGCGCTTGGCCATGTCGTCGGAGGCGTTGGTGATCTCGCGGCTGCCGGCGCGGATGCCGTCGGCGTTGCCGATGATCACCGTCATGGTGTCCTGCAGGCGGGTCAGGGCGGTGTTGAAGTTGGCGCGCAGCGTCTCGTACTCGACCGGCAGGTCGTCATTGACGCGATAGGTCAGGTCGCCGCCGGCCAGGCGGTCCAGGCCGACGCCGAACGACTGGACGACCAGGTCCTGCTGTTCGGCGATGGCCTTGGCGGCGATGGCCTGGCGCTCGGCTTCCGAGCGGGCCTTGGCCTCGGCGGCGGCTGCGTCGGCGGCCAGCTTGGCGATGGCGTTGTCCTTGAACACCTGGACGGCCCCGGCCATCTGGCCCAGCTCGTCCTGGCGGCCCACGGCGGGGATGGCGACGGCGTTGTCTCCGCCGGCCAGGCGCAGCATGGCGGCGGTCATGGCCTGCAGCGGGCCCGAGACCTTGCCGATCACGACATTGGTGGCGAAGGCCATCAGGCCGGCGGCGACCAGGGCGATGACGCCCATGACGGCGGTGGCGATGTTCCCGGCGGCCTTGGCGGCGGCGCCGTCCTCGTGCGCCACGCGGGTCTGCAGATCGACCAGCGCCCCGACATTGGCCGTGACCGGGTCGATGCTGGGATAGAGCTTGCCGTCGACGAAGCCTTGCAGGCCGGCGGCGTCATGCGCCTTGAGCAGGCCTTCGAGGGTGTCGACCGAGGCGTCGGCGGCCGGCAGGGCGGCGGTGACCTTGTCGGCCAGGCCCTTTTCCTCGTCGGTCATGTCGGTGACGGCGTAGGCCTGCCAGTTCTGGCTGATCGTCGACTTGGCGGCCTGGACGTTCTCCAGCGCCTTGTCCATCGACAGCTCGCCCGACCGCGCCTTGTGGGCGCTGTCGACGATGTTGACGGCGTACATGTCGCTGACGGCCTTGAGCTGCTGCATCGGCTCGACGCGGTCGCTGATCACCGACTGCATGCGCTGGTTGGCGACGTTGTTGGCCACGAAGCCGGCCAGACCGATCGCCGCCATGCCCACGCCCAAGGCCGCCAGGCAGCCCAGCAGTCTCGTCTTGATGGTCCAGGTCATCGGTCGTTCCCGCGTCGTTTCAGCGGGTGATGCGCCAGCGATCGTTAACCAAAAGCTTCGCCGCAACCGGGCGTAGGACCCTTGCCGCGCCGAAGGGCCGAACAGCGTTCTTGGTCGACCAAGGTTCGGAGAAAATCCGTTCCTTAAACCTGTCGGGCGCGCGCCCGTTTCGGCGCGCGGACGAGTGAAATGGAGGGAAAACTCTCCGGGTGGCGGCGAGATCTCCCTCCATGCGACGGATTGGCGCACGCACGTCGTGCGTGTCGTTTCCTAGCCGTAGTGCCTAGCCGTAATGGATGTCGGCGACGGTCGCGCCGGTCCCGACGGTCAGACCCGTGACGCCGACCAGCTTGATCAGGCCGTCGCCGTTGTTGACCCCGACGGTGGCGTCCTGGTGGTAGATGTAGGTGTCGCCGTTCCACTCGAACACGCCCGTGCCGTTGGCCGACACCTGGCCGGAGGCGTTGATCAGCGCCTGCTCCAGGGTCGTGGCCGAGCCCGCGCTGACGCCGGTGGTCACGGTCGGGATCGCGACGCCCAGGTCGACGTGGTCCACGCCCTTGGCGAAGTCGGTGATGGTCGCATAGGCCGACAGCTTGCCGTCCTGGATCAGGAGGTTCGCGAACCGGGGCGGCTGCTGGCCGTCCTGGAAGATCGAGAAGGTGTCGGCCCCGCCGCCCAGGGTGTAGTTCTGGACGCCCCAGCCGCGCAGGTCGGCGGCGACCTGGTCATTCCCGCCGGACAGGACGAAGGTCTGGGCGGCGGCGGTGAAGTTGGTCACGCCGATGCGGGTGATCGTGACCCCGGCCGCGCCCGAGGCGTCCAGCGAGACCCCGTCGAACGCCGCGGAAAGACGGCCGGTCCCGGTGACCACCACCGGAGAATAGTCCGTGCCCCCCGCAGCGCCGTCACGCTGGGAGTGGATCGTCCCGAGCACGCTGTCGCTCTGCACGTGCAGGTAAAGCGGTCCGTTGTTGCCGGTCACCGTCAGGTTCGACGCCGCGCCGGCGCCGCCGGACACGCCCTTCAGGTAGACGTGCGAGGAATCGGCCCCGACCACGCTCGAGGAATGGCCGACGATGATCAGGTCGAGATGGTAGTTGGCGGTCAGGTTGCCGACGGCGCCCTCCATCTTCAACGCCACCCCGTTGGCGATGTCGCTGACGGTCACGGCGGCTGCCGAACGGGTCGTGATGTCCTGCAGGCCGGTATAGCCGGTGACGGTGAGCGGCGAGACCGTGGTCGTGCCCAGAGTCGGGGAGGTGACCGACAGCTTGAAGTTATCGAGCACCAGATGCTCGACATTGGTGATCTTGGTCTTGTCGAACAGGTCGGTGTCGGCGCCCATCACCAGGGTGTCGTCGCCCGCGCCGCCGTCGATGATGGCGCCGTTGATCATCTTGCCGACCGTGATCAGGTCGTTGCCGGCACCGCCGCTGATCTTGCCGTTCGGGGCGCCGCCCAGGACCTCCACCGCCGCGTTCAGCTGGCCGACGGTGATGGTGTCGTTGCCGTCGCCGCCGTCGATGTAGCCGCCGACCGTTCCCGAGAAGGTCACGGTGTCATGGCCGCCGCTGGTCAGGATCGAGCCGCTGTTGGTCGTCCCCGTGACCGTGTCGTTGTTGGTCGTCGAGCGCAGGGCGGCGTTGGTCGCGTCGGGCGCGACGCTCTGGGTGTCGGTCACCGCGATGGTCGCGCCGGCCGTGAAGGCCGGCTGATCGCCATAGGTCCCGATCAGGCTGGTGTTGAACTTGGCCTGGCCGTCATTGGCGAGGTCGGCCAGGAAGGCGTCGTTGGCCTTGGCGTAGACGCCGATGTGCTCGTTGGCGGCCGCCGTCAGCAGGAAGCCGACCATCGCGGCCTTGGTCCCCGCCCCGTTGGCGCCGTCGCCGCCGTAGTAGGCGAAGTACTCGGCGCGGGTGAAGGTCCCGCCCAGGCCGTTGGGCACCTGGTCCGTCAGGATGGTGTTGATCTGGCCGGCCGCCGGGGCGAAACCGAAGATCTCGGTGTAGGCCTTGGTCGCCGCGTCGGCCAGACTGAGCGAGCCGTAGGCGGCCGCGAAGCCGTCCTTGCCCGCGCCGTTCTTGCCGAGGTTGACCGCGAAGTTGATGAAGCGGTTCTGGACCGAGAACGACTGGTAGTAGGCCGAGTTCAGATTGTTGGCATTCCCACCGGTCGGCGAGACCAGGTAGTCCAGGCCGCCCGCCGTCGGCGTCGCGCCCGTGAAGAAGTTGTACGAGAGATTGGCCACCGTGGTGGACGCGGTGACCAGCTTGGCGATCTCGATCCGGGCGTCGGCCAGGGTCAGGGTCGAGGCGTCGACGCGCCCGGCCAAGGTCTGAAGCGTGGTGAGGTCCGCTGCGGGGATGCCCGAGAACGGCAGACGCGAAACGTCGCTATAGGCGGATTTCAAAACTTGAAGCGTAGCCATGACTCAACCTCCGGCACTTGTCGCCGGCAGTGGTATTGAGTTTGCTGTACTAACGCAAGCTGAGCCGTGAAATTTAATGATCCCGGCCGCCGAAGCGACCGGGATCAAGATGGGCCTTAAGCCTTCCAGCCGCCGCCCAGGGCCTTGTAGATGGCCACGACGTCGGTGTTCACCCCGGTCTCGGCGACGCTGAGGGCGTCCTCCGCGGCCAGCAGGGTGCGTTCGGCGTCGAGCAGGACGAGGAAGTCGATGCCGCCTTCCTTGTACTGGATGCGGGCCAGCTCGGCCGCGCGGCGCGAGGCGGCCGCCTGGTCGGTCAGGCTGGTCAGCTGGGCCTGCTGCTGACGGTAGGAGACCAGGGCGTTCTCCAGGTCCTCCAGCGCGCGCAGCACCGTCTGGTCGTAATTGGCCAGGGCGGCGTCGTCGCGAGCCCTTGCCGCGCGCAGGCGGGCGTGGGCGCTGCCCAGGTCGAGAGCCGGCCAGCTGACGCTGGGGGCCACCGACCAGGCCTTGCTGGCCCCGTTGCCGAAGCCCGCCGAGGTCCCCGACAGGAAGCCGACGAAGCCGGTCACCGAGACGCGCGGGAAGAGGTCGGCCGTGGCCACCCCCACCTGGGCGGTCTGGGCGGCCAGGCGACGCTCGGCCGCCTGCACGTCCGGACGCCGGCGCAGCAGATCGCCCGCGTCGCCGATCGGCAGGGCGGTGACCAGCGGACGGGTGTCGGCGTCACGCGGGACCAGCAGGGCGTCCAGCGCGCCCGGCCGCTGGGCGGTCAGCACCGCCAGGCGGTAGTTGGCGCGCTTCTCGGCCGTGATCAGGCCCGGGATCGCCGCCTCGGTGGCGTTCAGGCGGGCCTGAGCGGACGCGACATCGATCGGGCTGCCGGCCCCGGCGTCGAACCGCACCTTGGTCAGGCGCAGGGTCTCGCGCTGGGTCTCGAGGTTGCGGTTGGCGACCTTCAGGCGAGCCTGGGCGCCGCGCAGTTCGAGGTAGTTGCGGGCCACCTCGGCGGCGACCGTGACCTGGGCGTCGCGCAGGTCGGCTTGCGCCGCCCCGGCTTCGGCGCCCGCCGCCTCGACGCCACGACGGACGCGGCCGAAGAGGTCGATCTCCCAGCCGGCGTCGAAGCCGGCCTGGTAGCTCTGGTTCTCGACCCGGTCGGTGGTGAAGCCCGGCTGTTGCTGCTTGCTCTTGGTGTAGGTCCCGTCGGCCGTGACGTGCGGCAGCAGGTCCAGCTTCTGCTCGGTGAACAGGGCGCGGGCCTCGCCCACCCGAGCGACCGCGATCTTCAGATCGAGATTGCCGGAGAGGGCCTGGCCGACCAGCTGGTCCAGCACCGGGTCGCCGAACGCCTTCCACCATTCCGCCTCGGGATTGGCGGTGGTGAAGACGGCCGGGTCGGCGTTCTGGAAGGCCGCCGGCGGGGTCGCCGGCGCCTTGTAGTTCGGGCCCACCGCGCAGGCGGCGGCCGTCAGGGAGACGCCGGCGATCAGCGCGGCGCGCAGGGTGTTAGCGAAGAAGGACATCAGTGCGCCTCCACGGGCGAGGTCAGAGCCGCCTTGGCCGCGGCCTTGCGGGCCGTGTTGCGACGGATGACGTAGTAGAAGATCGGCGTCAGGATCAGGCCGAACACGGTCACGCCCAGCATCCCCGAGAACACCGCCACGCCCATGGCGCGGCGCATCTCGGCCCCGGCCCCGTGCGACACCACCAGGGGGTAGACCCCCATGATGAAGGCGATCGAGGTCATCAGGATCGGACGCAGGCGCAGGCGGCAAGCTTCCAGGACCGCCTGGAGCGCGCTGTCGCCGTGCTCCTCGCGTTCCTTGGCGAACTCCACGATCAGGATGGCGTTCTTACACGCCAGCCCCACCAGCACGATCAGGCCGATCTGGGTGAAGATGTTGTTGTCGCCCTTGCTGATCCACACGCCGGCCAGGGCCGACAGCAGGGTCATCGGGACGATCAGGATCACGACCAGCGGCAGGCTCCAGCTTTCGTACTGGGCGACCAGCACCAGGAAGGCCAGCAGCACGCAGAGCGGGAAGATGAAGACCGCCGTGTTGCCCGCCAGGATCTGCTGGTAGGTCAGCTCGGTCCACTCCGAGCCCATGCCGTTGGGCAGCTCGGACTTGATGATGTCCTCAAGCGCCTTCTGGGCCTGGCCGGTCGAGTAGCCGGGCGCCGGGCCGCCGTTGATCTCGGCGGTCAGGTAGCCGTTGTAGTGACTCTCACGGTCGGGACCGGTCGCCTCCTTGAAGGAGACGAAGGCGCCCAGCGGGATCATCTGGCCCTGGCCGTTGCGGGTCTGCAGGCGCAGCATCTGCTCGGGTTGCAGGCGGAAGTTCTGATCGGCCTGGACGTTGACCTGGTAGGTGTGGCCGAAGCGGTTGAAGTCGTTGACGTACAGCGAGCCCAGATAGACCTGCATCGTCTCGAACAGGTCGGTCAGGGACACGCCCTGGGCCCGGGCCTTTTCACGGTCGATGTCGGCCTGGATCTTCGGCACGCTCACTTGATAGCTGGAGAACACCCCCGCCAGCGCCGGGTCCTTCTGGGCCTTGGCGATGATGTTCTGGGTGGCGTTGTACAGCTCCTGCGAACCCAGGCCCGCCTTGTCGACGATCTGCATCCGGAAGCCGCCGATGGTGCCCAGCCCCTGCACGGATGGCGGCGGGAAGACCGCGATCTGGGCGTCGGGGATGGCGGCGAACTTCTGGTTCAGCTCGGCCACGATGGCCGGGGCTGACAGCTCGTGACCCTTGCGGTTCTTGAAGTCGTCCAGCGGGAAGAACACCGCGCCGGAATTGGGGCTGTTGATGAAGCCGTTGGCCGACAGACCAGGGAAGGCCACCGAGTGCTTGATGCCCGGCATCTTCATGGCGATGTCGCCCATCTGCTTGATCACCGCCTCGGTGCGATCCAGCGAGGCCGCGTCGGGCAGTTGGACCACCGCCACGACATAGGCCTTGTCCTGCTGAGGCACGAAGCCGCCCGGGGTCTTGCTGAAGGCGAAGATCGTCAGGATCAGCAGGCCGCCGTAGAGGGCCAGCGCCGCGGTGGACCGCCCCAGGGTCTTGGCGACCCCGGCGACATAGCCGTGCGAGGCCTTGGCGAAGAAGCGGTTGAACGGGTTGAACAGCCAGCCCAGGGCCGCGTCGATCAGCTTCTGGAAGCGATCCTTGGGCGCGTCATGCGACTTCAGGAGCACCGCGGCCAGGGCCGGCGACAGGGTCAGGGAGTTGAAGGCCGAGATCACCGTCGAGATGGCGATGGTCAGGGCGAACTGGCGATAGAATTGGCCCGACAGGCCGCTGATGAAGGCGGTGGGGATGAACACCGCGCACAGCACCAGGGCCGTGGAGATGATCGGGCCGGTCACCTCGGTCATGGCCTTGCGCGTCGCCGCGGCCGGCTCGAGGCCGTCGGTGATGTTCCGCTCGACGTTCTCGACCACGACGATAGCGTCGTCGACCACGATGCCGATGGCCAGCACCAGGCCGAACAGCGTCAGGGCGTTGAGGCCAAAGCCCAGCATCAGCAGGATGGCGAAGGTGCCGACCAGCGAGACGGGCACGGCGATCAGCGGAATGATCGAGGCGCGCCAGCCCTGCAGGAACAGCACCACCACCAGCACGACCAGGATGATCGCCTCGATCAGGGTGTGGACCACCGAGTCGATGCTTTCCTGAACGAAGGCCGTGGTGTCGTAGATGATCTCGTAGTCGACGCCTTCGGGGAACTCCTTCTTGAGCTCCTTCATGGTCTTCTTGACTTCGTTGGCCATCTCCAGGGCGTTGGAGCCCGGGCGCTGGAAGACCGGCATGGCGACGGCGGACTTGTTGTCGAGCAACGAACGCAGGGCGTAGTTGTCGGCGCCCAGCTCCACGCGGGCCACTTCGCCCAGGCGGGTGATCTGGCCGTTGTCGCCCGAACGGACGATGACATCGCGGAACTGCTGCTCGTCGGTCAGGCGGCCCGGCGCGTTCACGGAAAGCTGGAATTCAGCGCCCGAACCGGCGTTGGGCGGCGCGCCCAGCTGGCCGGCGGCGACCTGGACGTTCTGTTCGCGCAGGGCGCGGACCACGTCGCCGGCGGTCATCTGCAGGGCGGCCAGCTTTTCAGGATCCAGCCACACGCGCATCGAATACGCGCCCGCGCCGAAGATCTGCACGTCGCCGACCCCGTCGATCCGCTTCAGGCGGTCGCGGACGTTCAGCTGCGCGTAGTTGCTGAGATACAGCATGTCGTAGCGGTTGTTCGGCGAGATCATGTGCACGACCAGGGTCAGGTCGGGCGAGGCCTTGTTGGTCGTCACGCCGATGCGCTGGACCTCCTGCGGCAGCTTGGGCAGGGCCTGGGCCACCCGGTTCTGCACCTGAACCTGGGCCTTATCCAGGTCGGTGCCGAGCGCGAAGGTGACGGTGAGGATCATGGCCCCGTCGGAGGCCGACTGGGACGACTGGTAGATCATCCCCTCGACGCCGTTGATGGCCTGTTCCAGCGGCGCGGCCACCGTCTCGCCGATGACGGACGGGTTGGCGCCGGGATAGGCCGCGCGCACCACCACGGTGGGCGGCACGACTTCGGGATATTCCGAGATCGGCAGGTTCGGCAGCGAGACGATGCCGGCGATGAAGATGATGATGGAGAGCACGGCCGCGAAGCGCGGTCGGTTCACGAAGAACTTCGAGAAATTCATGACGGTCGTTCCGGGGAGGAGCCGATGGGGTGCGCATAGGGTGCAAGCGGCCCTCCCCCGCCATCCGGCGGGCGAAAAGAACCGCGAAAACCCTTGAAAAAGACGCCCGGCTCAGCCACGCGAGCCGGGCGTTACGCTTCGGGTACGAACTTAGTTCTGACCGGCGGACCGACCGACCGGGATCTGGCGGCCGCCGACCTCCAGCTGGGTCAGGGCGGCCAGGTCGGAGGTGTCGGTCTTGACCTTGACCGGAGCGACGGTGTCGCCCGGCTTGACCTTCTGCAGGCCGCCGACGATCACCCGGTCCCCGGGCTTCAGGCCCGTGCGGATGATGCGCAGGTTGCCGGCCAGCGGCCCGATCTCGACCGGGCGGTACTCGGCCTTGTTGGCGCCGTTGACCACGACGACGAAGCGCTTGCCCAGGTCCGTGCCGATGGCGCGGTCAGGGGCCAGGGCGACGGTCTGGCTTTCGGCGCTGACCATGCGGATGCGGGCGAACAGGCCGGGGGTGAAGCGACCGTCGGCATTGGCGAAGATCGCCCGGCCGTTGATCGTGCCGCTCTTGGCGTCCAGGGCGTTGTCGATGAAGGCCAGCTTGCCCTCATGCGGATAACCGTCCTCGGTCATCAGGCCCATATAGACCGGGCTGCCCTTGCCGCGTTCGGCGGCGGCGTACTTCAGGAAGGTCTGCTCGTCGGCGTTGAACTCGGCGTAGATCGGGGTGTCGGACACCACGGTCGTCAGCAGGCTCGTCTGGGTGACCAGGTTGCCCCGGGTGATGATGGTCTTGGAGACCCGGCCGTCGATCGGCGAGGTCACCCGCGTCCAGTCCAGGTTCAGGCGCGCGGTCTGATAGGCGGCCTGGGCGGCCGAGACGTTGGCCTGGGCGGCCTTTTCCTCGGCCGAGAGGCGATCGAATTCGCTCTGGGCCAGGGCGTTCTGCTCGATCAGGCGACGACCGCGCTCGCGGTTGACCACCGCCAGGTCCAGCTGGGCCTTGGCGCGAGCCACCTCGGCCTGGGCGCGGTTGGCTTCGGCCTGGTACGGGCGCGGGTCGATCTGGAAGAGCACCTGGCCCTTCGAGACGCGCGCGCCTTCGGCGAACTGGGCGCCATCGACATAGCCCGAGACGCGCGGACGGATCTCGACGGTGTCGATCGGCTCGAGGCGGCCGGTGAAGTCGTCCCACTGGCGGAGCGACTTGAAGGCGACGTCGGCGACGGTGACCTGCACCGGCGGCGGGGCGGCGGCTTCCTGCTTGGCCTGGGCCGAGCAGGCGGCCAGCACGGCGACGGCGGCCAGGCCGGCGAAGGACGTGATGACGGGTTGGATACGCATGGAGGAAGACCCTCTCGGAAGGTGAAGCGGGGAGGAGGACAGGGAGGTTCTTGTTGTCATTCCCAGACGGGCCGCCGGGCGGAGCGTCGGGTGTCGGACCAGGTGTCGCCCAAGGCGCGGACGGTTGGCCCATGGGAGAAGGGACCCATCCAGCGCCGGCTGGAACCGGCCTGAGATTTGAAGAAACCCAGCAAACCCTTGGCCGGCTTGGCTTGGGGCGCGTTATCGTAAACGTTTGTTTGCGGGGGCATTGGCGCGCGCTCCATTTTTGAGGTTTAAAGGGTCAAATGTCGCAGGGTCTGTTACTTGACCCGGACGACCGGAAGGACGATCTAGTGATGTGACGAGACCGTTCGGTATCATCGCCACGAGGCGAGAGATACTGACCGGTAACTCCCACGTCAAGGAGAGCACTGCCAAAATGGCGACGAGAAATTCTGGGGACGTTGTCGGGGGCGACACGGAAACGGCTGCGGGGACCAGTCCCGGCGGAGCCGTGTCCAAGCGTCCCGCGCGGGACCGGATCTTCGAGACCGCCCGCGAGCTGTTCTATCAGCACGGCATCCGCGCGGTCGGCGTCGAGACCATCGCGTCCGAGGCCGAAGCCACCAAGATGACGCTCTATCGCAACTTCCCGTCCAAGGACGAGCTGGTCGCCGAGGTGCTGCGCGAGCAGGAGCGCGAGTACTGGGCCTGGTGGGAAAGCATCACGGCCTGCTGCTGCTCCGAGCCCCGCGCCCAGCTGGAAGCGATCTTCGACGCCTTCGAGACCAAGGCCTGCAATGCCGACGTCCTGGGCTGCCCGCTGTCGAACGCCGCCATCGAGCTGCACGAGGAGACCCACCCGGCCCAGGTGGTCTCGGTCAACTACAAGAAAGAGCTGTACCGCCGGATCAACGCCCTGACCCGCGCCGCCGGCGCCAAGGACGACGACCTGGCCGATTCCCTGATGCTGCTGATGGAAGGCGCCTCGGGGGCCCGTGTGACGCTCGGCGCCGGTGGTCCGGTCAAGGCCGTGGCGCGCTCAGCCAAGGCGCTGATCAAGTTCCACCTGGATGGCTGTTGAGTTTCTCGGAACACTAAACCCTTGTCATCCCGGAAGCGCGTAGCGCTGTCCGGGACCCAGGGGCCACTGCACCGCCACTTGCCCCTGGGTCCCGGCTCTCCGCTTCGCTGCGGCCGGGATGACAAGCTTTGGGTTGGCTTTGAAAAGCCTCTAAACGCCCGCCCCGATATACCCC
>NZ_JBWKZF010000009.1:0-103239 GCF_059424195.1 Caulobacter sp. GW456-12-1-14-TSB4
CCCTTCCCCCATCAAGGGGGAAGGGAGAGTTCTTGATCATCACTGCCCCGGCGCGATCGTCGCGCGCGAGGCCTCCGAGCGGCCCACCACCGCCGGGCGGTACATGTCCTTGGCCACTGCGCCGGGCAGGAAGAAGCTCCCCGGCGTCACGGCCCGGGCCACATAGGCCAGGGCGAAGCCCTTGTTCCCCTCCAGGTCCAGCGCGGCGATGAAGCGGTCGTCGCGGCTTTCCTGGACGTCGGCGGCGGTCAGTTCGCCGAGGAACTTGAACGGTCCGTTCTGGGCGTCGTCGGCGCCCAGCGTGGTCTCGATCTCGAAGCCGGCCGGCAGGGCGTCGTCGACCACCAGGGCGGTCGAGCGGGCCTGCTGGTTTTGGCCGGAGACCAGCACGATGATCCGGTCGCCCTGGCGGATGGTCGAAGGATCGATCGCGCCGCCGCCCATCGACAGCAGGCGCTTGGACACCGACAGGCCGTTGGCCTCCGCGCCCGGGGCCGAGACCGGCGTGCCGCGCACCGAGACGGTCCGCCAGATCGCGCCCTTGCCCGCGTTGACGAAGTGGGCGTCGGCCAGCTTGCCCACCGCCCAGCGCGGCGCGCCGCCGGCCGGCGGCAGGGCGTTGGCCCCGCTGGCCTGGATCGACATCGGACCCGAGGCCTGGATCAGGGCGTTGGCCGCGTGCAGCAGCGCCGCCTGTTCCTGGGTGTTCAGGCTGTCGGGATCCTTGCTGACGTTCTCGAGGCGACCCTGCATCTGGCGGGCGATGTCCATCATGTTGGACTCGGCCGCCAGGGCGGTGATCACCGCGGTGTCGCGCAGGTTCGACTGGTACCAGTCCTGCTCGTCCTTGTAGCCGAGGCTGGACACCGCCTGGCGCATGGCCGAACGGGCGCGGGCGTTGTCGCCCATGCGGGCCAGGCCGGCCGCCACGTAGGCCTTGGCGATCGGCTGGCTCTCGTCCTTCATCTGGACATCGTGCCACCAGCGCAGGCGGGCGAGATCCCCCTTGCCGGCCTTGGCCATCACATAGAGGGCGTAGGCGCTGGCGCGGCGGCGCATGCGTTCGGTCGCCTTCTTGGACGCGTCCTCGTTGCTGGCCCACCAGCCCGGATATTCCATGCGGTAGGCGGCAGACGAGAAGCCCTCGGGCCGGCTGACCTGGCGCATGGCCGAGACCGCCTTGTCGATGGCGTTGTCGGGCACGGCCACGCCTTGCGCCTTCGCCTCCAGCAGGAAGTCGACGACATAGGCGCCCAGCCACGGATCGGCTTCGCCGTCGCCGACCCGCCAGAGCCCGAAGGCGCCGTCCAGGGTCTGGCGATCCAGCAGCTTGCCCACCGCCCCGGCCAGCGCAGCGGGAGTCCGCTTCAGCTTCGGATCGTTCGAGAAGGTCTGGGCGTAGAGCAGCGGATAGGCCGTCGAGACCAGCTGCTCGGTGCAGCCGTACGGATAGCGCTGCAGCGCCACCGCGATCGCCGAGGGGTCGAAGCCCCGGATCGGCGAGTAGCTGACCTGCATCGTCACGTCGCCCGCCGCCAGGCCCGATAGCAGCTGGTACGAGGGCGTGAAGCTCTCGCCCGGCTTCTGGACCTCGGTGGTGGTGCGCACGACGTCGCCCCAGCCCAGACGGGTCTGGATCGGATAGTCCTTCTGCGTGGCGAAGCCAGGACCGGCGACCTTGAAGCCGATCTTGCCGATGCCCGTGACGTCCGGCGCCAGGAAGGGGATCTTCTCGGCGATGCGCTGGCCGAGGATCAGCTGGAACACCTTCTTGAAGGCGACCTTCAACCCGTTGGTCGAGAACGCCTCGGCCGTATAGGCGCCCGGCTTGCCCTCGACATTGTGCAGCTCCAGCGTGGCGTAGGCCTGGTCGCCCGGCGCCAGGAAGCGCGGCAGGTTCAGGTCGGCCACCACCGGCTGGCGCACGGTCAGCGGCTTGGACGCCGAGCCGACGGCGGTGTCGGTCCAGGCTACCGCCTGGATGCGCAGCTCGCCGTTGAAGTCGGCGGCCGGCAGCTTGACCACCGCCTTGCCGTCGAGGCCGGTCTCGACGATGCCGGACCACAGGGCCACGGTCTTGATCGGCGTGGTCGTCAGGCCCTCGCCGCCGACCTCGTCGCCGCCGAAGTTGACGTTCGCCGGCGCGCCCAGGTTCGGGTCGAGCAGACGGCCGTAGTCGTCGCGGTAGTTCAGGGTCAGGGCGCGCTTGCCGAAGTACCACTTCACCGGGTCGGGGCTGTCCTGGTGGGTCAGTTGCAGGATGCCCTCGTCCACGGCGGCGATGGTGACCTTGGCCTTCTGGCCAAAGCCCAGGCCCGACACCTTCACCGGAATCTCGACCGGCGCCTTGCTGTCGATCTTGGTCGGCGTGCCGAGGTCCACCGTCAGCTTGCGGCCCTTCGGATCGATCGGGACGTAGACCAGACCCAGGGCGCGACGCGGCTTGGGCGAAGCGACCGGGTCACGCGGCTGGATGACGCTGACCATGACATAGGCCCCGCCGCCCCAGGCGGCCGAGGTCTTCAGGCGCACGGTGGTCCCCTTCTCGCCGACGCTGACGGTCTTGAGGTCGATCAGGCGATCGGTGGCGACCGCGATCTGGGCCTCGCCCGCGTAAGGCGGCTTCAGCGTGATCTCGACCGTGTCGCCCTGGCTGTAGGTCTGGGTCCCGGCCGAGACGCGGACCACGTCCGGCGCCTCGCCTTCACGGGCCGGCGCGCCCCAACCCGCCGAGAAGCGGGTGACCGTCTTGGCGCCGTCCGCGCCTTCGACCTCGAGGCGGTAGTCGCCCCAGCCGAGACGGCGGGTGAACTTGGCCGGCGAACCGGCGCTGATGTTCACTTGCGCCTTGGCCACGATCGCGTCGCGGCTGCTGCGGCGCCACTGCCAGCGACCGTTCTGCTGGAACCAGTCATAGTCCCAACGCTCGGCCACCAGGGTGTAGGTGGCGGTCGCCCCGACCCGCTGGCCAGCGGCGTTGACGGCGATAATGTCGAGGCTGACGGGCGGGTCGCCGTTGCCGGCCTCGCCCTGGTCGACCTTGACGCCATAGTACAGCGCCTTGGGACGAACCTTCAGCTCCAGCCCCTCGCGGACCGGACGGCCGCCGGGCTCGAACACCGAGGCGGTGACCGAAGCGACCAGCGGCTGGGCGGTGTCGCCGGCGTCGGTGGTGGCGACCGACAGGATCGCGCGGCCCTCGCCGTCGGTGACGGTCGAGCCGAGGTCCAGATATTTCTCATCGAAGGTCTTGGACTGGTCGCCCCACTCGAAGCCCTTATAGGCGGGGAACGGGTCGCTGTCGGCGCGCAGGCGGGCCTCGCCTTGGGTCTGCAGGCCAGCGCCCGGCGCGCCGTAGAGGAAGCGGGCCGAGACATCGACTTGGCGGGTCTCGCCGGCCCCGACGGGGCGGGCTTCCTGGCCCGTGGTGGTCACGGCCAGGCGTTGCGGCGCGAAGTCCTCGACGGAGAAGTTCAAGGAGCCAGTCGCGTCCTCGATGCCTTCGATATGCAGCTCGGCGGTCCAGCGGCCGCGCGGGGCCGAGCGCGGCAAGGCGATGTCGGTCAGCACCGCGCCGGCATTGGCCTGGCCGAACGCATAGCGCTTGAACTCGACGCCCGAGGGCCGCTTGACGATGACCTCGCCCTTGCGATCGGCGACGGCCTTGGCCATCCGGTCGCGGACCATCGAGGTCAGGTGGACGGTCTCACCGGGCCGATAGATGCCACGATCGGCATAGAGGTAGCCGTCGATGTCGGACGCCACGCTGCGTCCATCGACGCCACCCTCGGTGCGGCCGCCGACGCCCTGCTTGGACAGGTCGACCGGCGAGCGGTCCAGGTCCAGCACGGCCAGGTCGCCTTGCGGGCCATAGGCCATGACCATCTTGGCGCGCTCGGCGCCCTGGCCCTTCAGCAGCGGACGCAGGAAGCGCACGCGGCCGTCGGCGTCGCTCTTGGCCTCGGCCAGCGGCTCGCCGTCGGCGGCGACCAGGTTGACGTTGACGCCCGACAGGGTCTTGGCGCTCTTCAGCGAGCGGACCACCACGTCCAGGCTTTCCGACCCGTCATAGGCCAGCATGGCCATGTCGGTGAACACGATCCAGCGGCGGGCCTGGGCGGGGTTGTTCTCGCTGTCGTCCGGATCGCGGCCGCCCGAGGCGTCGCGCGCCTTGATGACGAAGGCGCCGGCCTTCATGTCCTTCAGCACCGCGCCCAGCGGGAAGACGGTGGTGGCCTTCTGGCCCGTCGCGCCGCCCGTGACCTGGATCGTGCCCTTCCAGACCTGGCGGCCGTCGTCGCCCACGGCGTCGTCGCCATAGTCGCCGGCCCAGTCGCCCTCGCCGGTCGGGTCGGGGGCGGTGATCGACTTGCGGACCAGGTTGCGGTCCGGCACGCGCCAGACCTCGATGGCCAGGGCCTGGACGTTGATCGTCTCGATGCCGACGCCGTCCGACTCCTCGCGCGGCAGGATCACGCCGTCGCCGGCGAAGCCGACATACGGGGGCTTTTCACCAAACGTGAAGTCGACATCGGCATTGGCGGTGAGCGTGTCGCCACCCTTGGCGGGCAGGCCCTTCAGCAGGGTGATGCGGTGATCGGTGAAGCCGACGCCGCCCAGGCACAGCTCGTCGCCCTTCACCCGCACCGAGGGCTGGCGGCCGAGGTCCGGCGAAACCAGCACGAAGTCGGCATAGGACTTGGACGGATCCAAATCCTTGCTCATGCGGATACAGGCCAGCGGATCAGGACCCGAACTGTCGACGCGGGTCTGCCAGACAGCGAAGCCTTCCGGCTTTGGGATGCCGCGACGCGGGGCGTTGGCCGAGCGCGGCTTGCCGAACAGGCTCCAGGCCTCGCCCTTGACCGCCGTCGCCCCGGCCGGCTTGCCGCCGCCGAAGAACATGCCGGCCTTGCCGACCGCGAAGCCGCCGCCGAAACCGACGACCAACGCCCCGGCCACGGCGATCGCCACCGGGCCCTTCAGCGCGGCGGGCCAACGTTCGGAAACCTGGCCGCGAAGCTTGTCCCAACGCGCTTTCAGGGAAGATTGGGTGTCGCGACCGCCTTCCGGCGGCGTCTCGTCCGTCGACATCCGTATCTTTCCCTGATTTGCGCGAGTTCAGGCGAATTGAACCTAAGCGCGACCAGGGGTCAACGGCAGTCGAATGACAGCGTTACGCTGAATACTTAAGCTTGATCAGGCGTCGAACGACACCACGCCCGTCGCCAGGTCGTAACAGGCCGAGACCACCTTCAGCCGCCCTTCCGCGATGCGCTCGGCCAGGACGCCGTCGGCGACCTTCAGGCGGCCGGCGATGTCGCGGACGTTCTGGTGGATGGCGGCGTCCTGCAGGTCGGTCGGGTGCTTTTCCTGGGCTTCCAGCACCGCCGGGATGATCGGCAGCACCATCTCGTAGAGCGCCCCGTGCAAGTCGGCGTGCTTGGTGGCCACGTCCACCGCCGCGCCGACCGCGCCGCACTTGGTGTGGCCCAGGACGACGATCAGCGGCGCGCCCAGGTGCTCGACGGCGTAGACGATCGAGCCCAGGCCCTCGCGGCTGACGGTCGAGCCCGCCACGCGGACGACGAACAGCTCACCCAGATTGCAGTCGAAGATCAGCTCCGGCGCGGTGCGGCTGTCGGCGCAGCCGATGATCACCGCGAACGGCTTCTGGCCCTTGGACAACTCGCTGACCCGCGCCAGGGTCGGCAGCATCAGGTTGGCGCCGCCTCGGGCAAAGATGGTGTTGCCGTGCTTCAGGCGGCCCAGCGCCTCGTCGGGCGCGACCTCCTGGGCAGGCTCGGCGCTAGCGGCCGGGGCGTGAGCGGGCTCGGCCTCCAGCGGCTTGACGTTGGCCAGGGCCTTGTCCAGCGCGGCCTTGTCGGTGGTCTGGTGCTTGAGGGCCGAGCGCGTGCGGCGGCCCTTCTTGGTCAGGATGGTCGGCGCGGGGCCATCACCCTCGGCGAACGCGATGGCCGGCGCGGCCAGGCCCGCCAGCGCGCCCAGCAGAAGTCGTCTCGAAACCATCTCGTCCCCCGACGCGGTTTGATGTCGGCGGGGAGCATACCCAGTTTAGGTTAACCGCATTTAACAGCAGTCGAAGGGCTTAAAGCGGCAGTTCGACGCGCTTAACGACAGTTCGCATGGCGATACTGCTGCTGACGCGGACCACGCCGGGGATGCGGGTCAGCTCCTGGGCGTGGACCCGCTCCAGGTCGTCGACATCGCGCACCACCAGCCGCAGCAGATAGTCCGAACCGCCGGTCATCAGGTAGCACTCGGCCACCTCGCGGACATTGGTCACCGCCTTCTCGAAGGCGCTCAGCGCGCTTTCGGCCTGGGACGACAGGGTGACGGTGACGAAGACGCTGAGCGGCAGCCCCACGGCCCGCTCGTCGATCACGGCGGCGTAGCGGCCGATCACCCCGGCCTCCTCCAGCGCCCGCACGCGACGAAGGCACGCGGACTCGGAAAGATTCACCGCCTCGCCCATTTCCACATAGCTGGCGCGGCCCCGCCGTTGCAGCAGATGGAGAAGCTTCCGGTCGAAGCTGTCGAGGTTGACGGGAGGTTTCTTCACCACAGACCTCATCTTACGCAGGATTCCTGCATAACACGGTTTCTGTCGCATGAAATGGCCAAGGAAACTGCAGGATCGGAGGCGTAAACCGGAGTCAAATCGCTTTTGGAGGAAAGCATCATGCGCGTTGGCGTCCCTTCCGAGATCAAACCGGGCGAACACCGGGTCGGCCTGACCCCCACGGCCGTCCGGGAATATGTCGGCCACGGCCACACCGTCCTCGTCCAGTCGGGCGCGGGTCTGGGCGCCGGTTATGCCGACGACGTCTACATCAAGGCCGGCGCGACCATCGCTCCGGACGCCGATGCGGTCTTCGCCGGCGCGGACATGATCGTGAAGGTCAAGGAACCGCAGAAGGTCGAGTGGGAGAAGCTCGAGCCGCGCCACATCCTCTTCACCTACCTGCACCTGGCGCCCGATCCGGCCCAGACCGAAGGCCTGCTGAAGAGCGGCTGCGCGGCCATCGCCTATGAGACCGTCACCGACGCGCGAGGCGGCCTGCCGCTGCTGGCCCCGATGTCGGAAGTGGCCGGCCGGATCGCCGTGTTCTCGGCGGCCGAGACCCTGCTCAAGCACAATGGCGGCATGGGCCTGCTGCTCTGCGGCGTGCCGGGCGTGCCGCCGGCGCGCGTGGTCGTGCTGGGCGGCGGCGTGGTCGGTTCGAACGCCGCCCGCATGGCCGCCGGCCTGGGCGCCGAGGTGGTGGTGCTGGAACGCTCGATCCCGCGCATGCGCGAGCTGGACGACCTCTATCAGGGCCGCATCCTGACCCGCTATTCGACCTTCGCCGCCGTCGAGGAAGAGATCCTCAAGGCCGACGTGATCATCGGCGCGGTGCTGACCGCCGGCGCGGCCGCGCCGAAGCTGGTGCGCCGCGAACATCTGAAGCAGATGAAGCCGGGCTCGGTGCTCGTGGACGTCTCAATCGACCAGGGCGGTTGCTTCGAGACCAGCAAGCCGACCACCCACGCCGAGCCGACCTACACGGTCGACGGCGTCGTCCACTACTGCGTGGCCAACATGCCGGGCGCGGCCCCGCGCACCTCGTCCGAAGCCCTGGGCAACGCCACCCTGCCGTTCGGCCTGGCGCTGGCCGACAAAGGTCTGGACGCGCTGAAGACCAACGTCCACCTGGCGCGGGGCCTGAACGTCCTCAACGGCGAACTGACCCACCCGGCCGTGGCCGAGGCGCTGGGCAAGAGCTCGGTCGATCCGTACGGGGCTTGGGCCTAAACCGTTTCCCCGGCGAAAGCCGGGGCCCAGATGCAAGAGCGCCCGCGGTCCTGACAGGATCGCGGGCGTTTCTGCATGCGCCTCACAGCCATACGATGTGGGCCCCGGCTTTCGCCGGGGAAACGGAATTAAATCACGCCGCGAAGCGAGCGATATCCAAACGGCTCTCGACCATGTCCAGCACGTCGGTCATCCGGAAGTCCGGGTCGACCGGATGCAGGGCGTCATAGACCGAGCGAGCGAAGGCCAGGTCGGCGGCCGTCTTCACGCGCCAGTCGAACCGCGACCAGTCGCGGGCGGCCTTCAGATGGGCCTGGCTCCACCGCTCAGGC
The DNA here is from genome assembly GCF_059424195.1 of Caulobacter sp. GW456-12-1-14-TSB4. Taxonomy (NCBI): domain Bacteria; kingdom Pseudomonadati; phylum Pseudomonadota; class Alphaproteobacteria; order Caulobacterales; family Caulobacteraceae; genus Caulobacter; species Caulobacter sp. GW456-12-1-14-TSB4. Next base: position 8,149 of record NZ_JBWKZF010000009.1, read on the forward strand.
TGGTTGCGGATGGCGGCGGTCGGCGAGATGCGGGCCTGCGGATCGCGCTCCTCGGCGGCGGCCTCGCGCAGCACGCTGGCCTTGATCACCTCGACCTCGAGACCGGCCGGGAAGGTGCGATGCACGCGGTTGGACGTGTAGTCTGCGTCACTGGAGAGGGCCAGGCGAACGGCGTCGTCGATGACGCCCGGATCCATGAACGGCGCGTCGCCCTTCAGGCGGACCACGTGGCTGACCGAGCTGATCGCCTCGGAGCAGCGGGCGATGCGCGCCAGGATGTCGGCGCCGGCCCCGCGATGGACGGTGTGGCCGCGCGAGACCAGGAAACCGGCCAGGGCGTCGTCGACCGCCTCGTTGCTGGTCGCCACCATGATCTTCGACAGGAGACGCGCGCCCCGCAGGCGCTCCAGCTGACGCATGATCATCGGCTCACCCTGGAGGGTGGCCATCGACTTGCCCGGCAACCGGGATGAACCCATGCGGGCTTGCAGGACGGCGAGGATCATGACGCGTCTCCCTATCTCGGAAACAAGCTAGACCAGACTCATAAAACTGATGTGAATCAGAAGCTTATAGGTCGCTAACCGGCATGCTTAATTCGTGGATACCAAGACACGCGAAAGCGGCGGCCGATCAGCCGTCGCAGTGTCGCTGGTGATTCTAGGCTTGGATCAGGCGACCCAACGTCGCGGATCGAGCGCGACCGGATCGTCGATGGCCATCTCGTCCCAGTCGAGGTCCGGCGGCGGGCTCGAGGCGGCGGCCACGACGGCCGACAGCTCGGCGGCCGAGTTGACGCCGACCAGCACGGCCGAGCCTTCCGGACGCGACAGGGCAAAGCCCAGGGCGGCCTGGAGCGGGTCCGAACGGCCCTCGGCGATCATCCGGCGCACGCGCGACAGACGGCCCGAGGCGCCCTTCAGCTGAGCCGGGACGCGGTCGGGCGGCAAGAACAGCAGGCCGTTCAGGAAGATCGAGCGCAGATGCACCTCGACGCCCATGCCGGCGATGCGTTGCAGCGAGCCATCGGCCAGCAGGCGCTGGTCGAGCAAGCTGGCCGGGGCCTGCAGGATGTCGGGCTTGAAGCGGCGGGCGACGCCGACCGGATCGTCGGTGGCGTGGGCGGCGACGCCGATCTTGGCGAACAGGCCCTGGTCCTTCAGGCGGTGCAGGCGGTCCCACAGGGCCGCGCCGTGCGGGCCGCACAGTTCCGAGGGCGAATGGACGATGATCGAATCAGCGCGCTCGACGCCGATGCGGCGCAGGCTGGCGCGGGCTTCGGCCTCGACGAAGTCGGGACCGCGATCGGCGCGGGCCGTGGCCAGGCTGACGCGGAACGGCACCGGACGCGGGATCAGGTCGCCCAGCAGGGTCTCGGCGCGGCCGAACAGACCCGAGGCGTCCAGCACCGACAGGCGGGCGCGGGCGGCGATATTGAGAATGTCGCGCGCTTCGGCTTCAGGCGAACGCCCGCGCGGCGCCGACGAGCTTCCGCCGTCGAGACCGAACTGGGCCGCAGCCAAACCGAGTTTTGTGACCGAAATGGACATCGCCATCCGTGCGCGAAAACATCAAACAGATGCGAACGGTACGCGCCAAGGTTTGAACATCCGGTTTCTGGAACCTTGCGGAGGCGTTAACGTCGGCATGATGACGACCGACCGCTCAGACGACGACACCGCCTCCCCTTGGCCCATGCACGGCATGGCCGACGACGCCCGCCCGGCCTTGTCCGCCGCGCTTTCACGGGGTCCGGCGGCCCTCGCCACCATCATCGCCCTGGGGGGCGGCGGACCGCGTCCGGTCGGGGCGCAGATGGTGTTCGGCGAAAATATTGTTTCGGGATTTTTGTCGGGCGGCTGCATCGAGGCCGATGTCGAGGTCCATGCCGAAGCTTGCCTGGAGGACGGCCAGCCCCGCCGTCTCGTCTATGGCGAGGGCAGCCCCTGGCCCGACATCCGCTTGCTGTGCGGCGCGCGGATCGAGATCCTGGTCGAGAAGATCGAGCCCGACGACCCGGCCGTCCGCACCTTGCTGGACCTGGCCGAGGCCCGGGTGCCCGCCTTCTGGGTGACCGATGGCTTGAAGCGCCTGTGCGTCGAGGAACCCCAGGCCTTGTGGCCGGGCGCCTTCGAGCGCGCCTACGATCCGCCGCCGCGCCTGGTGGTGCTGGGCGGCGACCCGACCGCCCTGGCCGTGGCCAGCCTGGGCGCGCAGTCGGGCTTCGAGACCTTCCTGGTCCGCCCCAAGGGCCCGGCCGCCCCACCGCCCCTGGCCGGGGTCGCCTACAGTCGCGAGACGCCCGAGGCGGCGCTGGCCGGCATCGCCCTGGACACGTGGACCGCCGTTGCCGTCTGCGGCCACGACATGGAAGTCGACCACGCCGCGCTGATGGCGGCCCTGCCCTCAGCCGCGCCCTATGTCGGCCTGCTGGGCGCGCGGCGGCGGTTGCCGGAGCGGCTCGCGCGGCTGAAGGCTGCCGGCCTGACCGACCGCGACCTCGCCAAGCTGCGCGCCCCGATCGGCCTCGACCTGGGCGGCAAGGCTCCGTTCGAGGTCGCCGTGGCCGTGATCGGCGAGATCATGGCCACCCGGCATGGGCAGCCGGCGCTGGAGCGCCGGGCCGTGGAAGCCTAGGCCGGCGCCTTCTCGGCCCCGAACGCGGCGATGTCTTCCAGCAGCGCATTGGCGGCCATGTTGACCAGCTCGCCGCCCTTTTCGGGCGTGGCCTGGGCCGGGTCGGAGCCCATGCGGCCGTCGGCGTAGCGGGCGCGGAAGTCCAGGGCCTCGCGGATCGGACCCGACGGGGCGATCTGGGGCTCATAGGCCGTGGTCTTGATCGTCTCGGGATAGGCCCACTGAGTCACGGCGATCTCGGACGGCGTCGCGTGGCTGCCGTGGCCGACGGGGAATTGGCGGTTGGCCAGGGCGTTGACGCCGGCCAGGTCCCACCAGTTCTTCAGCTTCAGGGCGAACGGCGCGCGCTGCTGGCGGAAGCTGTAGTCGGCATAGACCTCCGAGAACGCCGCCTCGATCGAGGCGACATTGCCGCCGTGGCCGTTCAGGAAATAGATCCGCGTGAAGCCGTGCGCGCCCAGCGACCGCACCCAGTCGCCGATCGCGGCGATGAAGGTCGAGGGCCGCAGGAAGATCGTGCCCGGGAAGGCCAGGTGATGCTGGGCCATGCCGATATTGAAGGTCGGGGCCACCAGGATGCGATCGTCCGCCCGCTTGCTGGCCTCGTGGGCGATGATCTCGGGACACAGCCAGTCGGTGCCCAGCAGGCCCGTCGGTCCGTGCTGCTCGTTCGAGCCGATCGGCACCACGACGGTCGTGCTGGTCTGCAGGCGGGCTTCGATCTCGGACCAGGTGGACAGGGCGAGCAGCATGGGTCGGTCTCCTAGAATACCCCCCTCAATTGGACCCCGCCTTGCGCTGGCGCAAGAAACCGCATTGGTCTTCTTGCGCGGCCCCGAGCGCTTCGCCTATTCGACGGCCAACGACATAAGGGAGTACGGCTGGTGAGCGACGGACAGGTTTTCCCGGTTCCCCAAGAGCTGGCGGAGAGCGCGCATATCGACGCCGCCGCCTATGACGCCGCCGTGGCGCGCGTCGAGGCCGATCCCGAAGGCTACTGGCGCGACATCGCCGCCCGCCTCGACTGGATCACTCCGCCGACGAAGATCAAGGACGTCTCCTACGCCAAGGACGACTTCCACATCCGTTGGTACGAGGACGGCGTCCTCAACGTCTCGGCCAACTGCCTGGACCGCCACCTGCCGGCCAAGACCGACGACGTCGCCCTGATCTTCGAGGGCGACGAGCCGGGGACCTCCAGCACGCTGACCTATGGCCAGCTGCACGAGGAGGTCTGCCGCATGGCCAATGTCCTCAAGGACCTGGGCGTCAAGAAGGGCGACCGGGTCACGATCTATCTGCCGATGGTCCCCGTGGCCGCCGCCGCCATGCTGGCCTGCGCTCGCATCGGCGCGGTGCACTCGGTGGTGTTCGGCGGCTTCTCGCCCGACAGCATCGCCGGCCGCATCAAGGACTGCGAGAGCCGCATCGTCATCACCGCTGACCAGGGCCGGCGCGGCGGCAAGCGCGTGCCGCTGAAGGCCAATGTCGATGAGGCCCTGCTGCAGTGCCCCGAGGTCGAGAAGGTGCTGCTGATCCGCTGGACCGGCGCCGACGTCCCGGTCGTCGAGGGCCGCGACGTCGTCTATGGCGACGTGCGCGACACGGTCTCGGCCGACTGCCCGCCCGAGCCGATGAACGCCGAGGACCCGCTGTTCATCCTCTACACCTCGGGCTCGACGGGCAAACCCAAGGGTGTGCTGCACACCACGGGCGGCTATCTGGCCTGGGCGTCTTGGACCTTCTGGGCGGTGTTCGACTACAAGCCCGGCGAAGTGTTCTGGTGCACGGCCGACGTCGGCTGGGTCACCGGCCACAGCTATGTCGTCTACGGGCCTCTGGCCAATGGCGGAACCAGCCTGATCTTCGAAGGCGTGCCCAACTATCCGACCCCCAGCCGTTTCTGGGAGGTGGTCGACAAGCACAAGGTCGAGATCTTCTACACGGCCCCGACCGCCCTGCGCGCCCTGATGCGCGAGGGCGACGAGCACGTGACCAAGAACGATCTGTCGTCCCTGCGCATCCTCGGCAGCGTCGGCGAGCCGATCAATCCGGAAGCCTGGCTCTGGTACCATCGCGTGGTCGGCAAGGAGCGCCTGCCGATCGTCGACACCTGGTGGCAGACCGAGACCGGCGGCATGCTGATCACCCCGCTGCCGGGCGCGACGGACCTGAAGCCGGGCTCGGCCTCCAAGCCGCTGCCGGGCGTCAAGCCGCAGCTGGTCGACGCCGAAGGCAAGGTCCTGGACGGGGCGACCGAGGGCAACCTCGTCATCACCGATAGCTGGCCGGGCCAGATGCGCACCGTCTATGGCGACCACGGCCGGTTCTTCGAGACCTATTTCTCGACCTATCCCGGCAAGTACTTCACCGGCGACGGCTGCCGCCGCGACGCCGACGGCTACTACTGGATCACCGGCCGCGTGGACGACGTGATCAACGTCTCGGGCCACCGCCTGGGCACCGCCGAGATCGAGAGCGCGCTTGTAGCCCACGAGACCGTCGCCGAGGCCGCCGTGGTCGGCTACCCGCACGACATCAAGGGCCAGGGCGTCTACGCCTACGTCACCCTGAAAGCGGGCGTGGAGGCCACCGACCAGCTGCGCAAGGACCTGATCCTGTGGGTCCGCCATGAAATCGGCCCGTTCGCCGCGCCGGATGTCCTGCAGTGGGCGCCCGGCCTGCCCAAGACCCGCTCGGGCAAGATCATGCGCCGCATCCTGCGCAAGATCGCGGAGAACGAATTGGGCAGCTTGGGGGACACATCCACATTGGCCGATCCTTCCGTGGTCGACGATCTCGTGAAAAATCGAGCCGGCGCGTGACTTCGTCACGCCCACCTCTTTTTGGGGAGCGAAGTCGAAAATCGACTTCGTGGGCGTAACCAAGCGTAAGCCGGCTGCGTTAGCTTGAGTGTTATGCGCCGGCTTGTTCTCCTCTTCGCCGTCCTCGTCCTCGCGGGTCCCGCCCGCGCCGACGCCGAATGGGAATCGCATGAGAACGGCATCGCGATCGACGCCCAGGCCGACAATCACGGCCGGGGCATGGTCCGGGCCAGCGTCGACATCGCCGCGCCCCCGGCCGTGGTGTTCCGCATCATCCTGGACTGCGACCGCGCCGCCCGCATGAGCCCCGGCGTCAAGAGCTGTCGCGTCGTCTCGCGCGGCGCGGACGGGACCGAGATCCGCGAGCACACGGTCCGCTGGAGCATCTTCCTGCCGACCATGCGCTCGACCTCGCGGGTGACCCTGACGCCGGACCGCGAAATCCACTTCACCTGCATCGGCGGCGACATCCGCGCCTGCGACGGCTCGTGGCGGCTGGAGCCGCTGGACGGCGGGACCCGCACCCGCGTCACCTACGACATGTGGGCCACCTCGCCCTTCGTGGTCCCGGCGGGCATGATCAGCGCCATGATGCGCCGCGACGTGCCAAACTCGCTGAAGGCGCTGCGTCGCGAGTGCGAGGGACGATGAACGAGAAGGACGCGCCCGACGGCCTGTGGCTGTTCGACGGCGTCTGCAATTTCTGCACGGGCTCGGTGCAGGCCGTTTTGCGCCTGGACCGCAAGGGCGTGATCCGCTTCACGCCTATCCAGTCTTCCTACGGTCGGGCGCTTGCCCGCAACCACGGCATCGATCCCGAGACGCCCGAGAGTTTCCTGTTCCTCGACCACGGCCGGGCCCTGACCAAGACCGCCGCCATCGGCGCGTTGCTGCGCCGGCTGGACGCGCCCTGGGGCTGGTTCGCCTTCGTCGATCGCCTGCCCCGTGGCACGACCGACGCGGCCTATGACTGGATCGCGACCCATCGTTACCGGCTGATGGGCAAGAAGGACCACTGCATGGTCCCGACGGCCGAGCAGCGGGCGCGGTTCATCCTCGAATGAGCGCCCATCCCTTGAGGCGCATCATCCTGGTCGGGGCCAGCGGCGTGTTCGGCGCGCGCCTGGCCGCGATGATCGCCCGCTGGCCGGACGTCGTGCTGGTGCTGGCCGCCCGCCGGCGTGGGCCGCTGGAGGCCTTGCGGGATCGCCTGGACGGCCCGGCCACGATCGAGATCATGACCTTCGACCGCAACGCGCCCGAAGGCCTGCCCGAAAGCCTGAATGCCTTCGCCGTGATCGACGCAGCCGGACCGTTCCAGACCAGCGACCTGCGCCTGGCCAAGGCGGCTCTGGCGGCCGGCGCCCACTACATCGATCTGGCCGACGGCCGCGCCTTCGTGGAACAGTTCCCGGAGGCAATGGCCCCGGTCGCCACGGCCGCGAACCGCTGGGCGATCACCGGGGCCAGCTCGACCCCGGCGCTGAGCACGGCGGCGCTGGACTGCCTGACTGCCGGCTGGAGCCGGATCGACGCGGTCACCACCGCCATCTCGCCCGGCGCCGACGCCCCACGTGGACCCTCCGTGGTCGAGGCCATCTTCTCGTGGGTCGGCCGGCCGGTGCGGGTGTTCGAAAGCAGCGCCTGGACCGAGCGACCGGGCTGGAGCGGCTCGCGGCGCGTGATCTTCCCAGGCCTTGGCCATCGCTGGGTCGCCCTGGCCGATACGCCCGACCTCGACGCCCTGCCTCGCCGCTACAAGCCCCGCCATGTCGGCCGCTTCGAGGCGGGCCTGGAGCTTCCCCTGGCGCACCACGGCCTGGCGTTGCTGGGTTGGGCGCGACGGATCGGGCTCGTCCACGATCTCAAGCCCTTCGTCCGCCCGCTAGGCGCCCTTGCCGACGGTCTGGCGCGCTTCGGCACGGACCGTGGCGGCATGGTCGTCGAGGCGGTCGGCAAGGACGCCGGCGACCAGGTTGTCCGCGCCCGCTGGGGATTGTGGGCGAATGCCGGCGTCGGACCCAATACGCCCGCCGCGCCCGCCGCCGCCATCGTGCGCGCCCTGCTGGACGACCGCCTGGACGGCCCGCCCCGCGCCACCGCCTGCGTCGGCCTGCTATCGCTGGAGGACCTGCTGGCCCCGCTGAAGCCTTTCCCGATCCGCACCCGGATCGACAAGGCGGCTCCGCGCGCCAAGGGCGTCTTCACCCGCGCACTCGGCCCACGCCTGGACGCGATGCCCGACGTCGTCCGCGAGGCGCATGACGGCTCGGCGCGCACCCTGACCGGCTGGGCGCGCGGACGCGGCGCCGGCGGTCCGGCGCGCCTTGTCCGGATGCTGCAAGGCCTGCCCGAACACGGCCGCCACGACACCACCGTCCAGATCGCGCCCGATGGACTGGGCGAGACCTGGACCCGCCAGTTCGGGACCCGCCGTTTCCGCTCGCGCATCGTCCGGGTCCGCGAGGACGCCTACGCCTTCGAGGAGACAGCCGGCCTGCTGACCTTCCGCTTCCACGCCGCCGACTATCCCGGTGGCTTCTCCTGGATGCTGGAGGGCTGGCGGATCGGGCCGCTGACCTTGCCGACCGCCTGGGCCCCGCGCGTGCGAGCCCGCACCTTCGCCCGCGACGGCGTCTACCGCTTCCGCGTGCTCGTCGCCCATCCGTGGATCGGAGTGATCTTCGGCTACTGCGGCCGCCTGGGCGTGACCGTCAGCCGATAGGGCACGTACAGCGCCAGTTCCAACGGTCCTGACTGGTACCAGGATAGCGGCAGCTGCAGGCCCTCGACCGAGACGGCATAGTCGTCGCCGAACCGCTTGGCCGTCGCGCGCGCGTCCTCGGCGACCAGGTCCAGCACCTCGGGGCGGCGCTTCTGCGGACCGATCAGGGTCAGGTTCCATTCGTCGTCGGGCAGGATCTCGGTCCGGCCGACCTTGGCCGTCTTCTCGGCGAACGCCTTGATGCGGCCAGTGGCGGCGTCATAGGTGTCGCCCGGCGCGATGCGGGTTTTCACGACCAGGACCGCGACGCTGGTGTCGGCCTTCTTGTCGGGCTGGATGACCGCGTCCAGCATGGTGTCGTCGAAGCGTCCGATCACCTCGTCGCCCAGGCCGAGCTCGACCTTCGCCCCCGTCGCGGCCTTGATCATGTTGCGCAGGGTGGCCCGCAGCTCCTCGCGGCGCTGGCTCAGATCGCGAGTGTCGCAGACCACCCGCACCGTGGTGACGATATTGTCGGCGCGCGTGCGCAGCACGACATAGGGCGTCTTGACCGGATCATATTCGGTCAGGCGCGAGCCGGTGACGACGATCTCCTCGACGCCCTCGTTCTGCGCCGCCACGGGCGCGGCCATCGTCAGCGCGAGCGCCAGGCCCAGGATCACGAACTTCATGCGGCTTCCTCCCCGATCGCTCCACCTTAGGAGGCGCGACAGTGGAAGCAATCGCTAGAACAGCGCCGCCACGCTCTCGGCGCTGTAGGGCTTCTGCAGCACCGGCGTCTCCTTGAACCGGTCGGGGAAGGCCCCGCTGTCGCCGAAACCGGTGCCGAAGGCGAACGGCACGCCGGCGTCCTGCAGCGCCTCGGCGACCGGGAAGCTGGTCTCCTGGCCCAGATTGACGTCGAGGATCGCGAACGGCGGCTTCTCCTCGGCCAGGGCCTCGAAGGCCTGGGCGACGCTGGAGGCGACGGTGATCTGCTTGACGCCCAGGCGGGTCAGCATGTCCTCCAGGTCCAGCGCGATGATCATGTTGTCCTCGAGCACCAGCATCCGCGCGGGCGCGCGCACCGGCGTGTCGGCGCGGCGCGGCTGGGTCACCGCCGTGGTCACGTTCTCGGTCGAGACGTAGCGGCCGGGGATGCGGATGCGGGCCTGGAAGCCTTCCGGCCGGTAGTCCAGCTCCACCTCGCCGTTCAGGTCGTGCGGGATCGAGTGCTCGATGATGGTCGAGCCGAAGCCCCGGCGGGTCGGCGGCTTGACCAGGGGGCCATCGCGCTCGCGCCAGTCGATGATCAGGTCGCCCTTGGCGTCGCGCGCCCAGTCGATGGCCACGTGGCCGCGCTGGTCGCACAGGGCCCCGTACTTGGCCGAGTTGGTCATCAGCTCGTGGATGACCAGGGACAGGATCGAGAAGGCGTCCGGGGCCAGGGCCGTCGGCGCGCCGTTGAGGCGCACGCGCTCGGCCTTGCTCGACAGGTAGGCCTCGGCCTCGGCGGTGATCAGGTCGCTGAGCGCGCCCGGCCCCCACTGGTGACGGGTGATCTGATCATGGGCGCGGGCCAGGGCCTGAACGCGGCCGCCGATCACCTCGGCGAACTCCTCGACGCTGGCGACGCCCGAGCGGCTCTGGGTGATCAGGCCACGGATCAGACCCAGGATGTTGCGCACCCGGTGGTTCAGCTCGGCGATCAACAGCTCTTGGCGCTGGTTGGCGCGCTGGCGTTCCTCGTCGGCCAGGTCCGTCAGGCGGAAGACGATCTCCAGCAGGCTTGCGCGCAGACTCTCAGCCAGCGAGCGCTCGACCGGCGTCCACGGCCGGCTCTGGCCGCGCGTGGTCTCTTCCCAGGCCTCGAAGCTCTTGCGCGGGGTCAGGCGGTCGCCCAGCGGCCCGACCTGCACCAGCTTGGCGGGCTTGCCGGCCCAGACCACGGTCTTGGCTTCTTCCTTGCGGAAGAAGATCAGGTAGTCGCGCGCGGTCCGTGACAGCGGCACGGCCATCATGCCGGCGGCCTTCTCCGACCAGGTCGCCGCCGAGGGCAGCAGGCTGGCGATCTCGTTGGTCGCGAAGACCGAATGGGTGTCCTTCTCGCGCAGCACCCGCACCAGGGTGTGGACGTCGCTGGCGTCGGGCGTGGAGTCGCGCAGGGTGAGCCGCCCCTCCAACCACAGGGCCAGGCCGTCGCAGCCGACCAGACGGCACAGGTCTTCCAGATAGGGGCTGAGGCCGTCGGCGCCCTGGTTGGTCTTCACCACCGCATTCATCATCCGGTCGTGCAGGTTGCGCGCCTCGGACATCCGCCGGGTCTCGATCTCGCGCTCGCGGCTCTCCAGGGTCAGGGAGAACAGCTGGCCGAACAGCTCGGCGGCCGTGCGGCGCTCGTAGCTGATGTGCTTGGGCGCGTAGTGGTGGCAGGCGAACAGCCCCCACAGCTTGCCGTCGCGCAGGATCGAGATCGACAGCGAGGCGGCCACGCCCATGTTGCGCAGGTACTCGATGTGGATCGGCGAGACGGCCCGCAGCATGCTCATCGACAGGTCGACGGGCTCGCCGGCCGGGCTGGTCGGCGGGAAGATCGGCGAGACCTCGGCGTCGACGTCGGCGATGATCCGCAGCCAGCTGCGCTCGTACAGGGCGCGGGCCTGCACCGGGATGTCCTGGGCCGGATAGCGCTGCCCCAGGAACGAGCCGATGCCGGGCCGCACCGACTCGGCGATCACCTCGCCCGCGCCGTCATGGGCGAAGCGATAGACCATCACCCGGTCGAACTCGGTCAGGGCGCGGACCTGGCGGGCGGCCTCGTGGCAGAACTCCTCGAAGGTCGGGCGCGCGGCGATCCGCGTGGTCATCGAGCGCACGGCCGAGGCGGCTTCGATCAGGGTGTCGGGATGGCTGGGCTCGCCCTCCAGGATCAGCAGGCGGCCGGAATAGTGCAGGGCGAGATCGAAGTCCTCGCCGCCGTCGGCCAGGGGCTGGCCGAACATCCGCTCGACCGCGTCGGCGCCGCGCATGATCTGCAGGCGACCGCGGATATTGTGGATGGCGTGGCCGCTCAGCACCTGGGTCAGCGGCTTGCCGATCAGGTCCTCATGGCCAAGGCCCAGATAGCGCAGGCTGGTGGTCGAGGCGTGGACCACGACCCAGTCGGAATTGATCGCCAGCAGGAAGCCGAACGGCTGCACCGAGCCGAGGATATGGATCGGCTCCCGGTCGCAGTTGGTCAGGTCGACTTCAAACCCGGACATGGGCGCCGGTTCGGACATTCGGAGCTCCAGGCGGGGCTATGGTCTCGAACGCGTCCGAGAAACACTGGAAGCCATATCGCGCGCCCGCCTCGACCGCGTCTGTCCGCGTCCCGACATTGGGTTTTTCGAGCCAGGCCAAGAAGGTCCGCCACAGATCGTCGCCCTCGCCCTGGGTCAGGTAGTCGACCGGCAGGCCGTGACCCGCGCCGCGCACCTGGCGGGCCAGGAAGCGCGCGCCCAGGCGCGAGCCTTCCAGGGTGTAGAGCAGGCCCGCCGCAAAATCCGGGGACGGAACATGGGCATTGGCGAAGGGTGGAGCCTCCAGGCCCAGGGCGGCCAGGTCGCGGGCCAAGGCGGTGCGGCGCACGCGCTTTGGCCAGTCCGGCAGCCAATCGGCGACGCCAGCCCGCTCAAGGGCCAACTCCAGCGGGACCATGGCCAGGGCCGAGGCCGACAGGAACGCGCCATAGCCCAGCGGCGTCTCGATGCGCCAGCCAGCGACCGTGGCGTCCAGGGTCGCGTGGCTTTCAGAAGTGGCCGCGCGCAGGCGGTCGCGAAGCGAACTGTCGGACAAGCTATTCCCCACGCAAATCGGGTCCGTTACGCGGATGGACGCGGGCGGGAACGACGTGATGCTCCTAACACAGACGGCGCAGCTTGGTTCCACCCACATGACAGGACGGTAAGGTTTACCCCGCCGAGCGCGATGCTACGGTCGCCGCGGACTGCTTCAGGAGACCTTCGCGCATGATCCGCACCGCCAAGCTGGCCCTCGTGGCCGCGGCCCTTTCAACGACCGCGCTTTCACCTTTGGCCATGGCCGCCCAGGCTAAGCCGAAGCCTAAGCCGGCCGCCGCCGCGCCCGCGTCCTCGGCCATCGCGGTTCCGCCGATCATCTACCAGCAACGCGTCCTGGCCAATGGGATGAAGGTCTACACCTCGCGGGATGCGACCACGCCGAATGTCACGGTGCAGGTCTGGTACGGCGTCGGCTCCAAGGACGATCCGCGCGGCCGTTCGGGCTTCGCGCACCTGTTCGAACACCTGATGTTCAAGGCCACCCGAAACATGCCCAGCGAGACGCTGGACCGCCTGACCGAGGACGTGGGCGGCTTCAACAACGCCTCCACCTGGGACGACTTCACCAACTATTACGAGGTCGCGCCGGCCAACCACCTGGAGCGCCTGCTCTGGGCCGAGAGCGACCGCCTGAAGTCGCTGGTCATCGACGAAAGCGTGTTCGCCTCCGAGCGCGACGTCGTGAAGGAAGAGCTGCGCCAGCGCGTGCTGGCCGACCCCTATGGCCGCTTCTTCGCCCTGTCGATCCCGCAGCAGTCGTTCACGACCCACCCCTACCAGCGCCCGGGCATCGGCTCGATCGAGGAGCTGGATGCGGCGACCGTCGATGACGTGCGCGCCTTCCACCAGACCTACTACCGCCCGGACAACGCGGCCCTGATCGTCGTCGGCAATTTCGACCAGGCCAAGCTGGACGCGCTGATCGACCGGTACTTCAACCCGATCGCCAAGCCGGCGGGCGACATCCCCAAGGTCACGGTGGTCGAACCGGCCCGCACGGGTCCCAAGAGCGTCAACACCTACGGCCCCAACGTGCCGCTGCCGGCCCTGGCCATCACCTGGCTGGCCCCGGCCGCCGCCGACAAGGACGCGCCGGCCCTGACCGTGCTGGACGCCGTGCTGTCGGCCGGCAAGTCCTCGCGGCTCTATGACAGCCTGGTCTACGACCAGAAGATCGCCCAGTCGGTGTTCTCCAGCGCCCCGAACAACGCCCAGCCGGGCCTGTTCTACGTCGGCGCGGTGATGGCCGGCGGCAAGACCGTGGCCCAGGGCGAGGCCGCCCTGCGCGCCCAGGTCGCCCGTGTCCGCGACGGCCTGGTCACGCCCGCCGAACTCGCTGAAGCAAAAGCCGGCCTGCTGGCCGACGCCGTCCGCCGCCGCGAGGAGATCGACGGCCGCGGCTTCGCCATCGGCTATGCGCTCGAGACCGAGGGCGATCCGGCCACCGCCAACACCAGCCTCGCCAAGCTGCAGGCCGTCACCGCCGCCGACCTCCAGCGCGTGGCCAAGACATATCTCGCCGATGACCGCCGCACGGTGATCCGCTACCTGGCGGACAAGGACAAGCCGGCCGGCGAGAAGGACGCCACGCCGGCGATCCCGAAGGTCGCCTCGGTCAAGTACGACGGCCCCGTCACCACCCTCGCCCCAGAAGGCGAGCGCCAGAAGCCGCCGGCCGTCGGCGCGCCGGTCCCGGCCGTGATGCCGAGCCCGGCCGAGAAGACCCTGGCCAACGGCCTGCGGGTCATTGTCGCCAAGTCCAGCGACCTGCCGCTGATCACCGCCGACCTGACCGTCAAGGGCGGGGCGAGTTCCGATCCGACCGGCCTCGCCGGCACGTCCAGCCTGACCTCGGAGTTGCTGACCGAAGGCACCACCAGCCGCTCGGCCACGCAGGTCGCGCGCGAGACCGAGGCCCTGGGCGCCAATCTGGAAGCCGGCTCGGGCTGGGAGGCCGCCTCGCTGACCCTCAGCGTCACGGCCAACAACGCCGCGCCCGCCATGGCGATCATGGCCGACGTCGCCGAGCATCCGGCCTTCTCGGCCGAGGAGCTGGACCGCGTGCGCACCGAGACCCTGGACGGCCTGTCGGTGTCGTTCCAGCGCCCCGGCACGCTCGCCGCCTTCGCCACCGCCCCGGTGCTCTATGCCGGCTCGGCCTATGGCCACGTGGCCGGCGGCACGCCCGGCTCGCTGCCGAAGATCAAGCGTACGGACCTGGCCAAGACGCACGCTGCGTACTGGCGTCCGGACAACGCGGTGCTGGTGCTGACCGGCAATTTGACGCCCGAGGCCGGCTTCGCCCTGGCCGAAAAGGCGTTCGGCGGCTGGAAGAAGCCCGCGACCCCGCCGCCGGCCCCGCCGGCCGCCCCGACCGGCTATGCGCCGCGCAACGTCGTCATCGACCTGCCCGGCACCGGCCAGGCGGCCGTGGTGCTGGCCAAGCCGGCGATCACCCGCGCCGATCCGAACTATTACCAGGGCATCGTGGCCAACACCGTGCTGGGCGTCGGCTTCAGCTCGCGCCTGAACCAGGAGATCCGCATCAAGCGCGGCCTGTCTTACGGCGCCGGCTCCAGCCTGACCCCGCAGGGGCGCTTCGGCGGCTTCTCGGCCCGGGTGCAGACCAAGAACCCGTCGGCCGGCGAGGTCGTCACCCTGACCCGCGCCGAGCTGACCCGCCTGGGCGCCGAACCGGCCTCGGCCGGCGAGCTGACCGCCCGCAAGTCGGTGCTGGTCGGCAATTTCGGGCGGGACCTGGGCACCTCGGAAGGCCTGGCCAACATCCTGGGCAACTACGCCGTCTATGGCGTGCCGCTGACCGAGATCCAGAGCTACGCCGCCAAGGTCGAGGCCGTGACCCCCGAAGAGGTCCAGGCCTTCGCCAAGGCCAAGCTGGACCCGGCCCAGATGAGCGTCATCGTCGCCGGCGACGCCAAGGCCATGGGCGAGGACCTCGCCAAGGCCGCGCCGAACGCCACGGTGATACCGGCCGACAAGCTGGACCTCGATGCGCCCAGCCTGATGAAATAGGGCCCAAACGAAAAGCGGCGCGTCCCGGAGGACGCGGCGCTCAACGTTTTCGAGAGGTAGTGCTTAGAGGAAGAAGTCCGTAGCGACCAGCGAGCTGACGTTCTGGACCATGATCGAGAAGTCGGCCACGCCGTTGCCGTCGACGTCGCCCTGCACCATGACCCCGCCGCTGACGGCGAAGGCCCGCAGTTCGCCGGCCACGTTGTGGAACGCGGTCTCGCCGATGAAGGCGAAGGCGTTGTCCGCGCCGCCCTTGATCGCGTCGATCGCGGTCAGGTCGATCTTGTCGCCCTGGGCGCGCGAGAAGTCCGTGATCGTGTCGACGTCGCCAGCGGCGTAGGCGTCGAACTTGAACACGTCGGCCCCGCCGCCGCCCGTCAGGGTGTCGGAGCCCGCGCCGCCGGCCAGCTTGTCGGCGAAGGCCGAGCCGATCAGGACGTTGGCGCCGGCCGAACCGGTGATCGTCACGCCGGCGGTGGCGCCGGAAGCGTCGACGTTCTCGAAGCCCGTCACCGTGCCGGCGCTGCCGGTCACCTGGTTGTAGTTGGCCAGGTTCACGGTCGCGGCCGTCTTGAGGATAAGGGTGTCGATGCCCGCGCCGCCGTCGACGATGGTGTCGGCCGCGTCATAGACGATGCGGTCGTCGCCGAATTCGCCGAACAGCTGGTCAACGCCCGCGCCGCCGTCGATGTAGTCGTTGCCCGCGCCGCCCTTGACGATGTCGTAGCCGTCGCCGGCCATGATCGTGTCGTTGAAGGCGCTGCCGATCAGGGTGTTGTTGTACTGCGAGCCGTTCAGGGTCACAGCGGCGATCGAATTGGTGGCGTCGGCGTTTTCGAAGCCGGTGACGTAGGCCGAACCGCCGGTCACCATGCTGCCGCTGAAGTTGCCCAGGTTCACCGTCAGCGCGTTGTTGACGATCAGGGTGTCGGTGCCCGCGCCGCCGTCGATCAGGCTGGCGCCGGCGTAGTAGACCACGCGGTCGTCGCCCTGGCCGGCGCTGATCTTGTCGGAGCCCGCGCCGCCGTCGATGTAGTCATTGCCCGCGCCGCCCGTGATGGTGTCGCCGTAGGCGCTGCCGATCAGGGTGGAGCCCGCCGCCGCGGCGGTCAGGATCACCGCGCCGCTCGAGGCCGAAGCGTCGACGTGCTCGAAGTTGACGACCACGGCCGAGCCCGTCAGGGCCTGGTTGGCGGCCTTGCTCAGGTCGATCGTCGCGCCGGCCTTCAGCACCAGGGTGTCGCTGCCCGCGCCGCCGTCGATCTTCGCCGCGGTGGCGCTGTAGGCGATCCGGTCGGCGCCCGAGGTGCCCGTGGTGGACGTCGAAGTCTCCGGGGTCGTCGGAGTCGTGACGGGGGTCGTCGGCGTCGTGACCGGGGCCGTCGGGGTCGTCGCCGGGGTGGACGGCGTCGAGGTGACCGGGGGGGTCGGCGTCGTCACGACATTGGTGTTGTCGTCGATCGGAACGGTGACGGTGGTGGTCGTCTTCGTCGTCGTGCCCGAACCGGTCACCGACATCGTCTTGACCGCGCCGCCCGAACCGGCGGTCTGCAGCTGCAGGTCCAGATTGTTGATGGTCAGCGAGCCGGCGCCCGACACCACTTCCGCGCCCAGTTCGACCGAGGCGAGGTATTCGGTGGTCTTGACGATGCCCAGCTTCTGCAGGGCGGCGAAGATGCCGTCCAAATCCAGCTGGCCCTTCGGAACGTCCTTGTCGAACACGATGGCCGTGTAGGTCCAGTCGCCCTTGTTCGTATAGATCTTGGCGGTGTTGCCGGCGGCGTCCGTATAGGTGCCGACCTGCGTGCCGAAGGCTTCGAAGCCGCCCTTGTGGACCCAGATCATCACTTCGTTGGTGATCGTCGAGCGACCGCCGTTCGGGGTGTTGGTCAGCCAGATGTCGAACGACACGTTGAAGCCGGCCTTGTTGCCCGCGAAGGTGACGTCGTAGTCGACGTTCAGGTTGGCGATGGCGCTGACCTGCACCGGGAACACGCCGGCCACGTCCGTGATCTTGGAGCCGCCGCTCATCGGAGCCGGGCCGAAGATCACTTCCGGATAGGCGCGGATCGTCGGCGACGGGTCGGTGATGGTCGGGAACGACCAGTTGAAGGTCGTCTTCGCCGTCAGGTCCGTCGCGCTGTACGAGCTGTCGATGAAGTAGTCCTTGCCGTAGACCAGCGTGCCCGGGTTCCAGATGTTGTTCAGGACATACCAGCCCTTGTCGCTGTAGACGGCCCCCGGGCCGGTCAGAGCGTTCAGGCCGCTGGCGGGCGTGACCGTCGGGCGCATGCCGAAGTCATAGGCCGTCAGGTCGGTCAGCTTGATGTCGCGCAGGACCAGCGACTCGCCGTTGGCGAAGGCGAACTTGACGTCCGCGCCCGACTGCGTGGCGATGGCCTTCAGCTGGTCGAAGGTGGTGATGTTGTAGCCGCGCAGCAGGATCGTATCGCTGCCGGACTTGAAGTTCATGATGGCGTCGGAGCCGTTGCCCGCGCCCACTTTGAACACGTCAGCGCCCGCGCCGCCCACGAGGACGTCATCGCCGCCCATGCCGTCGATCGTCGCGCCGACGGTGCCGGCGATGATGATGTTGCTCAAGGCGTTGCCCGTCCCCGCCGTCGAGCCCGCCGAGTTCAGCAGCAGGTTTTCGACGTTGTCGGAAAGGGTTACCGCGCCCCAAAAACGAGCGTCAATCGTGTCGATACCCTCGCCGGGTTTCTCGATCACCGTCTCCGAGTTGTCCCAGAGAGTATAGGTGTCGTCGCCTTGACCGCCGATCAGAGTATCGCCGCCAGCGCCATGGAAGATGTCGTTCTTCGCGGTGCCGGTCTGGGTTTCTTTACCCGTAGTATTGGCCGGCCAGCCATCGCTCGTCTTGGAGAGCGCAAGTTGCAGACCGTTCGCAGTGATATAGCTTGGCATGTAACGCCCCTCCGTCTTGAGGCCAATACTGGCCATGAGGCGTCAATTTCAAGTATATTTTCGTACTTAATGCGGACGAAAGGAAACCATTTGTTAGTGATAATGAATGGTTACTCGGAATAAGGGTAGTTGTTTTGTCGTCAAATTCGGCAATTCAGAACTAATTGTGATCAAAATATTTGGATCACTTCCATGTTTTATCTAATACTGAGGCCAATCTATGCCTTGAAAAACCCAATATGGGGCCGACAGACCATTCACGTTACTCTGCCGCGCCACCTCGGACGGCCGACGGAGCAGCCACGAACACTATGGTTCTCTTTCAGGTGGAGGTCGATGCGACAAACTATATCGCCCCCTGCGACAAGCTTAACAACGAATAAAGCTTGACCTTTAAGGTTCTAATTAAGAAATGCACAAATTGACGCAGGCAGGTTTATTTCGAAGAACTTCGTTCCGCTCAGGAAAGGCGCAGCTTCGCCCACCCATCGCGTGAATCGACAGGCCAAGCTAAGGTCCAGGCCCATGCATGAAGTCGACATCGCGATCATAGGCGCCGGCGCGGCTGGCCTGGCCGCCGCCGAGCAGGTCGCCGCCAGCGGGCGGTCCGGGATCCTGCTGGAGGCCAGGGATCGGCTGGGAGGCCGCGCCCATACGATCCCGTCTTCGGTCGGTCCGATCGACCTTGGCTGCGAGTGGCTGCACTCGGCCGACCAGAACCCTCTGGTGGAACGGGTCGAGGCCCTGGGCCTGACCATCGACAAGACCCCGCCGCCCTGGGCCAACATCGCCGACAACCCGGTCTTCGCCCCCGAGGAGCGCGCCGCGTTCGGCGAGGCGTTCCTGGCCCTGGACGCGCGACTGGAAGCGGCCGCCCGCGACGGCGGCCCCGACCGCCCGGCCTCGGACCTGATGGATCCCGACAGCCCCTGGACCCCGCTGCTGAACGCCTTCAGCGCCTTCTACAACGGCGCGGAGTTCGACCAGGTCTCGCTGCACGACTACGCCGCCTATGAGGACACCGAGGTCAACTGGCGCGTGGCGGAGGGTTACGGGACGGCTATCGCCGGCCTGGGCGGCAAACTGACGACGCGACTATCCTGCCCCGTCACCCTGATCCGCCACGACGGTCCGCGCGTGGAGCTGGAGACGCCGCTCGGGACGATCTCGGCGCGGGCGGCGATCGTCTGCGTGCCGACCACGATCCTGGCCCAGGGCGGCATACGCTTCCTGCCCGCCCTGCCCGACAAGCTGGACGCCGCCGCCAACCTGCCGTTGGGCCTGGCCGACAAGGTGTTCCTGTCGCTGGACGAGCCGGAGATGTTCGCGGCCGAAACCCAGCTCTATTCGAATCCCCATGTCACGGCGACCGGGGCCTATCACCTGCGGCCGCTGCACAAGCCGATGATCGAGGTGTTCCTGGGCGGCGCTCACGCCCGCGCGCTGGAGGGCGAGGGCCCCGGCGCCGCGGCGGCCTTCGCCGTGGACGGGCTGGTCAATGCCTATGGCGGCGACATCCGGTCCAAGGTGCGCGTGATCGCGGAGACCCATTGGGCCGCCGACCCGTTCGCCGGCGGCTCCTATTCCCACGCCCTGCCCGGCCACGCGGGCGCGCGGGCGGTGTTGGCCGCGCCGGTCGACCAGCGCCTGTTCTTCGCCGGCGAGGCCTGCAGCCCCAACTTCTTCTCCACCGCCCACGGCGCCTGGCAGACGGGCCAGGTCGCGGCGCGCGCCGCTATTGAAGCGCTGAGCTAACCCCCAAGCCCGTTTCCCCGGCGAAGGCCGGGCCCAGATCATATGGCGCGGCGAGGCGCACGCAGAAACGCCCGCGATCCCGTCCGGACCGCGGGCGCTCTTGCATCTGGGCCCCAGCCTTCGCCGGGGAGATCGGATTGGGGATGGCCTTACTTCTTGGCCAGAAGATCCCGGATTTCGGTCAGCAGCAGTTCCTGCGGGGTCGGGGCGGGCGGGACTTCCGGCGCGGGCGCTTCGGCGTCGGCGCGGCGGATGCCATTGACCACCTTGACCAGCAGGAACACCACGGCCGCGACGATGAAGAACTGGATCAGGGTGTTGATGAAGGCGCCGTACTGGATCGACACCTTCTCGATCGCCTCGGTCGCCGGGTTCTCGGTCCGCAGCACCCATTCCAGCTTCGAGAAGTCGAGGCCGCCGGTCAGCAGGCCGATCGGCGGCATGATCACCTGATCGACCAGGCTTTTCACGATGCTGTTGAACGCCGCGCCGATAATCACACCGACGGCCAGGTCGATGACGTTGCCGCGCGCGATGAACTCGCGGAATTCCTTGACGACGCTCATGACAAACCCCTGGTTGCCGCAAAAACAAGGCGCAAAGGCTGAAGGCGTTCGCCGCCCGGGGTCAACCCCGGGTCACGATTGTTGTTATTCGTCGCCGTCGGCGTTCAGGCGGGCGCGCAGTTCCTTGCCGCTCTTGAAGAACGGCACATGCTTGGCGCGGACGTCCACAGCCTCGCCGGTGCGCGGGTTGCGGCCGGTGCGGGCGGGACGCGAACGGACCGACAGGGCCCCGAAACCACGAAGTTCGACACGGCCGCCGTCTTCCAAGGCGCCAATCATACGTTCCAGGATCACGCCGACTACGCGTTCGACGTCCTTCTGCGTCAGGTGCGGATTTTCATTCGCGAGCCTGGCGATGAGTTCAGACTTGATCATCGATATCCCCGGAACGCCCCTGGGAGGAAAAGGCGCGAGCGGACCTTTGCCCAACGATGGCTGAGTCTTCAAGGGGTTGCGTGCGATTCTCGAACGGGGTTCAGTTAACGGCGGCCCCTTACGAACCCTTCGGCGCGCGGATGATCAGGGCCTGCTCGGCCAGTCGGCGGCGCACCTTGTTGGCCTCCTCGGCCTGATCGAAGGGCAGTTCGCGCTCCAAGGTCAGGTCCGATTCGAAGAAACGCGCCTTTCCAGCCGCCAACTCCGAGGTCCGCAGTACGTCGGCGGCCGCCAGCTTGCCGTTGAAGGCCGGCCCCTTGACCGTGAAGCCGGCCCCGCCGTTCGGCAGGGTGACCTCGATCAGGGCCTTCTTGAAACTGGGGAAGGTGATGACGTAGGGCGCGTCGGCGTTGGGTCCCGGCTCGCGGTGAGGGAACAGGGCGGGTTTGCTGGTCCCCGACATGGGCAGACGCCATTCCCTCAGGCCGACATCGTCGTTCAGGCGCCAATCCATGTCGGCGTTTCCGGCCATGACGATGGTCACCACGCCGTCGTCGGCGACCGTCCAGTCCAGCGTCTCGACCCGCATCCAGCTGAAGGACGTCGAGAAGCTCTGACGGAAGCCGCGCTCTATATCGGCGCGCGGCGCGATCTCGATCGCCCGGGCCGTGGCCCGCGCGGCGGCGCCGCGCATGACCAGGGTGATCGACGCCTTGGCCGGCTTGTCGAGACCCGCCGAGGCGTCGAGGCGCATGGTCGCGTCGGTATCGGGACGGGTCAGCGGTTTCTGGGCGATGGGCTCCAGGGTCGCGCCCGACGCCTTGATCGGCAGGCCCCACAGGAACGGCGGCGGGCTGATCGTCTGCAAGCCCCCACGATCGCCCGAGCGGGTCCCGTCCAGCCAATAGGCCTTGCCGTCGATGGTGGCGCGGACCAGCACATGGTTGAACTGGCTGGCCGAGGGCACGCGCTGGTCCAGGCCGTCGGCGGCCGGGCTGGCCAGGACCACGACCGGCTCGGCCTGGATGTTCAGGCCCTTGAGGATCGCCAGCAGCAGGACGGTCTTGCCTTTGCAGTCGCCGAACCGGCGCGCCCAGGTCTCGTCGGCCGAGGCCGGCTTGTAGCCGCCGTCGCCCATGGCCAGCAGCAGGTAGCGGGTCTTGTCCTCGACCAGCTGCAGGGCCTTGAAGGCGCGGACCTTGGGGTCGGGGCTGGCGGCGGCGATGGCGGCGATCTCGGCCTTGATCGGCGAGTCCGCCTTCAACGCCATGGCCTCGTCGTACAACGGGGCCATCGGCGCGACGACGTCGGCCCAGCCGCGATAGGTCGTCGCCTGCAGTTCACCCACCCGCTGGAAGCGCGCCGGCGCGCTGAGCGGCGACTTGGGCGCGGTCGCCCCGGTCTCGTCGACCAGCAGTTCGTTCAGCTCGCCGGCCTTGCCGACCTTCGGCTCGGGAAAACCGGCCGTGGCCTTCCAGGCCAGCGGCGTGCCATCGGCCCACAGCAGGCGCACGCGATAACGGCCGACCGCGCCAGGCCAGCCCATGCGCTCGAAATCGCTGACCCGCGGGCCCAGGATCGGGTCGCGCCGCTCGATGCTGTAGGCCCAGTCGATCATGTCGCCGACCCGCAGGTCCTTGATCTGGATCGAGGCGGTCATCCGGCCGTCCAGCATGGCCCGCTCGAGATCCTTCTCGCGGCGCAGGATCAGCACGTCCTCGCCGGTCTTCAGGACGTCGATACGCTGGCCGTCGCGGATGATGGCCAGGGCGTGCAGGGTGACCTTGTCGCGGTCGGGCTGCCAGGTGATCGCCCGCGCGCCGGCCGCCAGCCCCTCGGGCTTGGTCACCCGCGCGATGCGGCGGCTGTAGCTGTAGAGGCCGTCCTTGCCGAGCAGGACCTGGCTGTCGTCCAGCACCGCCTGCAGGGCCGGGGCCTGGGCGTCGTCGGACAGGGTCGGGACCTCGGCCACCTTCACCCACGCGGCCGGCGGGCCGTAGGCGGGCTTGTCGTCTGCCCGGGCCGCGCCAGCCAGAGCCAGGACCGAAACGGCGGCCATCGCCGTCCAACGCTGAACCACGCCACACCCCCGAAGCACTCAACCTCAGGCATGTGTGGCAGGCTTTCACACAAAAGAAAACGGCGGTGGGATTGCTCTCACCGCCGCTACTTCATCCTACGAGGGGAAGAAGACTATTCCTTGGAAGCGCGCTCGCGGAGAGCGGCGCCCAGGATGTCGCCCAGCGAAGCGCCGGAGTCCGACGAGCCGAACTGCTCGATGGCTTCCTTCTCTTCGGCCATTTCCAGCGACTTGATCGACAGCGACACGCGGCGAGCCGCCTTGTCGATGTTGGTGATCTGAGCGTCGATGCGGTCGCCCACAGCGAAGCGCTCGGGGCGCTGTTCCTGACGGTCGCGCGACAGGTCCGACTTGCGGATGAAGGCCGACATCGGAGCGTCTTCTTCACCGAAGCGGACTTCGATGCCGCCCGTGGTGACTTCCGTCACGGTCACGGTCACGGTCTGGTTCTTGCGGTAGGTGTCGCCCGACATCGGGTCGCCAGCCAGCTGCTTGATGCCCAGCGAGATGCGTTCCTTCTCGATGTCGACATCCAGGACCTTCGCCTTGACGACGTCGCCCTTCTTGTAGCGCGCCATGGCTTCTTCGCCCGGGACGCTCCAGTCGATGTCCGACAAGTGCACCATGCCGTCGATGTCGTTGTCGAGGCCGATGAACAGACCGAATTCGGTCGCGTTCTTGACTTCGCCTTCGACGGTCGAGCCGACCGGGTGAGCCTCGACGAAGGCTTCCCACGGGTTGGTCAGGGCTTGCTTCAGGCCCAGCGAAACGCGGCGCTTGGACGGATCGACGTCCAGCACGACCACGTCGACTTCTTGCGAGGTCGAGACGATCTTGCCGGGGTGGACGTTCTTCTTGGTCCAGGACATTTCCGAGACGTGCACCAGGCCTTCAACGCCGGCTTCCAGCTCCACGAAGGCGCCGTAGTCGGTGATGTTGGTGATGCGGCCCGTGAACTTGGCGCCGACCGGGTACTTGGCTTCAACGCCATCCCACGGATCCGACTGCAGCTGCTTCATGCCGAGGCTGATGCGCTGGGTGTCCGGGTTGATCTTGACGATCTGGACCTTCACGGTGTCGCCCACGGCGAGCACTTGGCTCGGGTGGTTGACGCGCTTCCAGCTCATGTCGGTGACGTGCAGCAGGCCGTCGATACCGCCCAGGTCGACGAACGCACCGTAGTCGGTGATGTTCTTGACGACGCCTTCGCGGATTTCACCCTCTTGCAGCTGCGACACCAGTTCGGTGCGCTGCTCGGCGCGGGCTTCTTCCAGGATGGCGCGACGCGAGACGACGATGTTGCCGCGCGGACGGTCCATCTTCAGGATGGCGAAGGGTTGTTCCTTGCCCATCAGCGGGCCGACGTCGCGAACCGGACGGATGTCGACTTGCGAGCCCGGCAGGAAGGCCGAGGCGCCGCCCAGGTCGACGGTGAAGCCACCCTTCACGCGGCCGACGATGGCGCCCATGACGGGTTCGTTCTTGGCGTAGACGCCTTCCAGACGGGTCCAGGCTTCTTCGCGCTTGGCCTTTTCGCGGCTGATGACCGCTTCGCCGAGGGCGTTTTCCAGGCGTTCCAGGAACACCTCGACCGAGTCACCGGTCTTGATGGTGGCCTTGCCGTTCTCGTCGACGCCGAATTCCTTCAGTTGGATGCGGCCTTCGGTCTTCAGACCGACGTCGATGATGGCGAAGTCCTTTTCGATCCCGACGACCAGGCCCTTGACGACGGTGCCTTCCGCGAAGTCGCGGCCGCCCATCGAGTCATTGAGGAGCGCTTCGAAATCGTCGCGCGTCGGGTTGAAGCTCATATCGTCAGCCATGCTGATCTTTGGTCTCTAGGTTGGGGGAAGCCCTGTAGCGAGCGCCGCTGGAGAAAGCGGTTCTCGGGATTCCGGATGAAGTGGGTTGTCTGCGGATCCCGCGATTTCTCTCTATCGCGGCGAGGTCGGCGGTGGATTTACCCTTCCAGCCTAGGGCCGGTGACGGGCGCGCGCGTCCTCGACGATACGGCGGGCCGCATCGAAGGCCTGCTCTATACTCATTTCAGAGGTGTCGAGCAAGACGGCGTCCGCCGCCTGCGTCATCGGCGCGTCCTTGCGGCCGCCGTCGCGCTCGTCGCGCTTGCGGATATCGGCCAGGATCTCGTCGAAGGTGACGCTTTCGCCCTGCCCGACCAGCTGTTTCCAGCGGCGGTCGGCGCGGACCTCGGGGCTGGCGGTGACATAGAGCTTGGCCGGCGCCTCGGGGGCGATGACGGTGCCGATGTCGCGGCCGTCGATCACCGCGCCGGACGCTTGCGTGGCGAAGGCGCGCTGCAGGTCATAGAGGGCCGAGCGCACGCCCGGGTGGACGGCGCAACGGCTGGCGGCCTCGCCGGCGGCGCGGGTGCGCACTTCCGACTTTTCCAGTTCGGCCAGGGTCAGGCCGCGCGCCTGGGTCTCGGCGAAGGCCGGGTCGTCCAGATCGCCGCCGGCGGCCAGGATCCGCACGCCCACGGCGCGGTACAGCAAGCCGGTGTCCAGCATCGGCAGGCCATAGGCCGCCGCCAGGCGCGAGGCGATGGTGCCCTTGCCCGAGGCGGCCGGTCCGTCGACGGCGATGACGAAGCCCACGGTCTAGGCGTCCGTCAGCGTGGCGCCCAGGCCGCGCATCAAGTCCGCGAAGCCGGGGAAGCTGGTGGCGATCATGCCGGGCTCATCGACCGAGACGGCCTCTTGCGACGCCATGCCCAGGATCAGGTGGCTCATGGCGATCCGGTGGTCGCCGTGGGTGACCACGACGGCCCCGCCCTTGGGCGGCTGGCCCGTGCCGGTGACGATGAAGCCTTCCGGCTCCTCGACCACCTGGACGCCGCAGGCCTTCAGGCCGTTGGCGGTCAGGCTGATGCGGTCGCTTTCCTTGACGCGCATCTCGCCGACGCCGCGCATGACCGTCTCGCCCTCGGCGAAGGCGGCGGCGATGGCCAGGATCGGATACTCGTCGATCATCGACGGCGCGCGCTCGAGCGGCACGACGACGCCCTTGAGCTTGGAATGGCGGGCGGTGATGTCGCCGACCTCTTCGCCGCTGGCGACGCGCTGGTTCTTGATCACCAGGTCCGCGCCCATCTCCTGCAGCGTCGTGAAGAGACCCGTGCGCAGCTCATTGAGCATCACGCCCTCGACCGTCACTTCCGAGCCGGGAACGATCAGGCCGGCCACCAGCGGGAAGGCCGCCGAAGACGGATCGCCCGGAACCGCGACGTGCGTTCCCGTCAGCTTCTGGCCCTCGGGCAGGCGCACGTGGCGGAAGGTCTTCTCGCCGGAGACGCGGTCCTCGACGATCACCTCGGCCCCGAAGGCGCGCAGCATGCGCTCGGTGTGGTCGCGGGTGGCCTCCGGCTCGACGACCTCGACGCCGCCCTCGGCGTGCAGGCCGGCCAGCAGCACGGCCGACTTCACTTGAGCGGACGCCATCGGCAGGGTGTAGTTCAGGCCGCGCAGATTGCCGCCCTTCAAGGTCAGCGGCAGGCGGCCCTTGTCGCGGCCCATCCAGGTCGCGCCCATGCGGGCCAGCGGATCCAGCACCCGGCTCATCGGCCGACCACGCAGCGAACTGTCGCCGGTGAAGGTGGCGCAGAGGGCGAAACCCGCCGCCGCGCCCATGATCAGGCGCACGCCGGTGCCGGCGTTGCCGCAGTCGATGACGTCGGAAGGCTCCTCGAAGCCGCCCTTGCCCTCGATCCGCCAGCGGCCGACGCCTTCCTGCTCGACCCGCGCGCCGAAGGCCTGCATGGCCCGCGCAGTGGCGAGGACGTCGTCGCCTTCCAGCAGGCCTTCCACCGTCGTCGTCCCAGACGCCAGCGCGCCCAGGATCATCGATCGGTGGGAAATGGACTTGTCACCCGGGGCCCGCACGATCCCTCGCAGAGCGCCTGCGGGTGCGCTCTTCAATCCAGCCGACGACATGCCGAAACCGGCTCCTTAGTACTTGGTGGTTTTCGCGAAGGGGTTTGCTTTTGACAGCGGGCTCTCGTCATGGCAAGTGACCGGCCGCTTTTCCCATCCGGATCAAAGGGTCGCCACTTGGCCAATCCCGAATTGGGCGCAAAACAAATTTGCCCCAACTGCCAATCCAAATTCTACGACCTCGACCGTCGCCCGGCCGTGTGCCCTAAGTGCGGCGAGACGTTCGACCCGGAAGAGGCGCTGAAATCGCGCCGCGTCCGGGCTCGCTCGATCACGCCGGACTATGACGCCGAGGACGAGAAGCCCGCGTCCGCGCCCAAGGACGAGGACGGCTTCGAGGACGAGGCCGATGAAACGCCGGAACTCGACAAGGTCGAGCCGGACGTCATCGAGACCGAGGACGAAGACGCCGATCCGGGCGCGCCCACCCCCGCGGGTGGCGACGACCTGGGCGTCGACTTCGCCGAAGACGAAGAACTCGAAGACGAGGAAGCCGACGACGTTCCGTTCCTGGAGGACGAGGACGACGACGACAATCTCGACGACGAGATCGAAGGCCTGCCCGGCGAGGGCAACGACGACTAAAAGACCTGGCGGGATAGCCGGTTTGGGGCGACCGAAACCGGCTATCCACAGGGGTTTTCAGGGGTGCGACATTTTTCTCGAAAAAAGTTCGAGAAGAGGCTTGATCCCAAAAAAATCCCGGACTAGTTTCCGCGCCTCTTCGGAGGGCGACGCAAGTCGAAACGCCGAAGAGACCAAGGATTTCCGAGAGTTACCGCAAGGTTTTCGAGGAAAAATTTGGGGCTATAGCTCAGCTGGTAGAGCGCTTGAATGGCATTCAAGAGGTCAGCGGTTCGACTCCGCTTAGCTCCACCATCAAGGCCCGGACGGAAACGTCCGGGCCTTGTCCATTTCTGGACCCTCGCAACCCCCTCCTCTTGAACCGTCCGATCACGGCCTCCACATCTGAAGGCGTGTCGCGGGGATCGGCGCCGATCCTCGGGTCTGTCTCCGCGAACGAAGTCGCTTGAGCGAGGACTTCGCGATGACCCGGACGATCCTGTTCGACAGCCCCTTCCTGCTGGGCTTCGAACACACCCGAGACCTGATCGAGCGCGCCGCCAAGGCCGCTTCGGAAAGCTATCCCCCGTACAATGTCGAGCAGGCCGACAACGGCGGCGTGCGCATCACCCTGGCCGTGGCGGGTTTCTCGCCCGAGCAGCTGCAGGTGACGGTCGAGGGCGGCCAACTGGTCGTCGCCGGCAAGCGTGACGCTCCTGACGCTCGTACAGAGGCCGAGCGGGCCTTCCTGCACCGGGGCATCGCCGCGCGCGGCTTCATACGCACCTTCGTCCTCGCCGAGGGCATGGAGGTGACCGCGGCGACCCTGGAGCATGGCCTGTTGCACATCGACCTGGCTCGCCCCGAACCCGAGCGCCTGATCAAGCGCATTCCCATTCGCAGCGCGGGCTGAAAGCCCGCGTGGCCCATTCGCAGCGCGGGCTGAAAGCCGCGCGGAACCCGCCACCTCCGGCAATGGCTCTGAACCGGCTGGAGAAAGGCGCGTTCCCTCATCAAGGAGGTGGTCATCATGACGCCCAACACCCATCACAACCCGCTCTTCACGAGCGAAGCGTTCGCGGCCCTTGGCGGCCCTGACCTGGTCTATGTCCGGCCGATCAAGGCGGCCGAGATTCTCGCCGACGTCCCCGAGGGCGTGGAGGACTTCAACCTGGCGCCCGACCAGACCCTGTACGCGGTGTGCCGCGCCGACGGCGCGCGCCTGGCCGTGATGATCGACCGCGACACGGCGATCGCCGCCGCCCTCGCCCACGAACTGGCGCCGGTTTCGGTTCACTAGAATCTTGAGAAGGGCCGCCCGCGTTGGGCGGCCTTTTTACGCCGCCGTGCTGGTCGCTTCGTGTGTCAGCAGCACGTGGATGGCGTCGGCCGAGCGCGCCTGGCGCAGGGCCGCGCGGGTTTCCGGCTGACGCATCATCCGCGCCACCCGCGCCAGGGCCCGCAGGTGCGCGGCGTCGGCGTCGCGCGGGGCGAAGAGGGCCACCACGAGGTCCACCGGCTTGTCGTCCAGGGCGTCGAAGGCCACAGGCGTGTCCAGGCGCACCACGACCGCGCGGACGCGGTCCAGGCCGTCCACACGCGCATGCGGGATGGCCACGCCCTCGCCGACCCCGGTCGAGCCGGCGGCTTCGCGATCCATCAGACTTTCGAGAGTGAGATCGGCGTCGACGCCCAGCACGCGGGCGGCGACGTCGGCGACCAGGGAAAGCGCCTGGCGCTTGCCGGGCGCGCCAGCGCGCAGCGCGACCGCCCCGGGGTCCAGAAGATCGCCAATGGTCATGGACGTAACAAGCTCGCTAGATTCCGACCGCCTTGGCGCCGTCGCCGCGAATCCGCCGCGACGACGCCAGACCATGACAGGATCTGGTTAGCTCGCGGTTGACCCGTGCCCGTTCAGCGACTTCGTGCGTTCGGGGTCGATCCAGCCGATATTCCCGTCTGGACGCCGATAGACCACGGACAACCCGCCGTGGGCGGCGTTCCTAAACACGATTGCCGGGTATGCGGTCAAGTCCAGTTCCATGACAGCCATGGAAACGGTCATTGTCTTCACGGCGGCCTGGGTTTCCGCGATGACCATCGCCGCGGGCGCGCCCGTCGGGTGGTCGACATCCACATCCCAGTCGTGTTCTTCGTGCTCTTCGACTTCGGGAGCCTTGAGGACGAACATCGCGGCGTTCTCGACCTGCTTGGCCGTGGCCGCCGGCGAGTGGCTCTTCAGACGCCGCTTGTACCGCCTGATGCGCGTATCGATCTTGGACAGCGCGGAGTCGAACGCGGCGTGCGCGTCGCCCCCCGATCCATGACTGATGAGCTGCTGGCCCGAAGCCAATTTTACCGAGCAATCGACACGGAAGGCGTAGCCTTCCTTGCTGACCACGACCTCGGCGTTACCGCCGCGATCGAAGTATTTCCCAATGCTCAGGGCGATTTCGTCGGAGACTCGCACTCGCAGAGCCTCACCAACGTCGACATGCTTGCCGGAGACTTGGACTTGCATTCGAGTACAACGCGCCTGTCACAAGCGGGTGTCAAGCGGCGCTTTAAACGTCTGTGGACGGTCTCAGAACAGGCCCGAAAACACGCCCAGCAGCTTGCGCACGGCCATCACGACAACGTGCGCGCTGACGAACAGCAGAGCCCCGCTACCGATGGCCATCAGGTAGCCCAAGAGCGCCAGAACGCCGTCCCTTTGCAGCAGTGCGAGGGCCAGTACGGCGACCGTCGCGCCGGGGGCCAGGTTGCCCAAGGGGATGGGTAAAACCAGCACGAGGGCCAGCAAGGTGCAGACCACGCCGATCGCCCGCTCGCCCAGGGGTGCGAACATCGGCCGCAGCCGCGGGCGGGTGATCAGCTCCATGCTGCGCACGATCGGCGCCAGGCGGCGGAAGAGGCCGCGCAGGTCGTCGCGCTTCAGCGGCTTCTCCATCAGACCCCGGGGCAGCCACGGCGTGTCGGCGCCCATGGCGATCTGCGGGGCCAGGAACAGGATCGGCAGGGATAGCAGGGTCGAGGAGCCCGGCGGCAGCGGCAGGGTGTTCAGCAGGCCGAAGACCAGCAGCATGGCCCCAAAGGCGCGGCTGTCGAACGCTTCGAGCATCTCGCCCACGGTCAGGACAGGTCTGGCGTCCTCGCCGAAACCCTCGATGACGTCCGCAAGCGACTTCTCGTGCATTCAAACCTCGTACGGCCCGCTCAGGAACGCGCGAGGGGGCGATTGGCTCTAGGCCGAAACCTTCATTTGACGGCGACGCTCCACCGACGACGGAATCCGCATGGCCTCGCGATACTTGGCCACGGTCCGGCGGGCGATGTCGACCCCGGCGGCCTTGAGAATTTCGACGATGGCGTCGTCGGAGTGGACGTCGGCCTCGGTCTTCTCGGCGTCGACCAGGCCCTTGATCTTGTGACGGACGCTGGCGGCCGAGTGGGCCTCGCCGCCTTCCGACGACTGGATGGCCGAGGTGAAGAAGAACTTCAGCTCGAACACGCCGCGCGGCGTGGCGATGTACTTGTTCGAGGTGACGCGGCTGACCGTGCTCTCGTGCATGCCGATGGCGTCGGCGACGGTCTTCAGGTTCAGCGGCCGCAGGTGCTCGACGCCGAAGGCCAGGAAGCCGTCCTGCTGACGGACGATCTCGCTGGAGACCTTGAGGATGGTCTTGGCGCGCTGGTCCAGGCTCTTCACCAGCCAGTTGGCCGTGGCCATGCAGTCGGCGACGAAGGTCTTCTCCTGGTCGCTGCGCGCGCCCTTGGCCACGCGGGCGTGGTAGCGCTGATCGACCAGCACCCGCGGCAGGGTGTCGGTGTTCAGCTCGACATGCCACATGCCGCCCAGGCCCTCCCGGACCATGACGTCGGGCACCAGGGTCTCGGCCGGCTCGCTGTGATAGGCCGCGCCCGGACGCGGGTTCAGCGACCGGATCTCGGCGACCATCTCGCGCAGGTCTTCCTCATCGACGCCGCACAGGCGACGCAGCGAGGCCATGTCGCGCTTGGCCAGCAGCTCGAGATTGTCGAGCATCGCGGCCATGGCGGGGTCGTAGCGGTTCTGGTCCTTGAGCTGCAGCGCCAGGCACTCGCGGACGTCGCGGGCGAAGACGCCGACGGGCTCGAAGCCCTGCAGGGTGGTCAGGGTTTCTTCCACCAGCTCCAGGGCGCAGCCCAGGCGCTCGGCCAGCTCGGTGACGTCGAGGCGAAGGTAGCCGCCCTCGTCGACGGCGTCGATCAGGATCTCGGCGATGGCGTTGCGGGCCGGCGACAGGGCCGCCTGGACCAGTTGCGAGCGCAGGTGAGCGGAAAGCGTGGGAACGTCGGTCAGGGCGCTTTCATAGCCCTCGTCGCCTTCGAACGAGCCGCCGCCGCCGGCGCGCGACCAGTCGATCTGGCCGCCGGCGTGTTCGGCGTCAGCGCCGTCGCCGGTGGCGCGTTCGCCCGGCGAGACGTCCTCGTGCGGGGTGTCCATCTCGCGGCCAGCCGTGGTGTCGGCCACGGCGTCCAGCTGGGTCAGGCTGGCGTCGCGTTCGCTCTCGACCTCTTTGGTCTGTTCGGACTCGCCCTCATCGCGTTGCAGGAGCGGGTTACGCTCCAGCTCCTGCTCGACGAACGCGTCGAGTTCGATGTTCGACAGTTGCAGAAGCTTGATGGCCTGCTGCAGCTGCGGGGTGATGACGAGGCCCTGACCCTGGCGGATCTCGAGGCGGTGGCTGAGCGCCAATGCGCCCTCCTGACAAATCGAAAAACTTCGACCGCCATTGAAGGGCCTGTTTGGTTAACGGGTCGCCAACGCCTGCAATTCTTGGGCCGGTGCGACGTTCCGTCCCGGAAAATATCATGCCAGGGGCATTAACCCTTATGGACCAAGCACTTGATCCGGGTGCGGAGGGGTGACGCAGGCGCCTTTTGCCCACCCCTGCGCGGATTAATCACCCAGGCGGGGCTCGCTGAAGCTGTCGCCCAGATAGACGCGCTTAACTTCCGGGTTCTCGACGATCTCGCGCGGCGAGCCCTCGAACAGCACCTCGCCAGCGTGGATGATCGAGGCGCGGTCGATGATGTCCAGCGTCTCGCGCACATTGTGGTCGGTGATCAGGATGCCGATGCCACGACCCTTGAGATAGCCGATCACTTCGCGGATGTCGGCGATGGCCAGCGGGTCGATGCCGGCGAACGGCTCGTCCAGCAGCATGAAGGACGGCTCGGACGCCAGGGCGCGGGCGATTTCCACGCGGCGGCGCTCACCGCCCGACAGGGCGACGGCGGGCGACTTGCGGATGTGGGTGATGCGCAGCTCTTCCAGGATGCTGGTGACCTGCTCACGCGCCTTGCGCGGGTCCTTCTGACGCATCTCGACCACGGCCATGACGTTCTGCTCGACCGTCATGCCCCGGAAGATCGAGGCTTCCTGCGGCAGATAGCCGACGCCGAGGCGCGCGCGCTGGAACATCGGCTGGGCGGTGATGTTCTCGCCGTCCAGATAGATCGCGCCGTAGTCGGCGGCGATCAGGCCGGTGACCATGTAGAAGCAGGTCGTCTTGCCGGCCCCGTTCGGACCCAGCAGACCGGCGACTTCGCCACGCTTGAGGCGCAGGGAGACGTTCTTGACGACCGGACGGTCGCCGAACGACTTGCCCACGGAATCGACGAACAGGCCGTCCGTGTCGTTGGGGTTCAGAGCCATGGAACGCGAATCCTAGCGCGGGGCGGCGGGTTGAGCGGGCGCGGCCGGCGCGTCGTTCTTCTTGTCGTCCTGGTAGAACACCGCGCGGACCCGGCGAGGTGAGGCCTTGGCGTTCGATTCCAGCTTGGCGTCGTTGGTCTTGGTGTTGACCGTCAGCTTGTCGCCGCGCGCCACGTCCTTGCCCTTCACCAGCACCACGTCGCCGGTGACGATCGCGATGTTGTTGTCGAAGGTGTAGACGGCGCGGTCGCCACGGGCGGTCTGCGTGTCGCTGACCATGTAGACGCCGCCTTCGGCCTCCATGCGCTGGGCCGCGCCGCAGGAATTGGCGCCGTCGGTCGAAGCGCCGGGCTTCTTGGCGCTGTAGACGGTCACCTTCTGGGCGCGCAGGCGCGAGCGGTTCTGCAGGATCTCCACATTGCCCGTGAAGATCGTGATGCACTTGCTGTTGATCGTTTCCTGATTGTCGGCGGAAACGTCCACGGGCGTGCTGGAATCCTGGGCATAGGCCGCGCCCATCCCACCCAGGATCAACGCGGTCGTCATCGCCGCCGCCGCCGTCCGTCGCTTCATCAGAACCATGTCCTCATTCGTCGCGGTCCGCATCTGAAGCGAACCTGCGCCATTGATCTTCTTTACTGCCGTTCGAACCGGGCGCGAACCCCGCCCCGGAATATGACGCGATCGCCCTTGTCATATACGGAGTAGGCGTTGGATTGCACCTGTCCGCTGGGCCCTTCGCCATTCATTGTGCTTTCGCCCGTGACGTCGCCGGTCTTGGTGTCGACGAAGGATTCCTCCGACGCGAACCGGTAACCGGTGCCATCGTCCAGCCGGACGTCGTCCTTCAGGTTCAGGCCGAAACTGTCCTGGCGGTAGAGACCGTGCTTGGCGGTCATCCGGGTGGGCGTGGGCGAACCCAGGTCCAGGGTCAGGGCCGGCTCGTCCAGGATGATGCGGCGCGGATCGTTGTCGTCGCGGATCGCCGAGCGCGCGGTGATCATGAAGCTGCGGCCGTCGGTCGACTGACCGTAGAAGCGCGGCGTGATCAGGCGGATCTCGGTCTTGGCCTCCGTCGGCGGATGGGTGGCGGCCATGTAGGTGCGCCAGCCGACCTGCGAGGCGACGATCACCAGCAGGCCCGCGATCGCGGCCGGCAGAAGGATGCGCGCGGCCAGGACACGACGCGAGCGGCGACGCCAGCGCGCGAGGTCGGCGCTCATCGTTCGTCCAGTCATGACCGCGGCCTGTTGCATCGCGTCCGTCAGCTGTGGGCGAAGATGTCCATCTCTTCCCAGCCGGCCAGGTCGAGCGAGGCGCGGTGGGGGAGATAGTCGAAGGCGGCCTGGGCGTGGGCCATGCGGCCTTCACGTTCCAGCATGGCGTTCAGCTTCAGGCGCAGCGCGTGCAGGTGCAGCACGTCCGAGGCGGCATAGGCCACCTGGTCGGCGCTCAGGCTGGGCGCGCCCCAGTCCGAAGACTGCTGCACCTTCGACAGCTCGACGCCCAGCAACTCGCGCGTCACGTCCTTCAGGCCGTGGCGGTCGGTATAGGTGCGGGCCAGCTTCGAGGCGATCTTGGTGCAGTAGACGGGTGCGGTCACGACCCCCAGATGGAGTTCGAACATGGCGATATCAAAGCGGCCGAAGTGAAAAAGCTTCAGCACGTTCGGATCGGTCAGCAGCGCCTTCAGATTCGGGCAGTCATAGGTGTCGCGGTTCAGGCGCACGACATGGGCGTCACCGTCGCCGCCCCCCAGCTGGACCACGCACAGCGGGTCGCGGCCCAGGCGCAGGCCCATGGTCTCCGAATCGATGGCGATGACGCCGACACCGGCGAACACGCCATCGGGCAGGTCGCCCTCGTGAACGAAATTGGCCAAGTCTCAGAAATCTCCGGCGAACATGTCTGGTCGCGCTCGCGTGGACGCGACGAACCACACGCCCGATAAGAGCGCGTGACACTTATACTCACGATGAACGGGATATCTATCCGCCATACCATCAACCGATGGCGATCTCGCCGTCGGGAAGTTTGGCGCCACCCCCGCTTCAAAGAAGCTGTTTAGGGGTGGTGCCCAGGAGAGGACTCGAACCTCCACGACCTTTCGGTCACTGGCACCTGAAGCCAGCGCGTCTACCAATTCCGCCACCTGGGCCCGCTGCGCAACCGGGTAGGTCGCTGCGAGGCCGGGACGTTTAGGGAAAGCTTCTGACGCCGTCAACAGACAAAAATCGATAAAGCGCGATTTCATTGCGAAGCCGCGCTCAGTCGTCTAATTCCCCCTTATCGCTTGCGACGAGGAATGAAGATGCAGGGTCTGGTCACCGTGTTCGGCGGCACGGGTTTCGTAGGCAGCCAGGTCGTGCGCGCCCTCGCCAAGGCGGGTCATCGCGTTCGGGTGGCCGTGCGCCAGCCCAACCTCGCCTACCGCATGCGCATGCTGGGCGATGTCGGCCAGATCGAGGTGGTCCAGGCCAATGTCCGCAACCCGGCCTCCATCGCCCGGGCGCTGGACGGCGCCGAGGCCTGCGTGAACCTGGTGGGCGTGCTCTGGGAGACCGGCCGCCAGAAGTTCCAGTCGATCCACGTCATGGCCGCCCAGAACGTGGCCCAGGCCGCCGCCAAGGCCGGCGTGAAGAACCTGGTCCACATGAGCGCCCTGGGCGCCAAGGCCGATTCGGAATCGAAGTACTTCCGCACCAAGGCCGACGGTGAAGCCGCCGTCCGCGCCGCCTTCCCGGGCGCGACCATCGTGCGCCCGTCGCTGGTGTTCGGCGTCGACGACAAGTTCTTCAACAAGTTCGCCCAGATCGCCGCCCTGTCGCCGATCATGCCGCTGGTCGGCGGCGACAGCCGCGTCCAGCCGGTGTTCGTCGCCGACGTCGCCGCCGTGATCGCCAAGGTCGTGGCCAATCCGGCCGCCGTCGGCGTGACCTACGAACTGGGCGGCCCGACCGTCTACACGATGCGCGAGATCCTCCAGCTGATCCTGACCGAGACGGGTCGCGCCCGCCCGCTGGCCCCGCTGCCCTGGCCGATCGCCTCGCTGATCGGCTCGCTGGGCGACATCCAGGGCTCGATCATCCCGTGGGCTCCGCCGCTGACCAGCGACCAGGTCGAGATGCTGAAGACCGACAACGTCGCCGACCACGGCCTGCCGGGCCTGGCCGAGGCCGGCGTGATCGGCACGGCCGTCGAGGCCGTGGTCCCGACCTACCTCTACCGCTACCGCAAGGGCGGCCAGTACGCCGAGACCCCGGCGGGCGCGTTCTAGGGCTCTGCGCCGAACCGAAATGCGAAGCGCCGGACGATCGGATCGTCCGGCGCTTTTTCGTTACAGCAGCACCTGGCTGGCCAGGCGATCCAAGGTCGGCAGCAGCTCCGACGGATCGGGGCGCTGAGTGTAGTCTGGATTGACCTCGGCATAGGCGATGACGCCATCGGTCCCGATCACGTAGCGAGCCGGCATCGGCAGGGTCCAGTCCGGGTCCTTGTTGATCAGCGGCAGGTCGTTGCCGAAGGCCTTGTAGAGCTCGACCAGATAGTCCGGCAAAGCAAAGCGGATGCCGAAGGCCGCGCCCACCTCGCCGCCGGCGTCGCTGAGGATCGGGAAGCCGAGCGCGTTCTCGCGCTGTGACTTGCGGCTGTTGGGCGGGGTCTGGGGCGAGATGGCGACCAGGTTCGCGCCGCGCGCCTGGATCTCCGGCAAGGCCGCCTGCAGCGCCTGGAGCTCGAAATTGCAGTACGGGCACCAGACGCCGCGATAGAAGCTGACGACCAGCGGCCCCTTGGCCAGCAGGTCGCGCGAGCTGACATAGGCGCCGTCCGGGTCTTCCAGATTGAACACCGGGGCGCGGTCGCCGGCCTTCAGGGCCCGGTCGGCCTGGCCGGTGGCCACCAGTTCGGCCGTGCCCTTGTGCATCAGCGCGATCACCGAGGCGGGAGCGTTCCAGGGGGCCGCGCCGGCTTCGAACTGGGCGCGGAAGGCGTCGAGGCGGTCTTGCAGCGACATGATCTTGATCTCCTTTCGAGGGTTCGGCGCGGTCGCGCCGTTTCGATGGAGCCAAGATCGATCATCCGCTTAAGCAGGAGTATCCGGCGGCTATGGAGATCATTTATACATCTGACGAATGAGTGATCGCCTCCAGGAACTGGCCGTCTTCGCCCGCGTCGCCGATAGCGGCAGCTTTTCGCGCGCCGCGCGGGAGCTGGGCCTGTCACAGCCCTCGGTCTCGCGGATCGTCGGCGAGCTGGAGGCGCGGCTGGGCGTGAAACTGCTGCTGCGCACCACCCGGCGAGTGACGCCCACGGATGCGGGGCTGGCCTTCCTGGAACGCGCCAAGCAGGTGATGGCCGACCTGGACGAGGCCGAGCACGTGGCGCGCGGCGTCGACAGCCTGCACGGCCTGATCCGCATCGTCATGCCGGTGACCTTCGGCCTGCGCGAGGCGATCCCGCGCCTGGCGCCGTTCCTGGAGGCCCATCCGCAGCTGAAGCTGGACATCAACATGTCCGACGAGCGCCAGGACCTGATCGCCGAGGGCGCGGACATCGCCTTGCGGCTGGGCGAGCTGCGTGATTCCAGTTTCGGGGCCCGAAAGCTGGCGACCTTCGACCGGATCATCGTCGCGGCGAGAAGCTATGTCGATCGCCACGGAACGCCCGCCACGCCAGCAGACCTCGCCGCTCACGCCTGCGTGCTGGGACCGCGCCTGTCGGCCCAGCGCCACTGGACCTTCTCGCGCGACGGCAAGGCGGTGTCGGTCGAGCTGGACGATCGCGTCCGCGTCTCGACCGGAGAAGGCATGATGGCCTGCATCCGCGCCGGCATGGGCGTCGGCATGGCCTCCGCCGTCATGTGCGGCGAGGAACTGGCGGCCGGCACGGTGGTGCGGCTGCTGGCGGACTACGACCTGCCGCCGGTCACCGCCCACGCGGTGTTTCCCGGCGGCCCGCGCCCCTCGGCCAAGGTCCGGGCGCTGGTCGAGTTCCTGGCGGCGTCCTTCGCGAAGGACGCCATTCCCGGCTAGTGGTGCAGGTAGAGCACCGCCAGCCCGCCGATGCCGACCGCGATCCGCCACCAGGCGAACGGGGCGAAGCCGCGCTTGCCGATGAAATCGAGCATGTACTTGATGGCCAGCAGGCCCGACAGGAACGACACGACGAAGCCGATGCCGACGATGCCGATATGGCCGGCGTCCAGGGCGTCGCGGTTCTTGTAGACGTCCAGGACGAAGGCCCCGACCATGATCGGGATGGCCATGAAGAAGCTGAACTCGGCCGCGGCCCGACGCTCGATGCCGAACAGCATGGAGCCGACAATGGTCGAGCCCGAGCGCGAGACGCCGGGGATCAGCGACAGGCACTGGAAGAAGCCGACGATCAGCACCTTGTGCAGCGGCAGGTTCATGGCGTCGTGATCGACGGCCGGCGGGGCCTTCTTGTCGATGAACAGCAGGATCACCCCGCCGATCAGCAGCGACCAGCAGATGATCAGCGGGCTCTCGAACAGGAACTTCTTGATCACGTCGTGCAGCAGCAGGCCCGCCACGAAGGCTGGGATCACCGCGACGATGACGCTGAGCGCGAAGCGGCGCGCCTCGGGCTTGGTCGGCAGGCCGATCAGCACGCCCCACAGCTTCTGGAAATAGAGGGCCACCACCGCCAGGATCGCGCCCAGCTGGATCAGCACGATGAAGGTGTCCCACGACGGGTCCTTCAGACCCATCAGCTCCTTGGTCAGCAGAAGATGGCCCGTGGAGGAGACGGGAATGAACTCCGTCAGCCCCTCGACCAGACCCAGAATAATCGCGCTCAGCCAATCAGGCATGTTTCGGCTCCAAATCCCGATCTGGCGTGCGCCCGACACGGTAAACAGGTCGTAAATCCACAAAGTGGACTATTTTGAGGTCATGTTGCGAGTCGATCTCAAAGACCCTGCCCACAACACGGATATATTGGTCTAGTAATTTTACTATGACATTCTTATTGCCCGAAAGAGTCCGTATGAGGCCCGTCTGAGCAATTTTTCTCCCGTGACGGGGACAAGGGAAGTCGCATGGCCGAGCGCATGCTGAAATTCACGACGGTGGCCCGCACGACGCCTGAAAAGCGCGCGGCGGCTGAGCGTTCGGGCGACTTCCACGAGATCTACGCCGACTTCATCGATGCGAAGGCGACCGAGCAGGCCTCGCGTTGCTCGCAGTGCGGCGTGCCGTTCTGTCAGACCCACTGCCCGCTGCACAACAACATCCCCGACTGGTTGCGGATGACGGCCGAGGGCCGCCTGGAAGAAGCCTACGCCCTGTCGCAGGCGACCAATTCCATGCCGGAAGTCTGCGGCAGGATCTGCCCCCAGGATCGCCTGTGCGAAGGCAACTGCGTTATCGAGCAATCAGGTCACGGCACCGTGACGATCGGCTCGGTCGAACGCTACCTGACCGACAAGGCCTGGGAGATGGGCTGGGTGAAGCCGCTCGAGGCCGGCGAAGCGCGCGGCCAGTCGGTCGGTGTCGTGGGCGCGGGCCCGGCCGGCCTGGCCGCCGCCGAGAAACTGCGCGAGGCCGGTTACGACGTCACCGTCTATGACCGCCACGACCGCGCCGGCGGCCTGCTGATCTACGGCATCCCCGGCTTCAAGCTGGAGAAGGACGTCGTCGAGCGCCGCACGAAGCGCCTGGCCGACGGCGGCGTCGCCTTCAAACTGGGCTTCGAGGTCGGCAAGGACGCGACCCTGGAAGACCTGCGCGAAAAGCACGACGCGGTGCTGATCGCCGTCGGCGTCTACGCCGCGCGCGACCTGACCGTCCCGGGCGGCGGCAGCAAGGGCGTCGTGCCCGCGCTGGACTATCTGATCGCCTCCAACCGCCAGGACCTGGGCGACACCGTGCCGGAAATCGAGTCCGGCCTGCTGAACGCCGACGGCAAGGATGTCGTCGTGGTCGGCGGCGGCGACACGGCCATGGACTGCGTGCGCACCGCCATCCGCCAGGGCGCCAACTCGGTCACCTGCCTCTATCGCCGCGACAAGGCCAACATGCCCGGCTCGATGCGCGAAGTGTCGAACGCGGAAGAAGAAGGCGTCACCTTCGAATGGCTGGCCGCCCCGCGCGCCCTGTCGGGTGAAGCCGAGGCCGTCACCGGCGTGCGCGCCATCCGCATGCGCCTGGGCGCCCCGGACGCTTCCGGCCGCCAGAGCCCCGAGGAAATCCCCGGCGGCGACTTCGACCGTCCAGCCCAGCTGGTGGTCAAGGCCCTCGGCTTCGAGCCCGAGAACCTGCCGGACGCCTGGTCGGCGCCGGACCTGAAGGTCACCCGCTGGGGCACGGTCAAGGCCGACGTCCGCAACCAGATGACCAATCTCGACGGCGTGTTCGCCGCTGGCGACATCGTGCGCGGCGCCTCGCTGGTCGTCTGGGCGATCAAGGACGGCCGCGACGCCGCCGACGCCATCCACCGCTACCTGCAGGCCAAGGTCAGCCCCGCGCTGATCGCGGCGGAATAAGAGAGAGGACCCGAAGCCATGAACGAGATGGACCTCTATCTGAAGAACCGCCAGGCGCTGATCGACGGTCACGCCTATGACCCGACCACCGAGCGCGACGCCTGCGGCGTCGGCCTGGTCTGCGCCATCGACGGCCAGCCGCGCCGCGAGGTCGTCGAACTGGCGATCAAGGCCCTGAAGGCCCTCTGGCACCGGGGCGCGATCGACGCCGACGGCAAGACCGGTGACGGCGCCGGCGTGCTGGTCAGCGTCCCGCAGGACTTCTTCATCGACCAGGTGCGCCGTACGGGCCACGCCCTGCGCCAGGGCCCGATCGCCGTCGGCCAGATCTTCCTGCCGCGCACCGATCTGGGCGCCCAGGAGGCCTGCCGTACGATCGTCGAGGCCGAGGCGCTGCGCTTTGGCTTCTACATCTATGGCTGGCGCCAGGTGCCGGTCGACACCTCGGTGATCGGCGAGAAGGCCAACGCCACCCGTCCGGAAATCGAGCAGATCATGCTGGCCGGTCCAGCCGGCCTGGAAGGCGAGGCGCTGGAGCGCGCTCTGTTCCTGTGCCGCAAGCGCATCGAAAAGCGCGTCCACGCCCAGAACATCAGCGACTTCTACATCTGCTCGCTGTCGGCCAAGTCGTTGATCTACAAGGGCATGTTCCTCGCCGAGCACATCGACGAGTTCTATCCCGACCTGAAGGACGAGCGCTTCGCCGCCGCCGTGGCGATCTTCCACCAGCGCTATTCGACCAACACCTTCCCGCAATGGCGTCTGGCCCAGCCCTTCCGGATGCTCGCCCACAACGGCGAGATCAATACGATCAAGGGCAACGTCAACTGGATGAAGTCCCACGAGATCAAGATGGCCGCCCAGGCCTTCGGTGAGTTCGGGGACGACGTGAAGCCGGTGATCCAGCCGGGCGGTTCGGACAGCGCCAACCTCGACAACACCTTCGAGGTGCTGGTGCGCGCCGGCCGTGACGCGCCGATGGCCAAGACCCTGCTGGTGCCGGAAGCCAACAATCCGAAGATGAAGGACGCCCACAAGGCGCTCTATTCCTACTGCAACGCCGTGATGGAGCCGTGGGACGGTCCCGCCGCCCTGTGCGCCACCGACGGCCGCTGGGTCGTTGCCGGCAAGGACCGCTCGGGCCTGCGCCCGCTGCGCGTGGCCTATACCGACGACGGCCTGGTGATCATGGGCTCGGAAGCCGGCATGTGCGGCGTCGACGAGGCCCGCATCACCCGCAAGCTGGCCATCTCGCCCGGTCGGATGATCGCCATCGACCTCGCCGAGGGCCGCCTGTACGGCGAGAACGAGATCATCGACGAGCTGGCCGACCGCCACCCCTATACGGACTGGCTGGGCAACATGGTCGATCTCGAAAAGGAGATCGGTCCGGGTCCGGAGCCGCGCAAGTACGGCCGTGAAGAGCTGACGCGCCGCCAGGCCGCCGCCGGCTACTCGCTCGAGGACCTGGAAATGGTCCTCGCCCCGATGGTCGAGGAAGGCAAGGAAGCCGTCGGCTCGATGGGCGACGATACGCCGCTGGCGGTGCTGTCGGAGAAGTACCGCCCGCTGTCGCACTACTTCCGCCAGAACTTCAGCCAGGTGACCAACCCGCCGATCGACCCCCTGCGGGAGACCGGCGTAATGAGCCTGAAGACCCGCTTCAAGAACCTGGGCAACATCCTGGCCCAGGACGCCGCGCAAGCCGACGTCTACGTGCTGGAAAGCCCCGTGCTGACCACCGGCATGTACGAGCGCATCCACGGTCTGCTGGGCGAGAAGAACGTCGCGGTCATCGACTGCACCATGCCCCTGCCCGCGCCGGAAGCGCGCGGCGGCGACGCCCTGCGCGCCAATCTCGACCGCATCCGCGCCGAGGCCGAGGACGCCGTGCTGCGCGGCTGCGGCGCCATCGTCCTGACCGACGAGGCCAGCGACGCCGGCCGCGTCGCCCTGCCGATGATCCTGGCCACCGGCGGCGTCCACGCCCACCTGGTCGGCAAGGGCCTGCGCTCGTACGTCTCGATCATCGTCCGCTCGGCCGAGTGCCTGGACACCCACTATTTCGCGGTGCTGGTCGGCGTCGGCGCGACGGCGGTCAACGCCTACCTGGCTCAGGAAAGCTTCCAGGATCGTCTGGAGCGCGGCCTGCTGGGCGAGAAGTCGCTGCGCGACGTCTGCATCAACTTCAAGACCTCCATCGAGGGCGGTCTGCTGAAGATCATCTCCAAGATGGGCATCAGCGTCATCTCCTCGTACCGCGGCGGCTACAACTTCGAAGCCGTCGGCCTGTCGCGGGCTCTCGCCGCCGAGTTCTTCCCCGGCATGCCCTCGCGCATCTCGGGCATCGGTTTCGCCGGCATCGAGAGCAAGACGGTCGAGCTGCACCGCAAGGCCTGGGGCTCGGGCGCCATCACCCTGCCGGTCGGCGGCCTCTACAAGTCGCGCCGTTCGGGCGAGGCCCACGCCTTCGAAGCGCGCCTGATGCACACTCTGCAGACGGCCTGCGACACCGGCGACTACGAGCTCTATCGCCGCTGGTCGAACGGCCTGCGGACGCAAAAGCCGATCCAGCTGCGCGACCTCTTGGACTGGCGTTCGGACCGCAACCCGATCTCGACCGACGACGTCGAGAGCGTCAACGAGATCCGCAAGCGCTTCGTCACGCCGGGCATGAGCCTGGGGGCCCTCGGCCCAGAGGCCCACGGCGCCCTGAACATCGCCATGAACCGTATCGGGGCCAAGTCGGTCTCGGGCGAGGGCGGTGAGGACAGCGCGCGCTACAAGCCACTGCCCAATGGCGACAACCCCAACAGCGCCATCAAGCAGGTGGCCTCGGGCCGCTTTGGCGTCACCGCCGAATATCTGAACCAGTGCGTCGAGCTGGAAATCAAGGTCGCCCAGGGCGCCAAGCCCGGCGAGGGCGGCCAGCTGCCCGGCTTCAAGGTCACCGAGATGATCGCCCGCCTGCGTCACGCCACGCCCGGCGTGATGCTGATCAGCCCGCCGCCGCACCACGACATCTACTCGATCGAGGACCTGGCCCAGCTCATCTATGACCTGAAGCAGATCAACCCGGTCGCGCGCGTCACGGTCAAGCTTGTCGCGGCCACCGGCATCGGCGCCATCGCCGCCGGTGTCGCCAAGGCCAAGGCGGACGTGATCCTGGTCGCCGGCGGCGTCGGCGGCACGGGCGCCTCGCCCCAGACCTCGGTGAAATATGCCGGCGGTCCGTGGGAGATGGGCCTGTCGGAAGCCAACCAGGTGCTGACGCTCAACAACCTGCGCCACTCCGTCGTCCTGCGGGCCGACGGCGGCATGCGCACGGGCCGCGACATCGTCATCGCCGCCATGATGGGCGCCGAGGAGTTCGGCATCGGCACCGCCTCGCTGGTGGCGATGGGCTGCATCATGGTCCGCCAGTGCCACTCCAACACCTGTCCCGTGGGCGTCTGCACCCAGGACGAGGCCCTGCGCGCCAAGTTCACCGGCACGCCGGACAAGGTCATCAATCTCTTCACGTTCGTCGCTGAAGAGGTCCGCGAGATTCTGGCGGGCCTGGGCTTCAAGAGCCTGCAGGAGA
Source organism: Caulobacter sp. GW456-12-1-14-TSB4 (assembly GCF_059424195.1). Classification (NCBI taxonomy): domain Bacteria; kingdom Pseudomonadati; phylum Pseudomonadota; class Alphaproteobacteria; order Caulobacterales; family Caulobacteraceae; genus Caulobacter; species Caulobacter sp. GW456-12-1-14-TSB4. The sequence continues at coordinate 52,196 of NZ_JBWKZF010000009.1, forward strand.
TCGTCGGCCGCACCGACCTGCTGGCCCAGGTCTCGCGCGGCGGCGAACACCTCGACGACCTCGACCTAAACCCGCTGCTGGTCCGCGCCGATCCGGGCAACAACAAGCCCTACAACACGGTCGTCGGCCGCAACGCGGTGCCGGACACGCTGGACGCCCAGATCGTCCGCGACGCCGCGCCGCTGCTGGAACGCGGCGAGAAGATGCAGCTGACCTACACGGTCCGCAGCACCGCCCGCACCATCGGCACCCGCACGTCCAGCCACATCGTCCGCAAGTTCGGCATGAAGGGCCTGCCTTCGGGCCACCTGACCGTCCAGCTCAAGGGCTCGGCCGGCCAGAGCCTGGGCGCCTTCGCGGTCCAGGGCCTGCGCATCGAACTGACCGGCGAGGCCAACGACTATGTCGGCAAGGGCCTGTCGGGCGCGACCATCGTGATCAAGCCGGCGCGTGGCCTCGCGGCGCCGGAAACCAACACCCTGATCGGCAACACCGTGCTGTTCGGCGCCACTTCTGGCCGGCTGTTCGCGGCGGGCCAGGCGGGTGAGCGCTTCGCGGTCCGCAACTCGGGCGCCACCACGGTGGTCGAGGGCTGCGGCGCCAACGGTTGCGAGTACATGACCGGCGGCCAGGTGGTGATCCTGGGCCCGACGGGCGGCAACTTCGGCGCGGGCATGACCGGCGGCATGGCCTTCGTGCTCGACCAGCACGACCGCTTCCAGGACGCCATCAACCCCGACAGCATCGTCGTGCAGCGCCTGGCCTCGCCCTATTGGGAAGGCGTGCTGCGCTCGCTGATCGCCGAGCACGCCCGCGAGACGGACTCGGTGTTCGCGGCCACGCTGCTGCGCGACTGGGACCGCGTGCGGGACCAGTTCTGGCAGGTCTGCCCGAAGGAAATGCTGACCCGCCTGCCCCAGCCGCTCGCGGCCGAGGAAGCGGTGCACGAACGGGCCTAGGCCGCGGCCTTGGCCTCCAGCAGCTTGAAGGTTGCGCGGGCGCGCGCGACGGGAACCCCGTCCGCGCGCACCGTCGCCTCCGCGAAGCAGATCGAGCGGCCCAGCTTGACGAAGTCGGTGTCGAACTCGAGCCACTGCCCCAGCTTGGCCGAGCCCAGATAGTCCAGCGTCAGCGACACGGTGACCAAGCCGCCGGCCGCCTGCCGCGCGGCCGCCAGGTTGACGCCCAGCGATAGGCCCATGGCGTTGTCGGCCAGCGCCGCCAGGAAGCCGCCATGCGGCATGCTCCGCGAATTGCAGTGCTCGGGCCGGACGCGCACGCCCAGCACCAGCCGGTCAAGCGCCTGACGGGCGTAGAGCGGCTCCCACGGATCGGTCAGCGGGCTCTTGCGGCTGTGAGGAGAGAAACCTTCGGGAACGTCGTCCATGCTCGCCTCACAACAATTCAAACGATCGTTTTAATCTAACACCATTCATGCCCTTGCGCGAGCGGTCATGAACCTGCGCTATGACGTGGCATGGCTCGGGATCGTCAGAAGCTGGACGCCGACAAGGTGGTCGAGACGCTCGACAACCTCTACGCCCGCGTGGCCGAGCGATTCCCGGCCTCGGGCCTGGCGCAGGTCTGTGGCCGGCTCAGCGACACGGGCCAGCGCACGGCCGCCCGCGCCCGCCGGATTTCGCGGCCCTACCTCTTCCTGCGCCTGCTGGTGGCGTTGATTGTCATCGCCGGCGTCGGCCTGGAGGCCATGCTGGTCTGGCGGCTGGACTGGAGCGCCGTCATCCGCGCCAAGGAAGGCTTTGGCCTGGCCCAGGGCCTGGAGTCGGCGGCCAACCTGGCTCTGCTATCCGGCGCGGCGGCCTGGTTCCTGGCCTCGCTGGAGCGGCGCTGGAAGCAGCAGCGGGTCCAGAAGGCCCTGCACGAGCTGCGCTCGTTCTGCCACGTCATCGACATGCACCAGCTGACCAAGGACCCGACCGTGATCCTGGGCCCGGCCACCCGCCATTCGCCCAAGCGCGACATGACCAGCTTCCAGCTCTCGCGCTATCTCGACTACTGCGCCGAGATGCTGGCCCTGACCGCCAAGCTGGCAGCCCTCTATGCCGGCGAGAGCGACGATCCCGTCATCGTCGCGGCCGTCAACGACATCGAGACCCTGGCCTCGGACCTGGGCCGCAAGATCTGGCAGAAGATCATGATCCTGGGCCAGCTGGACGAAGCTCGAGCGGGTTAGCCGTCCAGCTACGAGATCAGGTCCGGCCCCTTGGGCGTCGCGCTCTCGACCTTGTCCTTCTTGCCGAACAGTCGCCGCAACCAGTTAGCTACCGCCGCGAAGCCCGCGACGACCAGCACAAAGCCCTTCTTCAGAAAGACCATGGCCAGGGCCAACAAGCCAAGCTTCTTGGCCGCGGCCAGCCCGACACCCGCCGCGATCATGCCGGCCACGCCGTACTCTGCGACCTTGTCCTGGCCCTTCTGGTAGTCGATGTAGCGGGAGCCCGGATCGAAGGCCGCCTGGGCCAGAACCCCATCGGCGGCCGCCTTGACTTGCGGCAAGTCCTGCATCGAAGCCACGACGTTCAGACTCAGCACGCCGCGTCGCCCCAAGAGGCGAATATCATAGTTCAGTGTGTGGTGTTGGGCGTCGCCGAACTGTAGGTCCCGCGCCCAGATCGCCACATGGCGATCGGCGTCGTAGGCTGGACGCTCGGCCCAGCCGGCCAAGTGCACGCTGGGATAGCCCTGCTTCTGGCGCTCGGCGTTGCTGTCGTCCTCGCCGTCGCGCAGGTTTTTCAGAAGCTTGTCGGGATCAGTCTTCTTGGCGTCCTTGTCTGAGACGTAGCCGACGTCCTCGTAGCTGATCACCGCGCCCCACGCGGCATCATCCAACGGCTTGTACTTGGTGGGAAAGATCATCCCGAGTACGCCGTTAGCCGCCTCCGCCGGATTGCCCCAGCCCTCGACTAGCACCTTCTGGCTGTCGGCCTCGTCGAGGAAATAATAATCGGGACCGATGTTGAGGCGCGCGCTGCCGGCGGGCAGCTGAATCACGCCGGTGCGATGAGTGAGCTTGTCTTGCCAGCTGATGTCGGGAGCCTTGGGCGCGGCGGGTAGTGTCTCGGCCTGTGCATTGGAAAACACGCAAAGGGTCGCTGCGGCCAACAGGCCGGCCAAATAACGCATAGATTGCCCCGCCAATTTCACTCCTCCAGAGATATCCTCACGGATCTCCATCGTTGGCAAGCGCTGGTCGGCTTTAGCTTTTCCGCGTTCAATGACTCATGCGCGCCTTCGCCCACCTGCTCGACCGGCTGTCCCTGACCAGCTCGCGCAACGCCAAGCTGACCCTGATCGCCGACCATCTGCGCAATACGCCCGACCCCGATCGCGGCTACGCCCTGGCGGCCCTGACCGGCGCGCTGTCGTTCAACGCCGCCAAGCCGGCCTTCATCCGCAAGGCGGTCGAGGCGCGAATGGATGCGCAGCTGTTCGCCTGGTCCTACGACTATGTCGGGGATCTCGCCGAGACCGTCGCCCTGGTGTGGCCCGCCAAGCCCGGCGCCAACCGGCCGCCGGAGCTTTCCGAGGTGATCGAGGCCCTGCACTCGGCCTCGCGGACCGAGGTCCAGCGGCTGATCGAGGGCTGGCTGGATGCGCTCGACCCCGACGGCCGCTGGGCGCTGCTGAAGCTGATGACCGGCGGCCTGCGAGTGGGCGTGTCCTCGCGCCTGGCCAAGCAGGCCTGCGCCAATTTCGGCGGTGTCGAGATCGGCGAGATCGAGGAGGTCTGGCACGCGATGGAGCCGCCGTATGGCGATCTCTTCGCCTGGCTGGAAGGTCGCTCCGAACGCCCCTCCCCCGACGCGCCGGGGCGGTTCCGACCGGTGATGCTGGCCCAGCCGATCGACGAGGCGGTCGATTTCGCCAAGCTCGATCCGGCCGACTACATCGCCGAATGGAAGTGGGACGGCATCCGCGTCCAGGCGGTCAGCGAACGCGGCGAGCGGCGGCTCTACACCCGCACGGGCGACGACATCTCCGCCAGCTTCCCGGACGTGGTCGAGGCCCTGGACTTCGAGGGCGCGATCGATGGCGAGCTGCTGGTCCTGCGCGACGGCGCCCTGGCCCCATTCGGAGACCTGCAGCAGCGGCTGAACCGCAAGACGGTCGATGGCAAGCAGCTGGCGACCTTCCCGGCCGGCATCCGCGCCTATGACCTGATGATGGATGGCGAGGAGGACGTGCGCGGCCTGCCCTTCGTCGAGCGCCGCGCGCGGCTGGAGGCATTCGTCGCCAGGCTGACGACACCCCGCATCGACCTCTCGCCCCTCCAGCCCTTCGAGACCTGGGAGGAACTGGCCGCCCTGCGCCTGGACCCGCCCGAAGGCGACGCCCGGCTTTCCGAAGGCCTGATGCTGAAGCGCCGCGACAGCGTCTACGAGCCCGGCCGCCCCAAGGGTCCGTGGTTCAAGTGGAAGCGCGACCCGCACCTGATCGACGCGGTGCTGATGTACGCCCAGCGCGGCCACGGCAAGCGGTCCAGCTTCTATTCCGACTACACCTTCGGCGTCTGGCGCGAGGACGAGGCGGGCGTTCGCCACCTGACCCCCGTCGGCAAGGCCTATTTCGGCTTCACCGACGAAGAGCTGAAGCTGATCGACAAGTTCGTCCGCGACCACACGATCGAGCGCTTCGGACCGGTGCGCTCGGTGCGCGCCGACTTGGACCACGGCCTGGTGTTCGAGGTCGCCTTCGAGGGCCTGCAGCGCTCGACCCGGCACAAATCTGGCGTGGCCATGCGCTTTCCGCGCATCAACCGCATCCGCTGGGACAAGCCTGCGCGCGAAGCCGACGAGCTCGCCACCTTGGAAGCGATGCTCGACTAGTGCGCCGCGGCCGGAGCCGGGCCGGACGCGCCGGCCTGGAACAGCTTGCCCTTCTCGGTGGCCAGCACCATCAGCAGGCCCGCCAGGCCGAAGCCCGTGAAGCCCAAGGTCAGCGGCACGGTGGTGCCGTCGAACATCTGGCCGATCAGGAACCCGAACAGCGCCCCGCCGATCGTGGTGATGAAGCCCTGGATCGAGGCGGCCGCGCCGGCCACGTGGCCCAGCGGCTCCATGGCGATGGCCCCGAAGTTCGACATGACGAGGCCGAAGCAGAACATCATGCCGGCCTGCATCAGCGAGAAGCTGAGCAAGGTTTCGTGGCCGGTGAGGGCGATCGCGGCGTGGACGGCGGCGAAGGCGATGAAGCCGATCAAGGCCCAGTGCGAGACCTTGCGCATGCCCAGCTTGTCGACGATCCGCGCGTTCAGCAGCGACGACACCGCCATGGTCCCGGCGATGGCGGCGAAGATCAGCGGGAAGATGTCGCCCGCGCCCAACACCTCGGCGAACACCTGCTGGGCTGAGTTGAGGAAGCCGAACAGGCCGGCCAGCACCAGGGTCGCGGCCAGGGTGTAGCCCATGGCGATGCGGTCGGTCAGGGCGGTCTTGAAGGCCGAGCTGACGCCCGCCACCGAGATCGGGATGCGATCCTCGGGATGCTGGGTCTCGGGCAGCTTGATCGCCGCCCAGGCCATGACGATCAGGCCGAAGATCGACAGGATGCCGAAAATCCAGCGCCACGAGGCGAACAGCATGATCGCCTGGCCCAGCGACGGGGCGATGATCGGCGTGGCCAGGAACACGATGAAGGCCAGCGACATCACCCGCGCCATCTGGCGGCCCGCATAGCAGTCGCGGACGATCGACACCGACAGCACCCGCGTCGAGGCCGCGCCCAGGCCGGTCAGGAACCGCGCGATCAGCAGCATTTCGAACGAGGTCGAGAAGGCGCAGAGGGCGGCGAAGATCGTGTACAGCGTCAGGCCGACCATCAGCACCGGCTTGCGGCCATAGCGGTCGGCCAGCGAGCCATAGGCCAGCTGCGCGACGCCAAAGCCCAGCAGGTACGCGGTGATCACCCACTGGCGGGCGTTCGGATCATGCACGCCCAACGCCTCGCCGATATGCGGCAGGGCGGGCAGCATCGAGTCGATGGCCAGAGCATTGGTCGCCATCATCGCCGCGATCAGGGCGACGAACTGGCCGAAGCCCATGCCGGGGTGCGGCGAGGGGTTGGTGTCTGACATACGAATTTTCCCGCGGGTGACGTCTCGGTCCCGCGAGAGGTCTTGCAGGCCATATAGGCCCCGAGCCCCGCGCCGCCAACCGCCGCTCGACCATCATCCCTTGATATGGGTCGCCTCGACGCGCCTTGGCCCCTATATGCGGCGCCATGCACAACAAAGACATCGACCCCGCCCCGTTGAGCCGGGGCCTGACCCTGGCCATGGCGGCGGCCACGGGGCTGGCGGTCGCCAACCTCTATTACAGCCAGCCGATGCTGGGCCTGATGCTGAAGGACCTGCCCGGCGAGGCTGCGGCGATGATCCCGACGGCCACCCAGGCCGGCTATGCCGCCGGCCTCTTCCTGCTGGTGCCGCTGGGCGACCTCGTGGAGCGGCGGCGGCTGATCGCCTTCCAGTTCCTGGCGCTCGCCGTCTCCCTGGTCGCCACGGCCCTGGCGCCCACCGCCGGCCTGATGATCCTGACCTCGCTGCTGATGGGCGCGGCCGCGACCGTGGCCCAGCAGATCGTGCCGTTCGCCGCCCACCTGTCCAGCCCCGAGAAGCGCGGCGCGACGGTGGGGACGGTGATGGCCGGTCTGCTGTGCGGCATCCTGCTGTCGCGGACCCTGGCCGGCTTCGTCGGCGCCCACTACGGCTGGCGGACCATGTTCTGGCTGGCCGCGCCGGTGGCCCTGGCGGCCGGCGGCTGGATGGCGCTGAAGCTGCCGCGCAGCCATCCGCAGTCGGGCCTGAGCTATGGCAGCCTGATGATCTCGCTGGGCCAGCTGTGGCGCGAGTTCCCCTCGCTGCGCCTGGCCGTCGCCACGCAGGCGCTCTTGTTCGCCACCTTCACCTCGTTCTGGACGGTGCTGGCCCTGCACCTGCAGGAGTTCCACCTGGGCTCGGACATCGCCGGCCTGTTCGGGGTGATCGGGGCCGTCGGCATCCTGGCCGCGCCGATCGCCGGCCGCTTCGCCGACAAGCGTGGCCCGCGACCGGTCATCATGCTGGGCGCGGCGCTCGCTTTGGTCTCGTGGCTGATCTTCGGCGTCTGGGACGGCATCCCGGCCCTGATCGCCGGAGTAATCCTGCTGGACTTCGCGATCCAGAGCGTCCTCGTCTCCAACCAGCACATCGTCTACGCGCTGAAGCCCGAGGCCCGCGCCCGCCTGAACACCGTCTTCATGGGCGGTATGTTCGTGGGCGGCGCGGCCGGTTCGGGCGTCGCGGTCACGCTCTGGAAGTCGACGGGCTGGACCGGCGTCTGCGCCATGGGCGTGGCGCTGACCGCCACGGCGACGGCGCTGCAGGCTGTGAACCTGCTGCGTCGCCGGCGTCTCGCCGCAGCCTAGCCGTTGAAGGCCCGGATCGCGTCGATGATCTTCTGCTGGTCAGCCTCGCCCAGATAGGGATGCATCGGCAGGGCCAGCACGGTCTCGGCCTTGGCCTCGGTGACCGGCAGACCGCCGGCGCCGCGCGGGAAGTCCGCATAGGGCGCCTGCACGTGCATCGGCACGGGATAGTAGACCGCCGTCGGGATGCCTTGGGTCTTCAAGTGCGCGGCCAGGCCGTCGCGGTTCGCGTGCTCGATCACGTACTGCGCCCAGACCGAGACGCCGCCGTCGATCACGGCCGGGGTCGCGATCACCGCGCCCTTCAGGCCCTCGGCATAGCGGTCGGCCACGGCCTGACGCAGTTCGATTTCCTCGGCGAAGATCGCCAGCTTCTCGATCAGGATCGCCGCCTGGATGGTGTCGAGGCGCGAATTCATGCCGATGCGGGTGTTCAGGTACTTGGGGTCGTGGTCGAAGGTCTTGCCTTCCAGGTCCGGACCGACCGCCTTGCCGTGGACGCGGTAGCTGTCCATCAGGTCCCACAAGGTGGCGTCGTTGGTCAGCACCGCCCCGCCGTCGCCGTAGCAACCCAGCGGCTTGGCCGGGAAGAAGCTGGTGGTGGCGACATCGGCCCAGTGCAGCGGATGCAGGCCGTTCAGCGCGCAGCCGAAACCCTGGGCGCTGTCGGCGATCAGCTTCAGGCCTTCGCGATCGCAGATGGCCTTGATGGCCGGATAGTCGGCCGGCTGGCCGAACAGGTCGACGGCGATGACCACCTTCGGGGTCAGCTTGCCCTCGGCCTTCACCGCGGCGATGGCGGCGTCCAGCTTGGCGGGGTCGATATTGTAGGTGTCGGGCAACACGTCGACGAACACCGGCGTCGCGTCGACCCACGGCACGACTTCCGGCGTCGCGGCGAAGGTGAAGGACGGGCAGAACACCGCGTCGCCCGTGCCCACGCCCCAGGCCATCAGCGGCAGGGCGATGGCGTCGGTGCCGTTGGCGCAGGACAAGGCGAGCTTGGCCTGGCCAAACTCGGCGAGCTTGGCTTCGAACTCGCGGACCTGCGGGCCCATGACATAGGCGCCGCTGTCCAGCACCTTGGCGATGGCGGCGTCGATCTTGTCGCGGATCCGGCGCTGCTGCGCGGCGAGGTCGATGAAGGGCATGCTCATGAGCGCAGCCTCTAGAGTCCGTTCACGGCGATTTCGAGCCAATTGATGTAACCGACTGTTTCCGTTCGCAAGTCGGTGCGAAGCGGAACCGCACTCTCGCCTTGTCGTTGACCAATCACGGCGGGGGCGCCTATCGAGACCTTCATGCAGACCAAGCCCAGCATCATCCCGGCGGAAGCGCGCCTGCCCTCGATCGCCAACGTGAAGGCCGACGAGACCATGTTCGGACATTTCCTGGATTGGCTGGGCCGAGTGGCGGTGAACCTGGTGGTCGCCGCCCTGATCCTGATGGTGACCTTCTGGGTCGCCGGGCTGGCGGCGCGGTTCATGCGCCGGACCCTGATGCGCGTGCATCGGAACAACCCGGACCCGACCCTGGAGAGCTTCAGCGCTTCCCTGGCTCGCTATGCCATCATCGCCATCGGTCTGGTGGCGGTGCTGCAGCAGCTGGGCGTGCAGGCGACCTCGATCATCGCGGTGCTGGGCGCGGCCTCGCTGGCCATCGGCCTGGCTCTGCAAGGCGCCCTGTCGAACGTGGCGGCCGGGGTGATGATCCTGCTGTTTAGGCCCTATCGCGTCGGCGACGTCATCGAGACCTCGACCCGCCAGGGCACGGTGAAGTCGCTGGACCTGCTGTTCACCGAGATCGCCACGCCCGACAACGTCAAGGTGATGATCCCCAACAGCAAGGTGTTCGGGGACGTGATCCTGAACTACTCGACCCACCGCACCCGGCGCGTGGACGTGCTGTTCAAGGTCCCGCTGAAGACCGACTTGGTGGCAGTGTTGAAGCGGCTGCGCGAGCGGGCCGAGAACGACCCGCGCATCCGCAAGGACCCGGCGGTGATGATCGAGGTCACCGACCTGTCGGAGGTCTACGCCCAGGCCGCGATCCGCGCCTGGACCGCCGCCGCCGACTTCGGCCCGGTCAAGACCGACCTGATGCTGGTGGCGCACCTGTTGTCCGAAGACCCCGTCCGCGAGGACCTGCCGCCGCCGCGTCCGACCAAGGCCAAGGACCCCTCACCCGCCATGCCGGGCGAGGGCGAGCACCATCATCTGCTCAGTCTGATAAAGCCGCGTCGAGGTCGGAAATCAGGTCCCGGCAAGACTCAATCCCCACCGAAAGCCTGATCAGGCCGTCGGAGATGCCCAGCGCCGCGCGCTGATCGGCTGGGATCGAGGCGTGGGTCATGATCGCCGGATGCTCGATCAGGCTCTCGACCCCGCCCAGGCTTTCCGCGAGCGTGAACAGCTGGGTGCGCTCCAGCATTCGGCGCGCAGGCGCGAGGCCGCCCTTCACGTCGGCCGAGATGATGCCGCCGAAGCCGCCGACCATCTGGCGCTTGGCCAGGTCGTGCTGGGGGTGGCTTTCCAGGCCCGGATAGATCACCCGCTCGATGGCCGGGTGCTTCTCCAGCCACTGCGCGATCTCTAGGGCGCTGTCGCAGGCGCGCTGCATGCGCAGGGCCAGGGTCTTGACGCCGCGCAGCGCCAGGAAGCTGTCGAACGGGCCCAGCACGCTGCCGACGGCGTTCTGCAGGAACTTCATCTTGTCGGCGAGCTCGGCGTTGTCGCCGACCACCGCCACGCCCGCCACCACGTCCGAGTGGCCGTTCAGATACTTGGTCGCCGAGTGCATGACGATGTCGAAGCCCAGCTCCAGCGGCCGCTGGATGAACGGGCTGGCGAAGGTGTTGTCGGCGACGGTGACCAGGTTGTGCGTCTTGGCCAGGGCCGCGATGCCGGCCAGATCGGCCAGGCGCAGCATCGGATTGGTCGGGGTCTCGACCCAGATCATCCGCGTCGCTGGAGTGATCGCCGCCTCGACCGCCGCCAGGTCGGCCATGTCCACGAAGCTGAAGGTCAGGCCGGCCGAGCGCTTGCGCACCTTGTCGAACAGCCGGAACGAGCCGCCATAAAGGTCGTCGCTGGCGATCACGTGCGCGCCGCTGTCCAGCGTCTCCAGGATCGTCGAGGCCGCCGCCAGGCCGGATGAGAAGGCAAAGCCCGCCGCGCCGCTCTCAAGGTCGGCGATGCTGCGCTCGAAGGCGAAGCGGGTCGGGTTGTGGCTGCGGCTGTATTCGAAGCCCTTGTGCTCACCGGGGCTCGACTGGACGTAGGTCGAGGTGGCGTAGATCGGCACCATGACCGCGCCGGTGGTCGGGTCGGGGAACTGGCCGCCGTGGATGGTCCGCGTGGCGAAGTCCAGGCGGTTCTTGCCGGGGATGTCGGTCATGCGGGATCCTCTACGCGCTCAGACGCAGGTGGTTGATCAGATCGACCCGGGTGATGACACCCAGAAATTCTTCGCCGTCGCAGACAAGGGCTACCTCGTCGCGGTCGAACACTTCGGGGAGGTCATCGACGCTTTGATGGGCCTGCAGGGTGTTGACCCCCCGGGTCATGGCCGCGCCGACCAGGGTCTTGAAGCGCGGGGCGTCGTCGCCGGCCTCGACCGCGGCCAGGACGTCGCTCTCGTCGAGGATGCCGACCAGCTTGCCGTGATCGACCACGGGGAGCTGGCTGATGTCGCTGGAACGCATGCGGTTATAGGCCGTCAGCAGGGTGTCGTCGGAGCCGATGGCGATCACACCGCCCTCGGCATAGCGCTTGGCGATCAGGTCGCGCAGGTCGCCGTGCAGCTCGCGGCCGTCGAAGCCGTGGGCCGCCAGCCAGAAGTCGTTGAACATCTTGGTCAGGTACTTCGAGCCCGTGTCGCAGACGAGCGTCACGACCCGCTTGGGTTCTGTCTGCTCGCGGCAGTATTTCAGGGCCGCGGCCAGCAGGCAGCCCGAGGACGAGCCCGCGAGAATCCCTTCTTTCTTCAGCAGCAGGCGGGCGGTGTCGACGCTCTCGCGGTCGCTGATCGAATAGGCTTGGGAAACCAAGTCCATCTGGGCGTTGTCGGGGATGAAGTCCTCGCCGATGCCCTCGACGATCCAGCTGCCGGCCTCGCCGAAGCTCCCGGTCTCGACATAGTCGCGCAGGATCGAGCCGACCGGATCGGCCAGCACCATCTTGGTCTTCGGCGAGTTGGCCTTCATGTAGCGGCCAACGCCGGTGAGCGTGCCGCCCGAACCGACGCCGACGACGATGGCGTCGATGTCGCCCTCCATCTGGGTCAGCAGCTCGGGACCCGTCGTGGTCTCGTGGGCCAGCGGATTGGCCGGGTTCTCGAACTGGTTGGCGTAGAGCGAGCCGGGGATCGACTGAGCCAGCGTCTGGGCCATGTCCTGGTAGTATTCCGGGTGGCCCTTGCCGACGTCGCTGCGCGTCAGGCGCACGTCCACGCCCATGGCCCGCAGGTGCAGGATCTTTTCCCGCGCCATCTTGTCGGGGACGATCAGGATCAGCTTGTAGCCCTTCATCGTCGCGACCTGCGCCAGGCCCAGGCCCGTATTGCCGGCCGTCGCCTCGATGATGGTGCCGCCAGGCTTCAGCCGGCCATCGGCTTCGGCCGCCTCGATCATCGAGCGCGCGACGCGATCCTTGATCGAGCCGCCGGGATTCTGGTTCTCGAGCTTGAGGAACAGCCGGCAGGGGCCGGTGTCGATGTGCTTGACCTCGACCATCGGCGTGCGCCCGATCAGGTCCAGGGCGGAACCAGCGATGCCCGGAAGGCCAGATTTGAGGTCGTTCATGGCGCAGCTCCGCCGTCGGGTGAAACGATTTCCCCTAGCTAGGCCTGTTTCCCGAATGAAGGGAAGAGGAGCCGGGCCGTCGGATATAGGGCGTTGGTTCGGGATTTACGAAGGATCACGCCCCTCATAGCGTCGTTATATGACCGACGCCTTCGCCGCCGATTTCGAGGAATTGTTCCGCGCGACCTACCGGGCCGCCGTCCGCCGCGTGCGCGATAAGCGCGAGCGTCTGTCGCCCGAGACCGTGGCCTTGCTGGACCACCTGGCCGCCGCCGGCCCGCTGACGGCCGGCTGACGGCCGGCGAGCTGGCCCGCCATGTCGATCGCGCGGCGAGCACCCTCTCAGAGATGGTCGATCACCTGGTCGACAAGGGGATGCTGACCCGCGACCGCGATCCGGCCGACGCCCGCCGCAGCCTGATCTGGCTGACCGACGCCGGCCAGGCCGCGCTGATCGAGAGCCGCAATGTCCTGGACCTCGAGATGCTGGCCGCCGCCGGCGCGCATCTGTCGCCCGAGCAGCGCGACGCCCTGCTCGACCACTTCAAGGCCTTCGTCGCCCAGCTGAAAGGAGCCCGCCCATGAGCCACAATTGCGAAAGCTGCGGCATGCCGATCGAGACCGGTCACTATTGCCAGTACTGCGTCGATGAAGCCGGCGTGCTGCAGGACTTCCCGACCCGCTTCGAACGCATGGTGCAATGGCAGGAGCGGCGCGGCAGTCCTCGCGCCCAGGCCGAAACCGAGACCATCGCCTACATGTCGAAAATGCCCGCCTGGAAGGACCACCCGGAGGTGCGGGCCCGGCTTCAGGCCTAGGCCGTCCCGAGGGTGCCGCGCTGGTTCAGCCACTCGCTGGCGAACTTGCGCGACAGGCAGACGTCCTCGAACACCACCCGGCGCAGCTGGCCCAGAAACTCGGGCGCGTCGTGGACGATCACGAACGGAAAACCGTTGGCGGACAGGAAGCCGTGGAGGAATCGCGAGAAGCGGTCGGCCTCTTCGGGGCCGGCCAAACGGACTTCGGTCTCAGCGGCAGTCGGAACCATGTGCGCGGCCCTCTGTGAACGGACCAAGACTTAACGCACGAACTCGCATTTGCGAACCAGCTTCGCCAGTGCGAAATAAACTGTGATCAGTTATTCGCGTCCCGGGCGAGTGAAAGACCCGCCCGGGAGCACGACATGCCTACAGGATAGACTGGCCCGTGCTGGCCCAATCCTTCAGGAACTGTTCCAGGCCCTTGTCGGTCAGCGGGTGCTTGTAGAGGTCGCTGAACACGGCCGGCGGGATGGTGACGACGTCGGCGCCGCTGATGGCGGCTTCCTTGACGTGGGCGGCGTTGCGCACCGACGCGGCCAGGATCTCGGTCTCGTAGCCGTAGTTGTCGTAGATCGTGCGGATGTCGCGGATCAGGTCCATGCCGTCGAAGCCGTAGTCGTCCAGGCGACCGATGAACGGCGAGACGAAGGTCGCGCCGGCCTTGGCGGCCAGCAGGGCCTGGGTCGGCGAGAAGCACAGGGTGACGTTGGTCTTGATGTCCTCGTCGGCGAAGGCGGCGCAGGCGATCAGGCCGTCGCGGGTCAGCGGGATCTTGACCACCACGTTCGGGGCGATCTTGGCCAGCTTCTGGCCTTCGGCGATCATGGCGTCGGCCGTGGTGGCGGCGACTTCGGCGCTGATCGGGCCCGGGACGATGTCGCAGATCTCGGCGATCACTTCCAGCATCGGCCGGCCCGACTTGGCGATCAGGGTCGGGTTGGTGGTCACGCCGTCGATCAGGCCGGTCGAGGCCAGGTCGGCGATCACCTTGGTGTCGGTGCTGTCGAGGAAGATCTGCATGGTCGCTCGCGCTGCTGATGATGGGCGGAAGTTGCGCCGGTTTAGCCCGAGCGGCGGCGTCACGCCAGACTCGTCATACCAGCTTGGACGAGACGATCGGCCGAGCGCTCGACCGCCACGCGCCAGGGTTCGGGCGTGAAACCGAACACGCGCTGGAGCTTGCCGGTGTCGAGCGGCGAGCGCGGCGGACGCGGCGCGGGCTCGGCGAAGGCGGCCTGGGTGGTCGGTTCCAGCCGTGCTTTCGTCTGGGGATCGCGATCGATCGCGGCCTGGGCGAAGTCGAAGCGGCTGGTCTCGCCGGCATTGGCGAAGTGGAACAGGCCGAAGATCGGGTCCTCGGCCGAGGCGGCCGCCCAGCGCGGCGCGGTCGAGACGAGAAAGTCCGCCAGGGCCTCACCGTCGGTCGGCGTACCGTACTGGTCGGCGACGACCTTCAAGACCTCGCGCTCGCGAGCCAGCTTCAGCATGAAGCTGACATAGTTGCGGCCGTAGCGGGAGAAGACCCACGAGATGCGCAGCACCACCGCCTTGGGATGGGCCAGCACGGCCCTTTCGCCGGCCAGCTTGGAACGACCGTAGGCATTGATCGGCCGGGCTTCGTCGGTCTCGACATAGGGGCGATCGGTCAGGCCGTCGAACACCGCGTCGGTCGACAGATGCACGAACGGCAGGCCGCGCTCGGCGCAGGCGGCGGCCATGGCCCCCGGCGCGGCGGCGTTGACCGCGAAGGCCTCGTCCGGCCGCGCCTCGGCGGGATCGACGTGGGTGAAGGCGGCGGTGTTGAGGACGAGGTCGCAGTCGGCCGCCAGGATCGCGGCGCGGACGGCCTCGGGATTTTCCAGGTCGCAGTCGGCGCGGGACAAGGCGATGATCTCGGCCCGCCCCTGGGCGGCGGCCTGGACCGCGGTCGCGACCTGGCCGGTCTTGCCGAACTGCAGAATCCTCATTTGAGAGCCGGAACGCGCTCGCCCAGCACCTGGCCGACAAAGGCCCGCAGGTTGCCGCCCTTGAACAGATAGCCCGGCATCCCCGCGCGGTTGCCGGCCTCGACGTCGATGTGGCGGTCGCCGATGATCACGGCTTCTTCCGGCGTCAGGTTCCAGTCCGAGAGCCCCCGCAGGATCATGCCGGGATTGGGCTTGCGGTCCGGGTGGTCGGCGACGCGGAATTCCTCGACGACGGCCGTCTCGTGGAACGGCGAGTGGTAGAAGGCGTCGATCCGCCCGCCCAGCTCGGCCAATTGGTCCTGCATGGCGGCATGGAACCGGTCCATCTGCGCCTCGTCGAAATAGCCCCGGCCGATGCCCGACTGGTTGGTCACCACCAGCACCTTCAAGCCCGCCTGGGTCATCGCCGCCACCGCCTCGCGGGCGCCGTCGATCCAGGTCAGCTTGGCCGGGTCGGAGACATAGCCGTGGTCGACGTTCAGCACGCCGTCCCGATCCAGGAACACGGCCTTCAGCGGAGGGAGATCGGCGAGCGCGGTCATGGACGTGAGCACTACCGCGCGTCGCGCCGGATGTCTTGGCCTCGTCGCCCAAGCTGCCTAGAAATGGCGCCCATGACGAACGCCCTCACCGACGCCGCCCGCCTGCGCGACCGCCTCAAGACCTGGGCGGCCGAGGCGGCCTATCCGCTGTGGTGGCGGGTCGGGGCCGATCACAAGAAGGGCGGCTTCTTCGAGAAGATCGACTTGGAGGGCGCGCCGGTCGACGGCCCGCGTCGTGGCCGGGTGCTGCCCCGCCAGATCTATTCGTTCGCCATCGCCGGCGACCTGGGCTGGAGCGGCCCCTGGCGCGAGGCGGTCGAGCACGGCCTGGACTTTTATCTGGCGTCCTATCGTCGCCCGGACGGCCTGTTCCGCACCCTGGTCGGGCCGGATGGCGAGAGCCTGGACGAGACCGCCGACCTCTACGACCAAGCCTTCGCCATCTTCGCCCTGGCCGCCGTCGCCACGGCCCTGCCGGCCCGCGCCGATGAGGCCAAGGCGATCGCCGTGGCGGTGCGCGAAAAGCTGGTCGCCGAGCGCAAGCACCCCGTCGCCGGCTTCCACCAGAGCAACCCCCCGACCGCGCCGCTGCAGTCCAACCCGCACATGCACCTGTTCGAGGCCATGCTGGCCTGGAACGCGATCGACGGTGACCCGGCCTGGCGCGCCCTGGCCGACGAGATCGCCGAGCTCGCGCTGACCAAGTTCATCCACGCCGAGACCGGCATGGTCCGCGAGTTCTTCGACCTCGACTGGAACCCGGCGCCGGGCGTCGAAGGCCGCATCTGCGAGCCCGGCCACCAGTTCGAATGGGGCTGGCTGCTGCTACGCTGGGGCAAGTTGGCCGGCCGCGCCGATGCGATCGCCGCGGCGCTGAGGATGATCGACGCCGGCGAGACGCACGGGACCGACCTGGCGCGCGGCGTGGCGATCAACGCCCTGCTCGACGACCTCTCGATCCACGACAACGGCGCGCGCCTCTGGCCGCAGACCGAGCGGATCAAGGCCGCCGTCCTGGCCGCCGAAACCACCGGCGAGGCGCGCTATTGGGACATGGCCGCCGCCGGCGCCGAGGGCCTGCTGGCCTATCTGCGCACGCCGGTGACGGGCCTGTGGCGCGACAAGCACCAGCCCGACGAGACCTTCGTGGAGGAGCCGGCGCCGGCCAGCTCCTTCTACCACATCGTGCTGTCGATCCTGGAGATGGACCGCGCCGTCAGCGCGGCCCAATCCTAACGGGGTTTCGTGACCAGCAGGGTCGCCGCGCCGATGGCCCGCGCGCGGGTCTCGGCGTCGAGCGGGATCAGCGCGCCGGCGGCATAGACGTCGCCGTCCATCTCCAGCACGCCTTCCAGCAGCTGCACCGTCGCGGTCGGCAGGGTGATCGTCTCGCCGGCCGGCACGCGGCGCAACTCGACATCGAAGCCGTCGGTCGAAACGAGGGTCTCGGTCCCGTTCGGCTGGGCGCTTTTCCGAGACGCGATCGAGCGGCCCTTGGCCTTGAGGCCATCGACCAGGCTCTTCACCGCCTGGCTGTCCTTGCGGTGGCAGACCAGCACCGCATCGGGCTCGACCACCACCACGATGTCGCTGACGCCGATGACGCCGACATACGGGCCCGTCGTGCGCACGAGTACGTTCGAGGTCCCTTGCAGTTCGACATCGCCGTCGCTGGCGTTGCCGGCGTGGTCGCGGTCCGAAGCCTCCCAGATCGCGTCCCAGGCGCCCAGGTCCGACCAGGCGAACGAGGCCGGAGCCACGGCGGCCTTGTGGGTCCGCTCCATCACCGCATAGTCGAGACTGATCCTGGCCGCGCCGGCGAAGGCCTCACGGTCCAGGCGGCCGATGCCGGCCTCCAGCTCCAACTTGGCCGCGCAGGCCCGGGCCGCGACGGCCACGGTGGGCTCGAACGCCTCGAACTCGCCCATCAAGGTCGAGGCCTTGAACGCGAAGTTGCCGCTGTTCCAGAGATAGCCTTCCAGCAGGTAACGCTCGGCGGTCTCACGATCCGGCTTCTCGACGAAGGCCGCGACCTCGCGCACCGAACCGTCCAGCAACGGCGCGCCGGGGCGGATGTAGCCGAAGCCCGTGGCCGGCACGGTCGGCTTGACGCCGAAGGTGACGATCAGGTCGTGCTCGGCGGCCTTGGCGGCGGTGACGGCGGCCTCGCCGAACACCTCGGGATCGGCCACGTGGTGGTCGGCGGCCAGCATCAGCACCACGCCGTCGGCGTCCAGGGTCTGGACATAGGCGGCGGCGGCGGCGACGGCCGGCGCGGAATCACGGGCTTCGGGCTCGACCAGGATGGTGACCCAGGTGTCGATCTCGGCCGTCTGTTCGGCGACGAAACCGACCATGGCCTCGCCGGTGACCACGACGATCTCGGCCACACCCGGCAGGTCGCGCACGCGCAGCACCGTCTCCTGGAAGCTGGAGCGGTCGCCGACCAATTTCAGGAACTGCTTGGGCTGGTCGCTGCGCGAGGCGGGCCAGAGGCGCGTGCCCGAACCGCCGCAAAGGATAACCGGATAGATCGCGGCCAAGAGTAACCTCAGACTGACAAGCACCCCTGCTTGGGCGTGGGGATATCGTGAAGCGCGCGGAAAACGAAAGCTTTTTCGGCCCTGCTCGTATCAGTTCGGGATGTTGGCGTTCAGCTCGGCCAGCCAGGTGTCGGCGGCGACATCCGACGGCATCCGCCAGTCGCCGCGCGGCGACAGCGCGCCGCCCGACGAGATCTTGGGTCCGTTGGGCACGGCCGAGCGCTTGAACTGGTTGGCGAAGAACCGCTTCAGGAAGAGCTCGAGCCACTTCCTGATCTCGGCCAGCTCGTAGGCGCGACGCCCCGACTCCGGCAGGCCGACCGGCCAGCCGCCCTTGCCCGCGTCATGCCAGGCGGTCCAGGCCAGGAAGGCGATCTTGGACGGCGCCATGCCGTAGCGGGTCATGTAGTAGAGATTGAAGTCCTGCAGGGCGTACGGCCCGACGAAGCTCTCCGTCGCCTGGGTGACCTCGCCCGGCACCAGCTCCGGCGAGATCTCGGTGGCCAGGATGTCCTCCAGCAGCGCCGTCGTGGCCGCATCCACGTCGCCCGAGTGGGCCACGAAGCGGATCAGGTGCTGGATCAGCGTCTTGGGCGCCCCGCAGTTGGGGTTGTAGTGGCTCATGTGGTCGCCGACGCCGTAGGTGCACCAGCCCAGGGCCAGCTCCGACAGGTCGCCCGTGCCGACCACCAGGCCGCCGTTGTGGTTGGCCAGGCGGAACAGATAGTCGGTGCGCAGGCCCGCCTGCACGTTCTCGAAGGTTACGTCATAGACCGGCTCGCCGCGCCCGAACGGGTGGTCCAGGTCCTTCAGCATCTGGGTCGCGGCCGGGCGGATATCGAGTTCGGCGGCGGTGACGCCCATGGCCCGCATCAGCGCCCAGGCATTGTCCTTGGTGCGGTCGGAGGTGGCGAAGCCCGGCAGGGTGTAGGCCAAGATGTTGGTCCTCGGCAGGCCGAGCTGATCGACCGCCTTGGCCGCCACCAGCAGCGCCTGGGTCGAGTCGAGGCCGCCCGAGATGCCGATCACCAGCTTCTTCAGGCCCGAGGCCTCCAGCCGCCGGGCCAGGCCCTGGACCTGGATGTTGTAGGCCTCGTAGCAGTTCTCACGCAGCTTGGCGGGATCGGACGGCGTGAACGGGAAGCGCTCGATCGGCCGGGCCAGGGCCAGGTCGCCGGCCGGCGGCTCGAACGCGAACCGCACCATCCGGAACGGAACCTTGGGCGGCAAAAGGGCCATAGCGTCGCCGAAGCTGCCGACCCGCATCCGCTCCTGGCGCAGGCGATCGACGTCGATGTCGGCATAGGTCCAAGCCGGGCCGGTCGAGAAGCGCGGGCTCTCGGCCAGCAGATTGCCCATCTCGTGGATGTCGACATGGCCGTCCCAGGCCAGGTCCGTCGAGCTCTCGCCCGCCCCGGCGGCCGAATAGACATATGCCGCGACCATCCGCGACGACTGGCTGGCGCACAGCAGGCGGCGGATCTCGGACTTGCCGATGGTGATGTTGCTGGCCGAGAGGTTCAGCAGGATTTCCGCGCCGGCCAGGGCCTGGGCGGTGCTGGGCGGCGTGGGCGTCCAGACGTCCTCGCAGATCTCGACGCCGACCGTGAACGGCGTCACGCCCTCACCGCAATAGAGGACGTCGGTCCCGAAGGGGACGGTCTGGCCGGCCAGCACCAGGCTCTTGCCGGTCACCCCCGCGCCCGGCGTGAACCAGCGGCGCTCATAGAACTCGCGATAGTTGGGCAGGAAGCTCTTGGGCGTGACGCCCAGCACCTTGCCGCCCTGGATGGCCACGGCGGTGTTATAGAGCCGGCCGCCGTCACGCAGCGGCGCGCCGACCACGATCATCGGCGCGAGTTCGGCGCTTTCCTCGACCAGGGTGGCGATCGCCGCCTCGACGGCGTCCAGCAGCACGTCCTGCTGCAGGAGGTCGTCGATCGTGTAGCCGGTCAGGCCCAGCTCCGGGAACACGATGACCGCGACGCCGGCCTCGTGCGCCTCGCGGGCCAGGGCCAGGACGCTCCGCGCATTGGTCGCCGGATCGGCCAGCTTCACTTTTGGAACGGCGGTGGCCACGCGGACGAAGCCATGGCGATAGGGCGAGAAGAACGACGGATGAGCCAAGCTACCGGCCTTTCAGGGTTATGCTGAAAATGAGCATAAGTCTATATCCAGCTATAACGCTGCCGGACGATGTTGCCTAGCGTCCTCGATGCGTGTCCGGAAGTCCTGAGAAAAGGCCCGGCGGGTTGACCCCCGGGGGTTCCCATGCGAGTGCGCCCCTCGCGCAGCCCCGCAAAACATAGAAAAGACGGAAGCCAACATGCCCGTTTCGCCCATCAAGATGGCCGACGCGATCCGCGTCCTTTCCATGGACGCCGTGCACAAGGCCAAGTCCGGTCACCAGGGCATGCCGATGGGCATGGCCGATGTGGCGACCGTCCTGTGGGGCAAGTTCCTGAAGTTCGACGCGAGCCAGCCGGGCTGGCACGACCGCGACCGCTTCGTGCTGTCGGCCGGCCACGGCTCGATGCTGCTCTATTCCCTGCTTCACCTGACCGGCTTCAAGGCCGTGACGATGAAGGAGATCGAGAACTTCCGTCAGTGGGGTTCGCTGACCCCCGGCCACCCGGAAGTGCACCACACCCCCGGCGTCGAGACCACGACCGGTCCGCTGGGCCAGGGCCTGGCCACCGCCGTCGGCATGGCCATGGCCGAAGCCCATCTGGCCGGCCGCTTCGGCTCCGACATCGTCGACCACCGCACCTGGGTGATCGCCGGCGACGGCTGCCTGATGGAAGGCGTCAGCCATGAGGCGATCAGCATCGCTGGCCGCCTGAAGCTCTCGAAGCTGACGGTGCTGTTCGACGACAACAACACCACCATCGACGGTGAAGCGACGATCGCCGAGACCGGCGACCAGGTCGCCCGCTTCAAGGCCGCCGGCTGGGCCGTGAAGGTCGTCGACGGCCACGACCACGGCAAGATCGCCGCCGCCCTGCGCTGGGCCACCAAGCAGGACCGCCCGACCATGATCGCGTGCAAGACGCTGATCTCGAAGGGCGCGGGTCCGAAAGAAGGCGACCCCCACAGCCACGGCTACACCCTGTTCGACGACCAGATCCGCGACGCCCGCGTCGCCATGGGCTGGGACGCCGAGCCCTTCACCGTGCCGGGCGACATCGCCACGGCCTGGAAGAGCGTCGGCCGTCGCGGCGCCAAGGTTCGCAAGGCCTGGGAAGCCAAGCTGGCCGCCTCGACCCACGCCAGCGACTTCAAGCGCGCCATGGCCGGCGAACTGCCCGCCAGCGCCTTCGAAGTCCTGGACGCCCACATCGCCAAGGCGGTCGAGACCAAGCCGGTCAACGCCACCCGCGTCCACTCGGGCGCGGCCCTGGACCAGCTGATCCCGGCCATTCCGGAAATGATCGGCGGCTCGGCCGACCTGACCGGTTCGAACAACACCCTGGTCAAGGGCATGGGCGCGTTCGACGCGCCTGACTATACCGGCCGCTACGTCCACTACGGCGTGCGCGAGTTCGGCATGGCCGCGGCCATGAACGGCATGTCGCTGCACGGCGGCGTGATCCCGTATTCGGGCACCTTCCTGGCCTTCGCCGACTACAGCCGCGCCGCGATCCGTCTGGGCGCGCTGATGGAAGCCCGCGTCATCCACGTGATGACCCACGACTCCATCGGCCTGGGCGAAGACGGCCCGACCCACCAGCCGGTGGAACAGGTCGCCTCCCTGCGCGCCATCCCGAACCTGCTGGTCTTCCGCCCGGCCGACGCGGTGGAAGCCGCCGAGTGCTGGAAGGTCGCCCTGCAAAGCGCCCGCACCCCGTCGGTCATGACCCTGTCGCGCCAGAAGACCCCGCACGTCCGCACGGCCGGCGGCGATCTGTCGGCCAAGGGCGCCTACGAGCTGCTGGCCGCCGAGGGCGGTGAAGCGGCCGTGACGATCTTCGCTTCGGGCACCGAGGTCGGCGTCGCCGTCGCCGCGCGCGACATCCTGCAGGCCAAGGGCAAGCCGACCCGCGTCGTCTCGACCCCCTGCTGGGAACTGTTCGCCAAGCAGGACGCCGCCTACCAGGCCTCGGTCATCGGCACGGCGCCTGTCCGCGTCGCCGTCGAAGCTGGCATCAAGATGGGCTGGGAGCGCTTCATCGGCGAGGACGGCAAGTTCGTCGGCATGAAGAGCTTCGGCGCCTCGGCCCCGTTCGAGCGCCTCTACAAGGAATTCGGCATCACCGCCGAAGCCGTCGCGGAAGCCGCCGGCGCCTAAGCACTGTGGTGGCGTGGAGTTCTAGAACTCCACGCCCACCCGCAGGATCGCCACCAAGGCGTGGCCCACCCCGGCGTCCGCGCCGGGATCCTTCACATACTGGATGTCGGGCTGGATCGTGACCGGCCCGATCTTGTCGGCATAGGTCACCTCGATCGCGCTCTCGGAGCGTTGCAGGCGCAGGCCGGCGTCGATGGCATTGTCGCGGTACTTGCCCGACAGGAACGCCTGGTTGACGCCGATCGAGAAGGCGCTGTCGGGGCGGCCTTCGAACACTTGCTCGACCAGCATCCCCGCCTGCCAGCCACCCTTGAACGACGTCGTGTCGCCGTCCGACACACCCAGGCGCGCGAAGGCGGTGGTCTTGCGCACCGCATCATCGGCCTCGCCGGTCAACCGCCGCTCCAGCAGAACATAGGCGCCCTGCGCGGTGGCCGGGGCCGGATCGCCCGATGGCGCCAGGTAACGGATGTCGTCCTGCTTGTCGGTGTAGCGCCAGGTCCCGACGGCGATCTTGCCGCGCCCCGTCCAGCCGGCCTCGGCGATCAGCAGCAACCCATTGTCGAACGAGGTCTTGATGCCGCCCGGATCGCCCAGCACCCCGGCATTGGCGTTCAGCGCCGCGGCCTCGGCATAGACGTGTTCGTTGGGCGTCCAGCGCACGCGGATGGCCAGGGACGTGGACGGGAAGATCGACGGACCGTTCGGGCCCGTGGCCGCCAGCTCCGAACCGATGCCGAAGGCGGGCGCCAGCAGCATGCCGGCGCTGTCATTGGAATAGAATTCGCTGTTGAGGTCGTAGAGACCCGCGCGGACCGACGCCTTGTCGCCGAAGCCCTGCTCGACCCAGGCCTCGAACAGGCGGGCGCGCTGGCGGGTGACCTCGATATTGTCGACGCCCTGCAGCGTGCCGGCGTCGTCATTGGGCATGGCGCCGCTGTTGTTCAGCAGCTCGAAGTGGGCGGTCGCGCCCTTCCAGCCGACGGCCTTGTCGAGGTCGAGGTCGCCGAACACCTGCAGATCGTCCAGCAGGCGGCCGCGCTTGGCCAGACCGCCACTCACCGTGCCGGCGACGTCGGCGGTGTAACTGCCGCTGAGCTTGAAGGCCGGCCCGTCCTGGGCATGCGCGCCGTGGGCGGCCAAGAGGCACCCGGCGGCGATCAGGAACGCGGCGGCGGCCGCGCGGTAAGTCGTCGATTGGCGCATTTCGCCCCCGCTGACCCGACATTCGATCGGGCATCAGCGTCATCGCTCGGGAGGGGGCGCCATCCCGTAAACCAGGACTGTGGCGTGTCGTCGCACGGCGTCCAGGCCCAAGGGCAAGAACGTGCGGGGATCAGCCTGAGCGGCTCATCGTCACGAATGCAAGTTTTGCGAAAGGTCCTTGGTGGAGCCGAGGGGAATCGAACCCCTGACCTCCTCATTGCGAACGAGGCGCTCTACCATCTGAGCTACGGCCCCAAGGAGCGGCGGAGATACGGCCCCAGAGCGCGGACGTCAAGCGGGGTTCTCACCGCGCCTTGCCAGCAACCTCCGGGCGCGGCAAGAAGCTGGGGCATCAGACGGAAATCCCATGGCGCCGATCATCAATCTCGTCTTCTTCATCATCAACGCCCTGCTCGACCTGCTGTGGTGGGCGATCGTCATCTCGGCGATCCTGAGCTGGCTGTTCGCTTTCGACGTGATCAATCGGCGCAACCAGTTCGTCTACAACGCGGCCACCTTCCTTGACCGCGTCACCGACCCGATCCTGGCGCCGTTCCGCCGGATCATCCCGTCGATCGGCGGCGTCGACATCAGCCCAATCGTCGTGCTGCTGCTGCTGCGCGGCGTCCAGCGCTTCATCATGCCCGCCCTGCAAGGCACGCTGCTGAGCCTCCTTGGCTAAGGAAACCCTGGCCGTCCGGATCACCCCGCGCGGCGGTCGCGACGCGATCGACGGCTGGGCGCTGGACGGCGACGGACGGCCCTATCTGAAGGTGCGCGTCGCCAGTCCGCCCGTCGATGGCGCGGCCAACGCCGCCCTGCTGGCCTTCCTGGCCAAGACCCTGAAAATCCCGCGCTCGGCGATCCGCCTGGCCGCCGGCGACACCGCGCGCCTCAAGCGGCTGGAACTGGACGACGTTACGTCCGAGGACCTGGAGCGGACGTTCGGCCCGAGGCCCGATCAAGCTTAGCCAGGAAAAACTTACCTCCCCAGCACGCTAAACGCGCGTTTCAGCGCACGATCTTGCCCCAACCCCATAGTGAGCCAACCCATTGACGCGGCGGGGTTTTCTATATTTTCCTTTAGCCCTTCGCGCCTAGCCTAGGCCGCGAAGGGGATCGGGGGATCCCTGGGGGTGTCAGGCGTCCATGTCGAGGACTGGAGTAGAGGGGGATGTGGCTCGCGCCGCCGCTTCGCGGCGTGCGAACACCTATCTGCGCCTGGGCGCCACCCTGGTCATCGCCGCCATGCTGCAGATCTATCTGCGGCCGGCCTGGGGCTGGCTGTGGGCGCTGATCTACACGCTCTGCTACACGTTCGAGCTCTGGGTGCGACGCCCCTTGGCGCTCAATCCGGGCGCGGTCGTCGCCACCTGGCGTCGCTGGGCCGCCTTCGTCTCGCCGGCCATCACCTCGACGGCGTTCGGCGCCCTCTCTGTCGTGCTGTTCTCGTCCCACATCCGCTTCGCGCCCACCCTGGGCGGCATGCTGCTGGCCGGGGCCCTGCTGAATGTCGTCGTCGTCAACGCCGGCAACCGCTGGGCCACCCTGATGGCCGCCATGCCCCACGCTCTCTATCTGCTGATCGTCCCCTTCGTGGCCAAGGCGGCCAATCCGGGCGCCAGCCTCGCCGACATGCTGTGGTTCGGCGCGATCCTGATGATCGTCTCGGTCACCGTGGCCGCCCGCACCCTGGGCGCCGCCCTCAAGGCCGAAGCCGACGCCAAGGCCGAGGCCGAACGCCGCCGCCATGAGGCCGAAGAGGCCGTCGCCGCCAAATCCGCCTTCGTGGCCATGATCAGCCACGAGCTGCGCACCCCGATCAGCGCCATCCTGGCCGGCGCGGCGCGGCTGCATAGCGAGGTCCCCGAGGCCAGCTCCAAGGTCCACGCCCAGCTGATCACCGACGCCGGGGGCCTGATGCGCACCCTGCTGAACGACCTGCTGGACTTCTCGCGGCTGGAAGCGGGCCGGATGTCGGTGGAGAAGACCACCTTCAACCTGCGCCAGAGCCTGTCGGACACCCTGCGTCTGTGGCGGCCCGAGGCGGCGCGGAAGGGTTTGCGGCTGCGGGTCACCGGCGCGGCCAGCCTGCCCCGCTGGACGACCGGCGACGCCATGCGTCTGAAGCAGGTGCTGAACAACCTGCTCAGCAACGCCATCAAGTTCACCGAGCGGGGCGCCGTCACCGTGGTGCTGGACACCCGCCCTGTCGGCGACCAGCTGCTGCTTTCGATCACGGTCCATGACACCGGTCCGGGCATCCCCGAGGCCGCCCTGCCCCGCCTGTTCACGCCGTTCGACCAGCTGAGCGCGTCCGTGGTCCGCCAGCACGGCGGCTCGGGCCTGGGCCTGGCGATCAGCCGCGAGCTGGCCCGCCTGATGGGCGGCGACCTGACCGCCGCCAGCGCGGCCGATCAAGGCAAGGGGGCCAGCTTCACCCTGACCGCGACCCTGGACCCGGCCGAGGCGCCGCGCGTCGAGGAAGAGAGCCGCTCGATCACCGGCCTGCGGGTATTGGTCGTCGATGACCACGTGGTCAATCGCCGGGCCATCGAGCTGGTCCTCGAACCGCTCGGCGTCGACGCCACCCTGGCCGAATCCGGCGAAGAGGCCCTGGAGCTTCTCGCGGCCGAGGTCTTCGACGTGGTGCTGATGGACCTCTACATGCCCGGCATGGACGGCCGCGAGGCGACCAGGATCCTGCGGGCCAGCAACGGCCCCAATCGCGACACCCCGGTCATCGCCGTCACCGCCTCGGCCACGCCCAAGGACTGGGAGGCCTGCACCGACGCGGGCATGAACGCCCATGTCGCCAAGCCGATCGATCCGGTCGAACTGTTCGGAGCCCTGGCTCAGGTGCTGGCGGGCGCCGTCGAGGATTCCGACGTCCTGGCCAGCAGGGCCTGAAGACGGGCGGTCAGGGCCGCCTCGTCCTTGAAGTCGCACTCCCAGATCACCTCGACCCGCCAGCCGGCCGCCTTCAGCGCCGCGACCGATCGCGCGTCGCGGGCGACGTTGCGGGCCACCTTGGCCAGCCAGTAGTCGCGGTTGGCCTTCGGAACCCGCGAGCCCCGCGCGCAGTCATGCCCGTGCCAGAAGCAGCCGTGGACGAAGAAGGCCAGCTTGCGCCCCGACATCACCAGGTCCGGATTGCCCGGCAGGTCCTTGCGATGCAGGCGGTAGCGCGCGCCCAGGCCCGTCAGGATGCGGCGCAGGGCCTTTTCCGGCGTGGTGTCCTTGCTCTTCACCCGCGCCATGACGGCCGAGCGCTTGGCCTTGTCGTAGACGTCGGTCAAGGCGCTCGGTCCGCGAGGCTCAGAGCCCCTCGAACAGGGCCGTGGACAGGTAGCGCTCGGCGAAGCTGGGGATGATCGCCACGATCACCTTGCCGGCATACTCGTCGCGCAAGGCCAGGTCGAAGGCCGCCGTCAGGGCCGCGCCCGAGCTGATGCCGACCGGCAGACCCTCCGACGCCGCCGCGCGGCGGGCCATGCCGAAGGCGTCGTCATTATTGACCTGGACGATGTCGTCGATCACGCCGCGATCCAGCACGCCAGGCACGAAGCCCGCGCCGATGCCCTGGATCTTGTGCGGGCCGGGCGCGCCGCCCGACAGCACGGCCGAGGCTTCCGGCTCGACCGCGACCATCTTCAGGCCGGGCTTGCGGGCCTTCAGCACCTGGCCGACGCCGGTGATGGTGCCGCCGGTGCCGACGCCAGAAACCACCGCATCGACGGCGCCGTTGGTGTCGTTCCAGATTTCCTCGGCGGTCGAGACGCGGTGGACCAAGGGGTTGGCGCCATTCTCGAACTGCTGGGGCATGACCGCGCCGGGCGTGGCCTCGATCAGCTCCTGGGCGCGGGCGACGGCGCCGCGCATGCCCTTCTCGGCCGGGGTCAGCTCCAGCTTGGCGCCGAGCAGCAGCAACATCTTGCGGCGCTCGATCGACATGCTCTCGGGCATGACCAGAATCAGCTTGTAGCCCTTGGCGGCGGCCACGAAGGCCAGGGCGATGCCGGTATTGCCCGAGGTCGGCTCGATGATGGTCGCGCCGGGCTTCAGCAGCCCTTGAGCCTCCAGGGCCTCGATCATCGAGGCGCCGATGCGGTCCTTGACCGAGGCGATCGGGTTGAAGAACTCAAGCTTGGCCAGCACCTCGCCCTTGGGCTTCAGCTCGGCCGACAGGCGCGGCAGGCGGATCAGCGGCGTGTCACCGATGGTGTCGATGATCGAGTCGTAGATCTTGCCGCGACCGGCGCGCTTGAAACGCGCGGCGTCATAGAGGGAGGAAGCGTCGTCCATCTGAAAGCCCAGAGCCTTAAGGTTGCGGGAAGCGAGCGGCACCCTAAACCCCGAAGCGGGGACTGTCAGCGGGTCATTCGGCGGCGAGGCTTGCAGATTTGCTATCGAGCAAGGGCTCCAGCAGGCTTTGCGCCAGCCAGCGCACCACGGGGACCGCGACGCCGTCGCCGATCACCTGCAGGCCAGCCGTCTGAGCGCGCGGCAAGAGATAGCTGTCGGGCAGGCCCATCAGGCGCGCGCCCTCGCGCGGGCTGACCAGGCGCGAGCGGACATCGCCGTTCTCGATGACCAGCAGGGTCTGGCGCGAGGAGCCGCCACGCGGCGTGCGCAGGCAGCCGGCGAGACCGTCGAAACGCACCTCGGCGCGCTGCTCGCCACCGCGCATCCGGCGGAACACCGCGCCGACCGAACGGCCGCCGGCCTTGCGCCGCGTCTCGACCGCCTGGCGGTGGCTGTCGGCCATCAGGGCCAGCAGGGCCTCGGTGCGCTCGGGCGGGTTCCAGGTCACGGCCGCGTCGGGCTCGAGCATGACGGCCAGGTCGGTGTTGCGGGCCGGCGGCGACGGGACGCCCCACCATATCCAGCTGGCCTGGAGGTCCTCGGGCAGCCGCGCGGCCGCCTCGCGCACGGCGCGGGTGTGGAAGGCGCTGGTCCCTTCCAGTTCACCGGTGGGCAGGCGGGTGGCGACCACGAAGACGCGAGGCCGCGACTGCGGCACGAACTGTCCGGCGTCGATCTCCAGCGCGCCGAAGCGGTAGCCCTCTTCGGAGAGCACGCCGCACAGGGCGGTGAAGTCGTCGCCGTGGTGCGAGGTCAGCAGGCCCACGACGTTTTCGATGACGATCACCGGCGGGGCGCGCCCCTGCGCCGACAGCGCCTTCATCAGGGTCCAGAAACCGAAGAAGGCCGAGGACTTGCCGCCCGCCAGCCCCGCCCGCGCGCCGGCCAGGCTGAAGTCCTGGCAGGGGCTGGACGCCCAGGCCAGGTCCGCGCTCGGCAGGGCGTCAACGGTCAGGTCGAAGACGTCGCCCGTGTGGAAGTGACCCTCCGCGTCGCCCGGGAAGTTGGCGCGATAGGTCGCCGCCTTCACCGCGTCGAAGTCGTTGGCGAAGGCGCAGGACCAGCCGGCGCCCAGGCCGAGGCGCGCCATGCCGCCGCCGGCGAAGAATTCAAGGAAGGCGTGTTGGCCGGTGCGATTCATCGACGGCGAGTCTAGCCTCACCGGGCCTCGCCGGGATAGCCAAAGACATGCGCGCCGCCGTCCTGATCGCCCTCCTTTCAACAGGCTTATTGGCCACAGCCCTGTTGGCCGCCTGCGACGCGCCGCTGGGCTCGAACGAGAACGTCCCGCCGCCGGCCGATGCGCCGGTGATAGTGGGGCCGGACTACAGCGGCGACTTCGACGCGGTCGGGACCGAGCCGTTCTGGACCCTCAAGGTCCGCGCCGCCAGCATGACCCTGGCCCGTCCGGACCTGGCGGCCGTCGCGACCGCCAATCCCGGCGTGCGGGCCGATGGCGACCAGGGCGTCTGGGACGGGACGGCGGACAAGCAGCGGCTCGTCCTGCGCCTGACGCCCGGCGACTGCTCGGACGGCATCTCGCACCGCCGCTACGGCTATTCGGCCGAGGTCTGGATCGACGGCGAGACCCTGCGGGGCTGTGCGTCGAAGATCCAGGACCTGGCCGATCAGCCCAAGCCCTAGTCGCCCTTGGGGCCGAGGTAGTTCGGACCGTACACCGCCGCCCGGATGTCGCGATGCAGGCTGGCCTCGAACGGGAAGGTCTGGACGAAAAAGACCGCCGTCAGCTTGTTGGCTGGATCGACCCAGAACAGCGTCGTCTCGCGGCCGTCCCAGAAGAACTCGCCGGTCGCGCCGCGGTTTTCCTCAGGCGTCTTGGGCTGGCTCTTGCGGACCGCGAAGTCGAAACCGAAGCCCACCGAGCCCTTGCTGGGCAGCCACCACTTTTCGGTGACGCGGGCGTCCAGGTGATCGGTCGCCATAAGCTTCACGGTCGAGGGCTTGAGAATCTGGACCCCGTCCAGCGTGCCGCCGCCCAGCAGCATCCGCGAGAACCGGGCGTAGTCGTCGATCGGCGCGACCAGGCCCGCCCCGCCCATGGTCAGGCGGCGCGACGGGTCGAAGTTCAGCTTGCGGGTCTCGGCGTCGTCCTGGCGGGCCAGCTTGCCGTCCGCGCCCTTGTTGTAGGTGGCGGCCAGGCGCGCGAAGGCGGCCTCGGGCTGGGTCCAGCCGGTCTGCTTCATGCCCAGCGGATCGAGGATGTGGGCCTTGGCGTAGGCCTCGTAGGGCTGGCCGCTGAGCACCTCGACCAGGCGGGCCTGGACATCGACGGCGGCGCTGTAGCTCCACTGCTCGCCGGGCTGGTAGAGCAGCGGCACGGTCGCCAGGCGGCGACTGAACTCGGCCAGGTCGTTCTTCAGGTTCAGCGGATCGACGGTGGCGAACACCTTGTCGGCCGGCAGGCCGCGCCCGCCGTACGAGAAGCCGGCCGTGTGGCGCAGGACGTCGCGGATCAGGATCGGGCGGTTGGGCGGGACGACGGCGCCTTGCGCGTCCATCACCTTCATGTCGGCGAATTCGGGCAGGTAGCGCGACAGTGGGTCGTCGAGCCCGAACTTGCCCTGCTCCCACAGCTGCATCAGCGCCACGCCGGTGACCGGCTTGGTCATCGAGAAGATCTGCACCAGCGTGTCGCGGCGCATCGGCTTGCCGGCCTCCCGGTCGGCCATGCCGGCGGTTCCGAAATAGCGCTCCTGGCCGTCCTGCCAGACCAGGGCCGAGACGCCGACGGCGCGGCCGCTGTCGACCATGGCCTTCAGGGCCGCGTCGATCCGGGCCCCGTTTATCTTAAGAGGCTCGATCTTGACGGGAGCGGCGGCCTCAGCGGCCGGAGTCGCCCGCGCGAAGGCCGGCGCGGCCGGAACGGCCAGCAGCGTCGCCGCGATGGCGGCGAGGATGATCTTCTTGGACACGTGCGGCCTCCCCAACGCTTCTTATGACAACGTTGGACTGTCGCTGACGGCGAGACGCTTTTCCAGCGTGTCGTGGTCGTAGATCAGTCGGTGAACACCACCGTCTTGCGGCCGTTCAGCAGCACGCGGTCCTCCAGGCGATAGCGCAGGGCGCGGGCCAGGACGCGGCGCTCGATGTCGCGACCCTTGCGGACCAGGTCTTCGGGCGTATCGCGGTGGCTGATGCGCTCGACGTCCTGCTCGATGATCGGACCCTCGTCGAGGTCGCCGGTCACGTAGTGGGCGCTGGCGCCGATCAGCTTCACGCCCCGCGCGTGGGCCTGGTGGTACGGCTTGGCGCCCTTGAAGCCCGGCAGGAACGAGTGGTGGATGTTGATGCAGCGGCCCTGCAGCTTGGCCGACAGGCCGTCCGACAGAACCTGCATGTAGCGGGCCAGCACGACGATGTCGGTCTTGGTCTCCTGGATCAGCTTCCAGAGATCGGCTTCCTGCTCGAACTTGGTCTCCTTGGTCACCGGCATGTGGTGGAAGGCCAGGCCCGACAGGTCGATATGCTCGTAGGTTTCGGCCGGGTGGTTGGAGACCACGCCGACGATATCCATCGGCAGCTCGCCGATCCGCCAGCGATAGACGAGGTCGGCCAGGCAGTGGTCGAACTTGCTGGCCAGCAGCAGCACGCGATAGCGCTCGGCGCGGTCGCGCAGGGTCCACTTCATCTTGAAGCCGTCGGCCAGGGCCCCGAAAGCGTCACGCAACTCGGCGCGGTCGGCGCCATCGGCGTCGAACACCACGCGCATGAAGAACTGACCGGTCTCCTGGTCGTCGAACTGCTGGGCGTCGAGGATGTTGCAGCCGCGCTCGAACAGGAAGGCGGAGACCTTGGCGACGATGCCGCGCTGGTCGGGGCAGGAGAGGGTCAGGATCATGGTCCGCTCCCTCTAGAGAACTGTATCGCCGAAGAAAAGCGGCTGAACGCCAGAGGCGAGGCCGATTTTCCCCGGACGACTGGAGTTTTCCTAAACCTGCGGCACGGCCATGCCCCGCTGGACGGCCGGGCGGTCGCCCACGGCCTGCACCCAGGCCTCGACGGCCGGCACGCCTGGTTCGCGATCCGGCTCGGCCTTGGCCAGGGCCGCCAGGATGGCCTTGGTCCAGGCGTAGCTGGCGATGTCGGCGATCGAATAGTGCTCGCCGGCCAGCCAGGGATGGTCGTTCAGCCGCCGGTCCATGACGCCCAACAGGCGCACGACCTCGTCGCCGAAGCGGTTGATGGCCAGCGGCGCCTTCTCCTCGGCGCGGACGGCGAAATAGTTGTACTGGCCGGCCATCGGCCCGAGACCGCCGACCTGCCAGAAGGTCCATTCCAACGCCGCCCAGCGTTCAGGGCCGCTCGGCGCCAGAAGCTGGCTGGTCTTCTCGGCCAGATAGACCAGGATCGCGCCGCTCTCGAACACCTTCTGCGGACCGCCCCCATGGACGCATTGGGCGTCGTGATCGACGATGGCCGGAATCTTGTTGTTGGGCGAGATGGCCAGGAAGTGCGGGTCGAACTGCTCGTCCTTGCCGATGTTCACCGGATTGACCCGATACGGCAGGCCGACCTCCTCCAGCATGATCGAGGCTTTGCGGCCGTTCGGCGTGGTCCAGGTGTAGAGGTCGATCACGGGCGTCTCCTGCGGGCTTTAGGGGCAACAACGCCCGTGACCGCGATCTTGCTGCGCGTGGGTAGGCGGCGCGGGGAGAACGGGTCTAGGCTCTGATCATGGTTTCCTCCTCCGAAGTCTTGTCTGAACTCGCCGTCGACATCCTGCGTACGCTGGTGGCGTTCGACACCACCTCGCGCCGCTCGAACCTGGAGCTGATCCAGTGGGTCGAGGCCTATCTGGCCGATCTGAACGTGCCGACCCGCCGAGTGCCGAACGCCGACGGGACCAAGTCGAACCTGATGGCCACCCTCGGCCCGGCGGTCGAGGGCGGGGTCGTCCTCTCCGGCCATACCGACGTGGTGCCGGTCGATGGCCAGCCGTGGTCCAGCGATCCGTGGGTGCTGACCGAGCGCGACGGGCGGCTCTACGGCCGGGGGACCTGCGACATGAAGGGCTTCCTGGCGCTGGCCCTGGCCGCCGCGCCGGACCTGGCCAAGGCGACGCTGAGCAAGCCCGTCCACCTCGCCTTCTCCTATGACGAGGAGGTCGGCTGCCTCGGCGCGCCGGACATGATCGAGGTCATCGCCAGCGACCTGCCCCGCCCGGCCCTCGTGATCGTCGGCGAGCCCACCGACATGGTCGCCGTGTGCGGCCACAAGGGCATCGCCACCTTCTCGGTCACAGTCACCGGCCGCGAAGCCCATTCCAGCCTCACCCATCTGGGCATCTCGGCCAATACGGTCGCGATCAAGCTGATGGCGATGCTGGTGGCGCTGGCCGAAAAGCTCGAACGCGAGGCCGATCCGAACTCGCCATTCACGCCCAAGGGCGCGACCCTGACGGTCGGCATGGTCCACGGCGGCACGGCCGGGAACATCCTGGCCCGCGAGTGCAAGTTCCTGTTCGACCTGCGCACTCCGGCCAATCTGGAGCCGATGGCGATCCTGGCCGACTTCTTCGCCGCCGTTGAAGCCATGGACGCAGAGATCAAGACCAAGGCCCCCGAAGGCGGCGTCAAGGTCGAGCGGCGCTCGCTGACCCCCGCCTTCGCGCCCGAGGAGGACGGCGTCGCCGAGGCTTTCGCGCGCCGTATGGCCGGCGACAACGGCCCGGCCCGGGTCGTGCCCTATGCCGCCGAGGCCGGGCAGTTCCAGGGCGCGGGCTTCTCGACGGTGATCTGCGGCCCCGGCTCGATCGACCAGGCCCACCAGCCCGACGAATATGTCGAGATCAGCCAGATGCAGCGCGGCGCGGCCTTCATGCGGCGCTTGATCGAGGACCTTTCCATTTCCGGATGATGAACCGGCGGCCGACGAACGCCGCCGGGTCGACCGACATCACCCGCAGGATCGCGCCGATCGAGGCCTTGCGCTTGGCCTGGATGGCGCGGCGGTCGGCGAACACCTGATCCAGGTCCTCGCGCTTCAGCGCCGCCCTGATGCCCCGGATGGCCGAACCGACGTCGCCGCGCCGCCAGTGCAGCAGCAGCAGACCCCCCGTCACCGCCACGTGCAGCGGCAAGGTGACCGGGAACAGCCAGCCGGGCGTGTTCTTGAAGAAAGTCCAGAGGCGGTTGCGCGAGCCGTGGAAGATGGCGAAGTCCGACCGCACGCCGGTGCTGGCCGAGCCCACGTGGGCGACCCTGGCTTTCGGCAACAGCAGGGTCGGCTGGCCGTAGACCCGCAGGCGATAGCCCAGGTCGACGTCCTCGCAGTAGCAGAAGTAGCGCTCGTCGAAGCCGCCAACCTCGAGGAACAGCTCGCGGTCGATCAGCATGGCCGCGCCGCAGGCCGAGAACACCTCGCCCTCGGGTATTACCGCCGGTTCGCGCCGGCGATACCCGCCGCGGAATGGTATGCCCGCGCTCGTGACGTTGTCGCCGGCCCCGTCCAGCAGCCCGGGCTCGTCGGCCGACAGCTGCAGCGAGGCGAAGCTCTTCACGGTCGGGTGGCGCGCGGCGCCGGCCATCAGCTCGGCCAGCCATTCGGGCTCGGCATAGGCGTCGGGATTGAGCAGGACCAGCCAGCGCCCCTTGGCGCGGCGGGCCGCGAAGTTGTTGCCGGCCGCGAAGCCTAGGTTCGCGCCCGCCTCGACGAAATCGACCCACGGATGGGCCTTGGCCGCCGCCTGCGGGGCGCCGTCGGTCGAAGCGTTGTCGATCAGGATCGTCTCGAAGTCGCGGAAGGTCTGGGCCGCCAGCTGGTCCAGGCACGGCTGCAGGGTCGAACCGCTCTGGTACGAGACGATCACGACGGTGATCGCAGGGCCGGGCTTGCTCTTGTCTTCCATCGTGTCAGGCGGCATCGGTGGCCGGTGGGCTCTCAAATCGCGGTACGGAGTGCTGCTTACCACGCCCGCGCGCCCTGGCGACCCGCCGTTCACCGACGAGGCCCGATGATGACCCTGTTCACCGACTTCTTCTGGACCTCGCACGAAGGCCTGCCGCTGCACGCGCGGGACTATGCGCCAACGAGCGAGACCGGGAAGCTGCCGGTGATCTGCATCCATGGCCTGACCCGCAACGCCCGCGACTTCGAGGACCTGGCGCCGCGCATCGCCGCCACGGGCCGCCGGGTGCTGGCGGTCGACGTGCGCGGGCGAGGCCTGTCGGCCCGCGATCCGAACCCGATGAACTACCATCCGGGGACCTACGCCGCCGACGTCGTGTCGCTGCTCCAGGCGGCCGGCATCGACAAGGCGGTGTTCGTCGGCACCAGCATGGGCGGACTGATCACCTTGGTGCTGACCTCGATCATGCCCCAGGCGATCGCCGCCGCCGTGCTCAACGATGTCGGCCCCGAGCTCTCGCCCGTCGGCCTGGCCCGCATCGCTGGTTATACCGGTATGGCCAGCCGGTTCGAGACCTGGGACGACGCCGTGGCCTACGCCAAGGCGATCAACGCGGCCGCCTTCCCGGCGTATGGCGCGCAAGACTGGGACGTCTTCGCCCGCCGGCTGTTCGACGAAGCCGACGGCGCGTTCGTCCTGGCCTACGACCCGGACATCTCGGCCCCGATCAAGGCCGCCGCCGAAGCCGCCGCCAAGAGCCAGGCCGAAGGCGGCGCGGCGCTGGCTCCGCCGGACATGTATCCGCTGTTCCGGGCCCTGGCGAAGGATCGCCCGTTGCTGCTGGTGCGCGGCGGTATTTCCGACCTGATCGACCCCGCCATCGCCGAGCGCATGCAGGCCGCCGCGCCGCATATGGCCTATGCCGAGGTCCCCGGCGTCGGCCACGCGCCGATGCTGACCGAACCCGAAGCTTGGGCGGCGATAGAAAACCTGCTGGAGGTCGCGCCCTAAAGGGGTGTGCCCGGACGGTGCGGCCGTGTTAGAGCCCCGGCGAGTTCTCGTGCTGGAGCGCCTATGACCCTCGACCTCGCCGCCATCCAAGCCGCCGCCGGCCGCCTGAAGGGTCAGATCGAGCGCACGCCGTGCCGCCACTCCAAGACGCTGTCGAAGATCACCGGCGCGGAAGTCTGGGTGAAGTTCGAGAACCTGCAGTTCACCGCCGCCTACAAGGAGCGCGGCGCGCTGAACAAGCTGATGCTGCTCTCGGAGGCCGAGAAGGCCAAGGGCGTCATCGCCGCCAGCGCCGGCAACCATGCCCAGGGCCTGGCCTATCACGGCGCGCGCCTCGGCGTGCCCGTCACCATCGTCATGCCCAAGACCACGCCCTTCGTGAAGGTGCAGCACACCCGCGACTTCGGCGCGACGGTGATCATCGAGGGCGAGACCTATGACGACGCCAACGCCCATGCGCGCAAGCTGCGCGAAGAACAGGGCCTGACCTTCGTCCACCCGTTCGACGACTACGACATCATGGCCGGCCAGGGCACGATCGCCCTCGAGATGCTGGAAGATGTGCCTGACCTGGAGATGCTGCCCGTGCCGATCGGCGGCGGCGGCCTGATCAGCGGCGTGGCCACGGCGGCCAAGGCGCTGAAAAGCGACATCCACATCATCGGCTGCGAGCCGGCCATGTACCCGTCCTTCACCGCCAAGATGCGCGGCGTCGCGGCCCATTGCGGCGGCCAGACCATTGCCGAGGGCGTGGCGGTCAAGCAGGTCGGCGACCTGACCTACGGCGTCACCCGTCCGCTGATCGACGACGTGCTGCTGCTGGAAGAGCCGCACATCGAGCAGGCCGTGGCGCTTTACTGCAATGTCGAGAAGACCATCGCCGAGGGCGCCGGCGCGGCCTCCCTGGCGGCGCTGCTGGCCTATCCGGAACGCTTCCGGGGCAAGAAGTGCGGCCTGATCCTGTGCGGCGGCAATATCGACACCCGCCTGCTGGCCTCGGTGCTGACCCGCGAACTGGTCCGCGCCCAGCGCCTGATATCCTTGCGGATCATCGGCGACGACCGTCCGGGCCTGCTGTCGACCGTGGCCCACGAGATCGGCGCGATGGGCGCCAACATCATCGAGGTCAACCACAACCGCCTGGCCCTGGACGTCCCAGCCAAGGGCGCGGAGTTCGACATCACCATCGAGACCCGCGACGCCCAGCACACCCAGGACGTCATGAACGCCCTGCGCGAAAAGGGTTATCCGCCGCGGGTGGTGTGATCTGAAATCTCCTCCCCCTTTGGGGGAGGTGGCCCGAAGGGCCGGAGGGGGCAGCTCGGCAGAGGCCGGCGATGCCCCCTCAGTCGGCTTCGCCGACAGCTCCCCCGGAAGGGGAGCAGATTTATTCCTTCGGCTTGCCCGGGCCCAGGCGGTTCACGCCCAGCAGCTCGATGCGGAAGATCATCACGCTGTTGGCCGGGATCGGGCCCTTGTCCTGCGCGCCATAGCCCAGGGCCGGCGGCACGTAGAGGATCCACTCGTCGCCGGCCTTCATGCGCTGCAGGGCGATGACCCAGGCCGGCACCAGGCCGTCCAGCGGGAACACCGCCGGCACGCCGCGTTCGTAGCTGCTATCGAACACCGTGCCATCCAGCAGCTTGCCTTCGTAGTGGACCTTGACCTCGTCGGCCTGGGTCGGATGCAGGCCGCCCTGAGGACCGTCGCGCACCACCTTGTACTGCAGACCCTGCGGCAGGGTGACGACGCCCGGCTCCTTGGCGTTCTTGGCCATGAAGGCGTCGGCGGCGGTCAGGTTCTCCTGCGCCTTCTTGCTGGGTCCGCAGGCGGCCAGGACGAGGCCGGCGGCGGCGAGGGTGGCGAAGACGGCGCGGCGATGCATGGGAAGAACCTCGAACGATCAGATCACCCAGCTAACACGGACCGCTCGGAAATCCATCTCCGTACAAACATCATCGGGACTTGCCTGAGATTTCACAGAACAGCGGTGGCTTTCAATCGCGAGCCCTTCTAGAAACGGCGTCCCGAACAGCAAGACGAGTTACTCATGAAACCCGTTCGTAAAGCCGTCCTTCCCGTCGCAGGCTTTGGCACCCGCGTGCTGCCCGGCACCAAGACCACTCCGAAGGAACTGCTGAACGTCGTCGACCGGCCGATCCTGTCGTACATCATCGCCGAGGGCCGCGCGGCGGGCATCGAGCACTTCGTCTTCGTCACCGGCCGCAACAAGGGCGCGATCGAGGACTATTTCGACCACCAGGTCGAGCTGGAAGCCGCCCTGGCCGCCAAGGGCAAGACCGCCCTGCTCGACGAACTGCTGTCGGAGCTGCCCAAGCCCGGCGAGATGAGCTTCGTACGCCAGATGGCCCCGCTGGGCCTGGGTCACGCGGTGTGGTGCGCCCGCGACATCATCGGCGACGAGCCCTTCGCCGTCATGCTGCCCGACATGGTCATGCACGCCCAGAAGTCGGCCATGGCCCAGGCTATCGAGGCCTATGACCAGGTCGGCGGCAACATCGTCGTGGTCGAGCCCTGCCCCGAGGGCCAGGCCCACCAGTACGGCATCGTCGCGTTGGACGGCCAGGACGGCCGCCTGAACCGCATGACCGGCATGGTCGAGAAGCCGCCGAAAGGCACCGAGCCCTCGAACCTGTTCATCAGCGGCCGCTACATCCTGCAGCCGGAGATCTTCGATCTGCTGGCCAGCCAGGAGAAGGGCGCCGGCAACGAGATCCAGCTGACGGACTCGATGCTGAAGCTGTTGAAAGCCCAAGACTTCCACGCCCTGGAATACGAAGGCGTCACCTATGACTGCGGCGACAAGATCGGCCTGCTGCGGGCCAATGTCGCCCTGGCCCTGGCCAATCCGGAGCTGGGCGCCGCCGCCCGCACGGCGATCGAAGAGCTGCTGAAGTAAAGATCCTCCCCCGCGCTGCGGGGGAGGTGGCCCAGAGGGCCGGAGGGGGCCAGCTCGGCCAAGGCCGCATTAGCCCCCTCAGTCACTCCGTGACAGCTCCCCCGCAGCGCGGGGGAGCATCTAGATGCCCCACTCGGCCAGGACCTCGGGATCGTCCTCGGCGCGCTTCAGCGCCGAGGCGTCCTCCCCGGCCAGTCGCCGCGCGGCCCAGACGGCCGCGCCGCGCACCACCGGCGCGGGGTCGGCCAGCAGCGGCTCGACCACCGCCATCAGGCCTGCATCGCCGCTATTGCCGATCGCGTAGAGCACGTTGCGCACGAAGCGATCGCGGCCGATCCGCTTGATCGGGTTCTTCGAGAACAGCGCCCGGAATTCCGCGTCGTCCAGCACGGCCAGTTCCGCCAACGCCGGCTGGCGCAGCTCCTGGCGCGCCTGCAGCTTGGCCTCGCTAGAGAGCGACGCGAACTTGTTCCACGGACAGACCGCCAGGCAGTCGTCGCAGCCATAGATCCGGTTGCCCAGCGCCGGCCGGAACTCGGCCGGGATCGGGCCGGCCAGCTCGATGGTCAGGTACGAGATGCACCGCCGCGCATCCAGCTGTCGCGGGGCGGGAAAGGCCTGCGTCGGGCAGATGTCCAGACAGGCGCTGCAGCGGCCGCAGTGATCGACCTCGGCGTCATCGGGCGGCAGGTCCAGCGTGGTCAGCACGCTGCCCAGGAACAGCCACGAGCCGAACTGGCGCGAGACCAGGTTGGTGTGCTTGCCCTGCCAGCCCAGGCCGGCGCGCTGGGCCAGCGGCTTTTCCATCAAGGGCGCGGTGTCGACGAACACCTTCACGTCGTTTCCGAACCGGCGGTGCATCCAGCCGGCCAGCAGCTTCAGGCGCTTCTTGATGACGTCGTGATAGTCGTCGCCCTGGGCGTAGACCGAGATCGCCGCATGGTCGCCGCGCGCCAGTTGCTCCAACGGATCGATGTCGGGGCCGTAGTTGACGCCCAGCACCACCGCCGACTTGGCCTCGGTCCACATCGCCGTGGGGTGCGAGCGCCGCTCCAGCGTCTCTTCCATCCAGCCCATGTCACCGTGGCGCTCGGCCTGGACGAAGGCCTTCAGCCACTCGCCGTTGGGCCAGGCC
The DNA here is from genome assembly GCF_059424195.1 of Caulobacter sp. GW456-12-1-14-TSB4. Lineage (NCBI taxonomy): Bacteria > Pseudomonadati > Pseudomonadota > Alphaproteobacteria > Caulobacterales > Caulobacteraceae > Caulobacter > Caulobacter sp. GW456-12-1-14-TSB4. The sequence goes on from NZ_JBWKZF010000009.1 coordinate 92,088, forward strand.
GCCGCCGCGTCGGCGAAGCCGCAGGTCGAGAACCCCAGCTTCAGGGCCTCGGCGCGGATCTCAGCCTTGATCGCTTCGGGAGAAAGCTCAGAAGTCGAGGTCGTCATAGTGCGCGGCCGGCGCGAGGCCGGGCCAGCGGTCGGCCAGGATCGGACGGAAGGCCGGCCTCGACTTCAGCTTCATGTACCAGGTCTTGGCCGTCTGGAAGTCCTTCCAGGGCACGTCGCCGAAATAGTCGATCACCGACAGGTGCGCGGCGGCGGCGAAGTCGGCCAGGCTCATGCGGCGACCGGCCAGCCAGTCGCGGGTCTGCAGCAGGCCGTCGATATAGCCCAGATGCGCCTTCAAGGCTTCGCGGCCCTGGCGCAGGGCGGCCAGGTCCGGCGCGCCCATCCGCAGCAGACGCTTCTCCATCTTCTCGTGCAGGAGGAAGCCGTTGACCTCGTTGTCGAACTTGCGGTCGAACCACTGCATCAGGCGGCGGGCCTCGGCGCGTTCGCTGGCGTCGCGGCCCAGCAAGGCCGGTTCGCTCTCGGTCTCCTCGATATGCTCGAGGATGGCCCGGGTTTCGCAGACGACGAGGTTGCGCTGGTTGCGGGTCTCGACCAGCACCGGCGGCATGCCCGACGGGTTCAGCGAGGTGAACTCCTGCGGCATCTCCCAGTAGCGGACCTGCACCTCGAGGAACGGCAGCCGCTTCTCGCCCAGCGCCAGACGCACCTGTCGCGAGGCGGGATCCAGCGGGAAATGGTGAAGGGTGCGTTCGACGCTCATGCCCAGGTGCGCTCAGGCTGCATCGAAAGAGCGATGCGCCGTTTTGCTTAACAAGAGATTGCCGAACGGGGTTTACCCAGGAAAAGCAGGCCTTTGTACGGCGCTTTACACACTTATGTCGCGCGTCCGGGCGGCGAACCGCTCACACTTCGCCTGACGCGCTCGCGATCAGCTGTTCATCCGAGCAATCAGGTTCGTGGTGCTCTGGCCTTGCTTGAGTTCGGCCAAGACAACCTTGCCGCCATAGCCGAGCACGATGTCGGACCCGACCACCGTCTCGACCGTGTAGTCGGCGCCCTTGACCAGCACGTCGGGGCGGAAGGCCTTGATCAGTTCCAAGGGCGTGTCCTCGCCGAACAGCACCACCAGGTCGACCGACGACAGCGAGGCCAGCACCGTGGCGCGGCCGGTTTCCTTCTGCACCGGACGGGTCGGGCCCTTCAGCTTGGAGACCGAGACGTCGGTGTTGAGGCCGACAATCAGCCGGTCGCAGGCGGCCTTGGCCTGGCTGAGCAGCGAGAGGTGGCCGGGGTGCAGGAGGTCGAAGCACCCGTTGGTGAAGCCGACCTTCAGGCCGCGCGCCCGCCAGCCTTCGACGATCGCCTTGGCCTGTTCGCGATCGGCGATCTTGATCTCGCCGGGCTCGCCCTGGGCCGAGACCGCGACGGCCGTCAGCTCGGCGGCGGTGACAACGTCGGTGCCCAGCTTGGCCACCACCAGCCCGCCGGCCAGGTTGGCCAGGTGGGCGGCGTCCACCAGGCTCGCGCCGGCCGCTACGGCGAGAGCCAACGTCGCGGCAACGGTGTCGCCGGCCCCCGAGACGTCGAACACCTCGATGGCGGTGGCCGGCAGATGCACCGGCGCCTCGCCGCGCACCGACAGGGTCATGCCGGCCCCGCCACGGGTGATCAGGGCCGCGTCCAGGCCCGGGGCCATGGCCAGGATCGCCGCGCCGGCGTCTTCCGAGGCTTCGTCGGTATTGTCGGTGACGCCGGTGGCCTCGGCGGCCTCCTTGCGGTTGGGCTTGATCAGGGTCGCGCCGTCATAACGGGCGAAGTCGCGGCTCTTGGGATCGACGATCACCGGCTTGCCGGCGGCGCGGGCCGCGTCGATCGCCCCGCGCACGACCTCGACCGTCAGCACGCCCTTGGCGTAGTCGGACAGCACCACGACATCGGCGGCGGCCAGGTGCGCCTTGAAGGCGGACAGCAGCGTGGCGGCGTCGCCGGGGCCGCGATCCTCACGGTCAACGCGCAGCATCTGGTGGGAGCCGGAGATGTAACGGACCTTCTCGGTCGTGCGGCGGTGGGCGTCGACGACCAGCTCGGCTTCCAGGCCCGGCTCGGCGTCGATCATGCCGCGCAGGGCCGCGCCGGCGTCGTCCTGGCCGACCAGGCCGATCAGTACCGCCTTGGCCCCAAGGGCGGCGACGTTACGGGCGACATTGCCCGCCCCGCCCAGCATGGCGGTCTCCTTCTCGACCGCGATCACCGGCACCGGCGCCTCGGGCGAGATGCGGTCGACCGCGCCATAGATGAAGCGGTCCAGCATCACGTCGCCGAGGACCAGCACGGTCTTGCCGGCGAAGGCGCGGGGAAGGTGCGAGAGGGCGTCGTTCATACGGCTTCCGTACTCTCACACGCTCTGGGAACTCAACCCTCGACAGGCTGGGCGAAGAGGCCGCCGTGCGGCTCGGCCTTACCGCGCGGGTCCGGGTGGATCAGGATATCGGCCGCCGGGAAGGCTTCCAGCAGGCGGTTCTCGGCCTCGACCATGATCGTGTGGGCCTCGGCCAGGGCGATGTCCGCGTCGAGATCGGCGTGCATTTGGATGTGGACGTAAGGCCCCGAGGCCCTAGTCCGCAGCTGGTGGACGCCCAGGATACGGGGGTCGGCGGTGGCCAGGGCCAGGATCTTGGCGCGGTCCCCCTCGGGCAGCTCATGGTCCAGCAGCTGGTTCGAGGCGTCGCGGAACACGCCGACCGCCCCCCAGATCAGCCACAGCGCCACGACCAGGCCCGCCGCTGCATCGACCCAGGACAGGCCCAGCCACGACGCCGCCGCCACCCCGACCAGCGCCACGGCGTTCGAACCGAGATCGGCGGCGTAGTGCGCCCGGTCTCCGGCGATGGCGATCGAGCCGCTGGCCTTCAGTACCCGGCTCTGGGCCGTGATCAGGCCCAGGGTCAGGACGATGGAGACGATCATCACGATCACGCCGGCCAGGCCGTGCTCGACCGGACGCGGATGGAGGAAGGCCTGGAACGCCTCGCGCCCGATCAGCGCCCCGGAGGCGAAGACCAGGCCGCCCTGCATCAGGCTGGAGAAGGCCTCGGCCTTGCCGTGACCGAAGCGGTGCTCGGCGTCCGGCGGCTCGGCCGCGTAGCGCACCGCCAGCAGGGTGATCAGCGAGGCGACCAAGTCTAGCGCCGAGTCCGACAGCGAGGCCAGGATCGCCACACTGTCGCTGGCCCGCCAGGCGATCGCCTTGACGATGATCAGGACGGTCGCCGTCGCCACGGACAGCAGCGCGACGTTGCGCGTGGCTTTCGGATCGGCGGCGGCGGACAGGGACATGAGCCCTATCTACCGCACACCGCCGCAGTTGGCTAAGCCGCTGCGCGAGCCTCCGGCCCGACATAGACCGACTGCGGCCGGATCAGGCGGCCGCCGGCCAGTTGCTCCCGCGCATGGGCCAGCCAGCCGGCGACGCGGCCCATGGCGAAGACGCAGGTGAAGCTGGACGGCGGCAGGCCCAGGGCCTCCAGCAGCAGCGCCGTGTAGAACTCGACATTGGTGTCCAGCGGCCGGTCGGGCTTGTGCTCGCGCAGGATTTCCAGGGCCGCCTGCTCGACGGCCTCGGCGAAGGCGACGCGGCCCGGCAGGCTGGGCGAGGCCGCCGACAGCTTGCGCACGGCCGCCTTCAGGGCGTCGGCGCGCGGGTCACGGACACGGTAGATACGATGCCCGAAGCCCATCAGCCGGTCGCCGCGCGCCAGGGCCTTCTCCAGCCAGGGGCGGGCGTTCTCGGGCGTGCCGATCTCGTCCAGCATCTCGATCACCGGACCGGGCGCGCCGCCATGCAGCGGGCCTTTCAGGGCCGACAACCCCGCCAGCACCGCCGAGGTCAGGCCCGCGCGGGTCGAGGCCACCACCCGGGCGGCGAAGGTCGAAGCGTTCAGGCCGTGGTCGCAGACCGTGACGAGGTAGGCGTCCAGGGCGGCGGCCTCGGCGTCGGTGGCGGGCATCCCACGCGTCATCCGCAGGATGTCGGCGGCGTGCGACAGGGCCGGGTCAGGCGCCACGGGGCTTTCGCCCTTGGCCACCCGCAGCACGGCGGGGGTGAAGACGGCCGGGGCGGCGATCAGCAACAGGGCGGTCGGCAGGTCGTCGCCGTCCGGCAGGCGAGCCAGCAGAGCGCGCATGGCCTCGACCGGGTCGCGACGGGCCAGGCCCTCGTCCAGGGCGGCGACCTCGGCAAAGGCGCGGACGCGAGCCTCGCCCAGGGCTGGCGCGAGATCCGACGGCGCGTCCTCGAAGAAGCCGTCGAACAGCAGGTGCGCGGCCTCCTCATAGCGGGTGCGACCCGACAGATCCTCGACGGCGTAGCCCCGGATCACCAGGCGACCCTTGGCCCCGTCGACATCGGACAGAACGGTGCGGGCGGCGATGACGCCCTCAAGACCATCAGACATGTGCGGTCTCCTTTCGTAATGTCGAAAAGCGCCGGCCGCGCTTGATCGTCAATCTTGATCAATATAATCAATCTATATGGCGGATTGGCTGGACGCGGATCAGGTTCTGGAACGGCTGGGGATACGGCCGCAGACCCTCTATGCCTATGTCAGCCGGGGCCGGATCGAGGCCGCCGCCCATCCACACGACCCGCGCCGAAGCCTCTACCGCGCCTCGGACGTCGCCGCCCTGGCCCAGAAGAAGGCGCGCGGCCGCCGCGCCGCCGACGTCGCCGCCGAGGCCATCGCCTGGGGCGAGCCGGTGCTGCCCTCGGCCATCACCACGGTCGCCGGCGGGAGACTCTGGTACCGAGGTCGCGACGCGGTCGAATTGGCCGAGCAGGGCCTGACCCTGGAAAACGTCGGCCGGCTGCTGCGCGGCGGCCACGGCGCGGCGCTGAAGTCGTCCCGCCGGCCGGAGCCGCCGCCCGCCGACAGCGCGCGAGCGCGACTGTTCCTCACCCTGGCCGCCCGCGCCGGTCGCGAACCGCCGGCCCGAGGCCGCGCGCCGCTCGCCCTGGCCATGGAAGCCGCCGACCTGCTGGAGGCCGTGGTCGACGCCGCCACGGGCCAAGCCGGCGAAGGCCCTGCCCACGCTCGCTTCGCCGCCGCCTGGGGCCTGGACGCCGTCGGCGCCGATCTCGTCCGCCGCACCCTGGTGCTGCTGGCCGATCATGAGTTGAACGCCTCGACCTTCGCGGCGCGGGTGGCGGCCTCGACCGGCGCGTCGCTGTCGGCGGCCTGCCTCGCCGGGCTGTCGGCTTTGTCGGGACCGCTACACGGCGGCATGGCCGCGCGGGTCGAGGCCTTTGTCGAGGAAGCCGAGCGGCGCGACGCCGCTCATGCCGTTTCGGCGCGGCTCGCGCGCGGCGCATCGATGCCGGGCTTTGACCACCCGCTCTATCCCGATGGCGATCCCCGCGCGGCGGCGCTGCTGGCGGCCTTCGAGGCCCCGCCTCTGCTGGCCGAGTTGCGCACGGCGACCGAAGCCGCGACGGGGCTGTTGCCGAACATCGACTTCGCCTTGGTGACCCTGGCGCGGATGCTGAAACTGCCCGCTGACGCGCCGTTCATCCTGTTCGCGACGGCGCGGAGCGCGGGCTGGGCCGCTCACGCGATCGAGCAGCTCCAGACGGGGCGGCTGATAAGACCCCGAGCCCGGTACGTGGGTGAAAATCCTCTCCTTTAGGAAGAGGGGCTAGATGGGAGCTACTCGCCCTCTTCCTCGTCGTAGCCGACCAACCGCAGCGCGCGAGCCGGCAAACCTTCCAGTTCGCACCAGCGCTCGAGCGCCTCTTCCCGTCCGTGGGTGATCCAGACCTCGCCGGGTCGGAGCTCGCTCAACGTCCCCGTCAACTCATCCCAGTCGGCATGGTCGGAGAGGATCAACGGCAGCTCGACACCCCGCTGCCTCGCCCGCGCTCGCACTCGCATCCAGCCCGAGGCGAAGCAATCGACCGGGTCCGGAAACCGCCGCGACCAGCTGTTGGCGATGGCGCTAGGCGGGGCAATGATGATCTGGCCGGCGAAGGCCACCTTTGGGCCGGACGAGGTCGCCGGGGCCAACGGGCCCAGTTCGACACCGTGGGCTTCGTACAGGGCGTTCAGCCGCTCCAGCGCCCCATGCACGAAGATCGGCTTGTCCCAGCCGCCCTCGCGCAGCAGCTTGATCACCCGCTGCGCCTTGCCCAGCGCATAGGCCCCGACGATGTGGCAACGCTCGGGGAACTGCTCGACCGAAGCCAGCAGGCTCCTGATCTCGCCGGCGTCGTCGGGATGGCGGAAGACCGGCAGGCCGAAGGTCGCCTCGGTGATGAAGACGTCGCACGGCACGGGCTCGAACCGCGCGCAGGTCGGGTCGCAGCGACGCTTGTAGTCGCCGGAGACCACCATGGTCAGGCCCTTCCAGCGCACCACCGCCTGGGCCGAGCCTAGCACGTGGCCGGCCGGGACCAGGGTCACTTCGACGCCGTTGTGAGAGAAACTCTCGCCGTAGGGCGCGGCCTGGCGACGCTCGGTGAAGTCCTCGCCATACCGGGTCGCCATGATCGCCAGGGTCTCGGGCGTGGCGGCCACCGTCCCGTGCCCGGCGCGGGCATGGTCGGCATGGCCATGGGTGATCACGGCCCGGTCCACGGGGCGGACAGGGTCGATAAAGAAGTCTCCCGGCGGGCAGTAGAGGCCGTCCGGCCGGGGACAGAGAAGGTCTTCGGGCTTGATCACGGCTGGATATGACAACGCGGGAAGCGCTAAGCCTATCCACATGAGCGATCACGAGCAGACGAAACTCATCGCCACGGCGATGAACGAGGGCAGCCCGCAGGCCAAGGCCCTGGGCTTCACCACCCTGGAGATCGGCGACGCGGTCGCGATCCTGAAGGTCCCCTACCGGCCCGAGATCATCGGTGATCCCGAGACGGGGGTCATCGCCGGCGGGGTGGTCACCACCCTGCTGGACCACGCCAGCGGCCAGGCCGTGCACGCGGCGATGGAGACCTTCACCTCGATCGCCACCCTGGACCTGCGCATCGACTACATGCGCGCCGCCGAGCCGGGCCTGGACGTCATGGCGAGGGCCCACTGCTACAAGCTGACCCGCTCGGTCGCCTTCGTCCGCGCCGTCGCCTACGACCGCGATCCGGAGGACCCCGTCGCCACCGCCCAGGCGACCTTCATGCTGGACTCGAGCGCCGGCAAGAAACCCGGCGCCAACCTCAAGCCGCCACGCGAGACGCGGGCCAAGACCGGGAGCGCCGGCCAATGAGCGAAGTCGACACCCGTCTGGTCTCGATGCTGGACTCCATCCCCTATGCCCGCTTCCTGGGGATCAAGGCCGAGCTGGCCGGCGACGAGATGACCGCCATCCTGCCGTTCGCCCACCACATCGTCGGCAATCCGATGCTGCCGGCCATCCACGGCGGAGTGCTGGGGGCGTTCATGGAGATGACGGCTCTCGCCCAGCTGTCCGTGGCCGCGCCGATGAAACGCCAGCCGCGCACCATCGACGTTTCGATCGAGTATCTGCGCTCGGGCCGGCCGCTGACCACCTATGCCCGCGCCAGCATCAAGAAGCTGGGCCGCCGCATCGCCAATGTCCACGTCGAGGCCTGGCAAGAGACACGCTCGGCACCCATCGCGACGATGCGGGGACTCTTCCTCGTCGCGCCCAGTGATGATTAATCGTCAGGGTCCGGAACGATCGTCTCAAAGGATAATGTTTCCCAAGAAACTAAATTTGGCGACCACATTAATCCTCTGTAATGCGGCTTTGGTGCGACAAAGTTTCTTAAAACGGCGTCATGAAGCATGAGTAACGTGCATTAACGAGAGTCAGCGCCTATATCCCTGATCACCGGACGCCAACGGGCGCCGGACAACAAAAACAGGGATCAAGACCATGACCATGAAGACCAACGCCGTCGCCGGTTTCGCCTCGCTCGTTCTGGCCGTTCTGCCGCTCGTCGTCATCGCCGGTTCGCTCGCCACGAGCTTCTAAGTGATCGCCGCGTAACCTCCGTCGGGCCGCCCAGCTGGGCCGCCTCGACGGAGATGGCGACAGAACGACCGAACTAAACGCTTAAGAATAAAGAGATTTCGCCGTCCGATGCAGGATGGCGTGGCGGCCCGCCAGACGATCGATATCCGCGTCGTAGCCACCGCCGATGACCCCGACCACGGGGATCTCAGACGAAAGACAAGCGCCCAGGACATAGGCTTCCCGTCGCTCCAGACCCTCGTCGGTCAGCGACAGGCGGCCCAGCTTGTCGTCCGCGTGCGGATCGACTCCCGCATTGAAGAAGACGATGTCCGGCCGGACGCTGCGCAGCAGCGCCGGCAGGATCTCCCCCAGCTTTTCCAAATAGGCCTCGTCCCCGGTCCCGTCGGCCAGCTCGACGTCGAGATCGCTGACAGCCTTGCGATGCGGGAAGTTCTTCTCGGCATGCATCGACAGCGTGAAGACGCTGGGATCGCCCTCGAAAATCCGCGCCGTGCCGTCGCCCTGGTGGACGTCGAGATCGACGACCAGGGCCTGGCCGATCGCGCCCTCGGCCAACAGCCGCTTGGCCGCCACCGCCACATCGTTGAACACGCAGAACCCCGCCCCGCTCTCGGCCGAGGCGTGATGGCTGCCGCCGGCCGTGTTACAGGCGATCCCGTGCTCCAGAGCCAGTCGCGCCGCCAGCAAGGTGCCACCGGTCGCCGCCCTGGCCCGCGTGGCGACGCTGTCGGTATTGGGCATGCCGATCCGCCGCACCACCTCGGCCGGCAGCGAAAGCTCGATCACGCCGCGGACATAGTCCTCGGTGTGGGCCAGCCGCAGGGTCTCGACGTCGATGAACTCGGGCCTGACGAACCCGTCCGGACCCGGAACGCCTTGCGCCTCCAGCAACGAGGCGAGACGCGAGAACTTGTCCATCGGGAAGCGGTGCCCCGCCGGCATCTCGGCGCGGAAGGCGGGGTGGTGGATGACGGGCGGGCTGCGGCGCATCGTCCCACGATGGGGACCCGGTTCGCCTGACGCAAGGTGACGTCTTGCGATGCAGCAAAACGAGGCTTATCGCACTGCGCCATGCAGACGACCGAGAACCTCGCCGACATCCTCGACCTCGAGCCGATCGAGGTGAACCTGTTCCGAGGCGTCAGCCCGAACGACGGCTTCCCGCGCATCTTCGGCGGCCTGGTCATCGCCCAGGCCTTGTTGGCGGCCTACAAGACCGTGCCGGACCGGATCTGCCACTCGCTGCACGCCTATTTCATCCGCCCGGGCGACGTCACCGCCCCGGTACTCTACGAGGTCGAGCGGGCCCGCGACGGCGGCACCTTCACGACCCGCCGCGTCGCCGCCATCCAGCACGGCGAGCAGATTTTCAACCTAGCCGCCTCGTTCCAGACGCCGGAAGAGGGCTTCGAGCACCAGTCGGACATGCCGGCCGCGCCCGATCCCGAGAGCCTGCCGACCGTGGCCGAGGCCTTCAAGGCCATGGTTCCGCCGATCCATCCGAAGATCATCGCCCAAGCCGAGCGGCCGAACCCGGTCGACATCCGCTGGGTCGATATCCAGAACCCGGTCGCCCCGGTGAAGAAGCCGGGCGCCAAGGAAGTCTGGATGCGGGCCAAGGCCCCGCTGGGCGACGACATCAAGATGCAGCAGGCCGCCCTGGCCTACGCCTCGGACATGGCATTCATGGAAAGCGCCCTGCGCCCGCACGGCCTGATCTGGACGACGCCGGGCATCCAGGCCGCCAGCCTGGACCACGCCATGTGGTTCCACCACCCGTTCGACTTCAACGACTGGACCCTATTCGCCCAGGACAGCCCCAGCGCCTCGCAGGGCCGTGGCTTGGTGCGCGGCCAGATGTTCAGCCACGACGGCAAGCTGGTCGCCTCGGTCGCCCAGGAATGCCTGATGCGGGTGCGGAAGTAAGCGCTAGGCGAGTTCGATCCGCGCCACGCCGGCGGCCGCCAGGCCCCGCAGCAGGGCGCTGGTCTGCATGCCGACCGTGAGCTCGCCGGCCAAGGCCATGCGGATGGCCTCGGCGGCCGACACCCACAGCGCCTCGATGCGTTCGCCCGGATCGTCCTTCGGCGCGGCCACGCGGACCACATCGCGCGCCAGGACGATGTGCGTCCGATTGGTGTGCGTGCCGGCGTTGGGCCAGCTTTCGCCGACCAGGCTGAGGATCCCGGCGCAACCCGTCTCTTCCAGCAGCTCACGCCCGGCCGCGGCGACGGGATCGGTCTCGCCTGGGTCCATGCCGCCCGCCGGAAGTTCGGTGGAGATGTCGCCCAGGCCGTGGCGGTACTGCTTCACGAGCAGGACATTGTTGTCCGCATCGAGGGCCACCAGTTCGACCCAGTCACGATATTCCAGGACATAGTAGGGCGCGACCACCGCGCCCTCGTCGGTCACGCAGTCATCGGCGCGCAGGCTGATCCAGCGGTCCTTGTGGATGTGGCGCGAGGCGGTGACCCGCCATTTTCCGTCCGACATCGCCAAGGTCCCTCTTAGGAAGTTCAGTCCCGGTCGCCCAGTTCTTCGTCTTCGCCCTGACCTTCCTTGTCGGGGCCTTCCTGTTCGCCCACCAGGGCGGGCGGATCGGCCAGGATCAGGCCTTCGCCGATCTTGACCTCGGGCACGGCCGCCCGCGTGAACGGCAGGTACCAAGTCGGACCGCCCAGGTCGGGCGTGATCTCGAGGATGTCGCCAGCCCCGAAGTTCTGGACGCTCTTCACGCGGCCCAGCAGCACGTCGGTGGCGATGTGGCGGACCGTCAGGCCCACCAGGTCGGTCAGGTAGAACTCGTCCTCGTCCGGGGTCGGCAGGGCCGAGCGGGGGACGTAGAGACGCAGGCCGCGCAGGGCGTCGGCGGCTTCCTTGGTCTCGACGCCAGGGCAGCGGCAGACGACGCCGTCCTTGGTCTTGCGGGCCGAGGCGATGGTCAGGGCGGGCGAGCCGTCCTGTCGCTTCAGCGCCTTGAAGGCCGCGATGCTCATCGGGTCTTCGGTATAGGTCGAAATCCGCACCTCGCCGCGCACGCCGAAGCCGCCGGCCACGCGGCCGACCAGGATCATCGGGTCATCAGGAGAAGCGGCCATGGTCTGGACAGAGTCGCGGGGGGGGGGGGGGGGGGGGGGGGGGGGGGG